>JADLBW010000210.1 GCA_020847515.1 Pirellulales bacterium | reverse complement strand
GGTCGCCCGCCACGGTCCGCTCGCCGTGGCCGACGCCTGCGAAATCGTCCGCCAGGCCGCCCGCGGGTTGCAGTACATCCACAAGAACGGCATGGTCCATCGCGACATCAAGCCGTCGAACCTGATGGTTACGCTGGTCGACCCCGACCAGATCTCCGGCGAGTCGACGCTGGCGGAGCCGCGCGAGGGCCAGCGGGCCGTCGTGAAGATCCTCGACCTGGGGCTGGCACTGTTGGCCGAAGACAACCAGCAGCGGCTCACCCGTTTTGAAAACAAGGCCATGGGCACCGGCATGTACATGTCGCCCGAGCAGTGGAAGACCACCAGCGTCGACATCCGGGCCGACGTCTACAGCCTGGGGTGCACGCTGTATCACCTGCTGGCCGGGCGGCCGCCGTTCTACGATTCCGATCTGCGGCCCGAGAAGGCCAATGAGAAGTCCGCCGTCCCCCCCATTCGCAACCACCCGCAGCCGCTGCCGCGAAAGCTGTGGGAGGTCCTGCAAAAGATGCTCGCCAAACGGCCGGAAGACAGGTTTGCCGTCCCGGCGGACGTAGCGGCGGCGCTGGCCCCGCTGGCCGAGGGGCACGCCCTGCCGGGCCTCATCCAGGCGTACTCGGCCGCGGGCGGCGCCGGCGCCGCGATGACCCCCACCCAGCCGGCCGGCATCTCAGGGGCCGACACCTGGCGTTCCAAGCCCCGCCGCGCCCGGGAAGTCCTGGCTCGCAATCGCCAGTGGCTGATCAACCGCGGCGTGCCGGTGCTGCTGATCATCGGGTTTCTCTGCGGCGCGGCCTGGCTGCTGCGGAGCGGCGTTCAACAGGAACGCGAGCGCAACGCCCGGGCCACGCTGCCGGCCATCGCCCACACCGCGGCCAGCGGCGAGCTGGCCGCCGAGATCGACGGCCGCTTCGCCACGCTGACCCGCCTCGCCGCCGACGATAAGCTCATCGCGGCCCTCCGCGCGGACGATCGGGAGGCCCTGGATGACTGGATCGCGTCGCTGACGCACGACACGGGCGTCACCGTCGATAGCTGGTTCGTCACCAACGCCGCCGGCGAGCAGGTCGCCCGCAGTCCCAAGGGGGACAGCGTGGGCGAGACCTTCAAGAGCCGGGATTACTTCCACGGCCTGGGGCGCGAGCTTACCGACTCCGCCGAGATCGAGTCGGCTCGCCCGATCCGCAGCCCCCACCTGTCAACGGTGTACCAGAGCTTCACCACGCAGAAGTTCAAGGTGGCGTTCTCGGTCCCGATCTTCGATAAGCCGCCAGAGCCGCCCGCCGCCCCGGCGGCCGCGCCGGCCCGCGAGCCGCCTGGGCAGCCGTCGGCCACGGTGATCGGCGTACTGGCCATGTCCGTGAACCTGGCGGACTTTGAAGTCCTCGATAGCAGCCAGAGCGGCGGCAACGAAGTGGTGCTGATCGACCTGCGGCCCGACGAGCTCGACGGCAAGCCCCAGGCCGGGCTGATCCTGCACCACCCCCGGCAGAACAAAGGCCAGGTCAAGCGGATCGGCAGCCAGTTGCTCGCCGACATCCTGGGAGCCGACCCGTTCGGCCGCCGCTTCAGCAGCGAACAAAGCTTCCTGAGCGGCTACGTCGACCCCTTCACTCCGGACGTCCTGTATTGGGGGGCCTTTCAGCCGATTCGCATGCGGGCCCTGGAGTCGCAGGGCGGCGGCGCCGAATCGCAACAGCGAGGTTGGATCGTGCTGGTTCAGCGCCCCGAGTACCAATAGCGGCCGCAGCGCTACTTCGGCCCCGGCCCGTCGAGCGCCCAGCGCTGCATGTGCCGGTCCATCGCCGCGGCGGCGACGTGCTGGGCCAGCGTCGTCAGCAGCACCACCATGATGACCCGCGGCTCATCCTTGAGAAACTCCCCCGCCAGCACCAGGGCCAGGCCGGTGTGCTTCATGCTCAGTCCGAACGTGAGGGCGATCCACGCCGGCCGGTGGAGCCCGCATAGGCGGGTCTGGGCCCCGGCCAGCAGAATCCCCACGACGCTCACCGAAACCGCCAGCGCCGAGGCCAGCGCCAGCGCCGCGCGCGACTCATGAGCCCAGGCCTTGTCGATCGCCAGCGAGGCGTTGGCGTAGTTGAGCACCAGAATCGTTCCCAGGGTGATCAAGCGAAACCAGGCCTTCGCGGCGGCGATCCGCTCCCTGCCCGCCGCCCATGCCGTGACCGCCCCGGCCAGCGACGGCAGGATCACCCACAAGATAAACCGCCAGCCGGAGAACTGGTTGACCACCTGCTCGATATGGGCCGTGTCATCGGCCGTGAGGGCCCAGCCCATGATCTTCAGCAGGCTGGGGGTGGCCAGGGGGCTGAGCACGATCGACAGCACGACGAGCCCCAGGCTGAGGGCGACATGCCCCCCGGCGTTCTGGGTCCAGCCGGCCGAGGAGTTGGCCACCGGCATCGCGGCGACCAGGGCCAGCCCGACCATCACGCCGGCCGTCGTTTCGCTGGGCGACAGCCACGATAGCAGCGGACCGACGACCACCACCAATAGCACGGGACCGAACCAGGCGGTCAGCAGGCCGATCATCACGACCGAGGGCCGCTGCAATAGATCGCGAATCTGGGCCCACTGAATGACGGCCGCCGCGCAGAACAGCAGCACCCCCAACAGCAACATCGACGCCCGCTCTTCGCCGCCCCACGGCAGGCGAACGCTGAACTGGCGAATGACGGCGCCTGGTCCCGGGGCCAATCCCGCCAGCAGGTAGGTCCCCAGCAGGACGAACAGGAAATAGCGGTGCAACCAACCGCCCCATCGAGCCAGGCGGCCGCTGTTTGCGCTGCTATCGAGGTGGGCCGCCACTAGAGGTTCAAACGTGCGCCGCCCGACGGCCGGCTGGTGCTGGTTGGAATCGGAGTCCGGGGCTCGATATTTCAGGATAGCAGACAGCGCCGCCGGCTCGTAGAGCGGGCCGCCGAGCCCCGCCGGGCAAACGGGCCGGCTAATCGTGGCGACCGGCGCCTTCGCCCCCGCCGCTGCACGCCGCACGTTCGCGCCCCGCGGCGCCGCTCGCTCAAGGAAGCTGCGTCAAAGCCCCCCGCGCCCACGAACCCCCGCGGAAATCGGCGTGTCCCTCCGCTTGTCCCGACCGTATACTCCGCGCGCTTTCGCCGCGGCCGCCCCCCAGGACCGGGCAAGTCGGGCTTCATTAAACCGCACTGATTCATTCATGCCTCCCGTCGCCGCATCGTCCGCCTCCGCGGCGATAGAACTCCAGCGCCCGCCTCGACCGATGCTCTATCCCGGGGCGGAACTGGCGGCCCCGCCGCCCGAGGCCCCCGACCTGCTGCCGCCGCGCAGGGTCGGGGCCAGGTTCTTCTACGGCTGGGCGATGGTTCCGTTGGCGACCGCGATCATGATCTGCAGCGCCCCGGGCCAGACGTACGGCTTCATGTTCTTCAATCCGTTTCTGCGGCAGTCGCTGGGACTATCGCAGACGCAGCTTTCCGCTACCTATTTGCTGGCCACGCTGCTGGCCGCCGCGCCGTTGTCCTATCTCGGCGGGCTAAGCGACCGTTGCGGCCTGAAGCGATCGCTGCTGGCGGCCATTGCGGCGATGGCCGGTTCCTGCGTGTTGGCCTCGCTCGCGCAGAACGGGGCGACCCTGCTGGTCGCTTGCCTGGGCCTGCGGATGATCGGCGCCGGGGTCATGAGCTTGCTGGCCACCAACACGCTGGCCGTCTGGTTCGACCGCCGATTGCCCGCCGCCGCCGGAATCATGCAATTCGGCATGGCGCTGTCGATGGCCGTGGTGCCGATGAGCTTATTGGGGTTGATCAACCTCGTGGGCTGGCGCCAGGCCTACGTGGCGATTGCCGTCATCCTTACCGGCGGCCTGTGGCCGCTCGTGGCCTGGCTCTACCGCGACCATCCCCGCGAGGTGGGACAGCAGGTCGACGGCTATCCGCCCGAAGTAGCGCAGCGCCTGCCGCGGCCGGGACAGGCCGATCTCGGCCGCCGCGGGTGGCGCCTGGTGAGCGAAGACGAAGGGCCGTCGCTGAACCTGGCCGAAGCCCTGCGGACATCGGTCTTCTGGCTGCTGCTGGGGGCGACGGCCGTCTGGTCGCTGATCGGGACCGGTTTGATGTTCCACCTGGAATCGCTGCTGGCGGCCTGCCATCTCGGGCGCAGCCAGGCGGCTTGGGCGACCCCCTTGATGGCGATCGCCATGGCCAGCATGCAGTTAGGCAGCGGCCCGCTGGCCGATCGCTTTCATGTCAAGCAGTTGATCGCCGGGGCGTTGTCGTGCGTGATGCTGGCCTGCGTCATCCTATGCAGCGGCAGCGGCCCGGCGGCGCTGGCGGCCTACGTGGTGTACGGCGCTGGACAGGGACTGATGACGATCGTCTCCAGCGCCTCGTGGGCCCACTATTTCGGACCGGCCCATTTGGGCCGGATCCGCGGCACGGCCATGACCGTGGGCATCGCCAGCAGCGCCGTAGGGCCGCTGATCATGGGCGCCTCGGCCGACCTGCTGGGCGGATTCCAGGCGTCGCTGTGGTTTTTTGCGACAACGGCCCTGGCCGTCGCGGCGGCGGGCTGGCGCGTTGAGTGACCGCTAACAGCGCTCCGAAGGAATGACGCGAGACGAGCCGCAGAGGCGCCCCGGCGACAGGGGGCCTCGTGGCCCCTGTTAACGGCAACAGCAACGCATCCTGATGCCGATGGTCCGGGGGGCGTCAGATTCCCAACTGGGTCTTAAGGTCCTCGAGATCCCGCCGCAGCGCGTCGGCCGCGGAATCGACGTGCTCGCGGATTTCTGCAAGGGCCCGCTTCAGGTTCGCCACTTCGATCTGAAGCTGCTCGATGTCGCCCGCCGCCGGGGGCTTCGTGGCCGCTTCCGACCCAGGCCGGTCGGGCGTGGGCCGCACATCGTCGAACCCGCCGGAGCGGGACGCGGGGCTGGCCGCCGCAGCGCTAGCTGAGGCGCGGTGGGAAACCGCGCCTTCGGCGAGATCGCCGCCAGCATGGTCGGCCTTGAGCTTCGCCAATTCCTGCGGCTGATAAAGGTTGTGCGTCACGACGCCGCCCCGGCCGGGGGACGTGAGGTAAACAAGCAGTCCCTTCTGCCGGAGCCGATCGACGATGGGGGTCAGTTCGCCGATGTCCTTGATCGGCTCCATCCGGGCCGCCCGCCCGCGCAGCTCGCCGACAGTTTGAGCGCCGCGGAGGAGCAGTTCGGCCATCACGGCGAGCTCCGCCTTGTCGACGCCGAGCCATTCGTACAGCAGATGGCGATACTTCTCGACGCGGCTGTCGCCCTGAATAAGGGCCACGGCGCCCGATTGGCGCAGCGAGTCAAGGGCCTCTTGCACCTGCCCCTCATCGAGCGTCATCTGCGGGAAGCGGTTGCTCTTCTGATTGCAGCCGGTCACCACGGCGTTGAGCGACAGCGGATAGTTGTCGGGCGTGGTTTTCGCCTTCTCAGCCAGGACGCCGGCGACGCGCCGCTCGTTGCGTTCCAACGGGCGCCAACGCCTGGCTGGAGGCGCTGCCGCAGCTTGAGGCGTTTCGCTCATAAAACATCCTTGCGATCGAGTCCCGCTCAATGACGGTAGTTTCAGGTCGGCCCCTCAGTGTAGCCCTGATCGCCTGCGGCGAACACCGGCCAGGCGCGTTTACAATGCCGTTACAGCGACCGCCTGTCGGCATGGCGTATACTAGCGGTGCGGCCTGGCGACGGTCGCCCGCCAGAACAGCCGCGGCTCATCGAGCGCCGCACCCGAAGCGCCTTTGGGTCATCAGGCGACGCCGAGGCGCTCGACGCCCATGCCTGCGCAGACGATCCTTACGGTGGAAGACGACCTGCCGATCCGGCGGGGCGTCGTCGATGCGCTCGCCTATGCCGGTTATACCGTGCTGGAGGCTGACGATGGCGACGTGGGGCGCGACATGGCCCTGCGCCGCGACATCGACCTGCTGCTGCTGGACATGGTCCTGCCCGGCAGAACGGGACTCGAAATCCTCCGCGAGGTTCGCAACGCCCGGCCTACGTTGCCGGTCATCATCCTCAGCGCCCTGGGAGAGGAACGCGACCGCGTTAACGGACTGCGGCTCGGCGCCGACGATTACGTGGTGAAGCCGTTCGGAGTCAACGAGTTGCTCGCGCGGGTGGAGGCGGTGCTGAGGCGTTCGCCGGCGCGGCCGACTGACGTCGGCGAGCTGTCGCTCCCCCAGGGACGGGTCTGTTTCGCCCGCAGCGAAGCCCAGTTTGACGACGGCGCGCGGACGGAGCTGTCGGAGCGCGAACTGCAACTGCTGCGGTATCTCGCCCGGCATGCCGGCCGCATCATCGCCCGCCCGGAGCTCTTGGAGAACGTGTGGCAGATCGACGCCCGCGGGGTCAGCACGCGAACGATCGACATGCACGTCGCCCGACTACGAGAGAAACTCCGCGACGACTCCGAGCAGCCGCGGGTGCTGATCACCGTGCGGGGAAGGGGCTATATGCTGGCGACCCCGGGTCAGGCCTTGCCGCCTGGAGGCCCATGCCTGGCAACGTCCTGAGTAAAGGTTCCTCGGCGGCTGTCGGCTCTCGGCCGTCGGCTAGCGGCCAGAGTGAAGCTTGTTGCGTCTGGCCGACAGCCGATAGCCGATAGCCGTCAGCCGCCAGTCGCGGCAGGGTTCATTAGCCGCGTGGTTCTGCAATACGGCCGCCTCGCCTGATAAAGCCTGGCCTACGATGATGCGTCCCTGGCAAGTTTGGCTCGCGTTTGTTCTCTGCAGCGCCGTGCTCGTCGCCGCGCTGTGCTGGCTCAGCCTTCACGCCGTCCGCGTCGCCCGCGAACGGAGCGCCGCCCGCGCGGAGGCCTTACTGGAGCAACGCGTCAGCCTCGCGCTGTGGCGAATGGACACCTACCTGGCCCCGCTCATTGCCGAGGAAATAGCCCGCCCGCACTTCTTTTATGCGCCGTTTCTGGCGCTTCACTCGACGGGCGAACAGGCGGCGGGCGAAGCTGTGCCGTCGCCGCTGTTGACGAGCCTGCCGGAGAACGTGCTGCTGAATTTTTCCTGCGAGGCTTCCGGGCAGTGGACTTCGCCCCAATGCCCGCCGATTGAGCAGCGCCCGCTCGCGCTGCAAAACGGCGTTTCGCCGGCGGTCATCGATGCAAGCTGCGCGCGGCTGGCCGAGCTGGCCAGCACGGTCGATGTGGGGGCCCTTATTGCGCAGCTTCCGGCGCAACCGCTGCCCGGCTGGGCGCTGGCCACGGCGGCTACGTCGCAGTCGGCCGTTCCCGACGTCGCTGCCGCCTCGGCTAGCGGGGGAGACGCGGCGGCCCAAGCCGAGCAGCAGGTGTCAGCGCCGCCGGAAGCGTCCCGACCCGCGTTTTTCGATAACTACGCCGCCAGTGCGCCGCCCCCAAATGGGGGCAGTCGTGATCGGCGGCGGCAGGCCGAAGGGGCGACGGACCCCACCGAGCGCGGCGCCTCCGCGTCTGCGGCCGAGGCCCGGCAAGCTGCCCAAGGCATGACTGACCTGGGACAGCGGAGCGGCCGGTTGCAGCAGGCCGCCCAACAGGAGTTCGCCAAGTTGCGAGGCGTCAACTCGTACCTGGTCCCGGACGCTTCCCCGGCGGCGGAACCGGTGATCGAGAACGTCAGTCGCCCGCTCTGGGCAGGCGATCAATTGCTGCTGGCCCGCCGCGTGGAGCGCGGCAATCAGGTCTATGTCCAGGGTAGCTGGCTGGACTGGCCGCGACTCAGGCAAGAGCTCCAGGCCGAGATCGCCGACCTGCTGCCGCAGGCCGAGCTCGTTCCCGTGAAGACCCCCAGCGGCGGCCAGCCGACTCGCATGCTGGCTGCGCTGCCGGTCGAGCTTCGCTTGGACAAGACGGCGCCTGGTCGCTCTCCCAGCGCACAGTCGTCGGCCCTGGACGGGCCGCTGCAGTGGGCGCTTGGATTCGGCTGGACGGCGCTGTTGGCGGCGCTCGCCGCGGTGGCTGCGCTGCTCGGGGGGGTGCTCGCGCTGAGCGAACGCCGAGCAGCGTTCGTCTCGTCGGTGACGCACGAATTGCGGACTCCCCTGACGACCTTTCGCATGTACGCCGACATGCTCGCCCGCGACATGGTCCCCTCGGCGGCGCGGCGGCAAGAATACTTGGAGACCCTCAAGTCGGAGGCCGAGCGACTCAGCCGCCTGGTCGAGAATGTCCTGGCCTACGCCCGGCTGGAGCGGGGGCGGAGGCCGAGACGCGATGAACGGACCACGCCGGCGGCGGTGATAGCCAGGTCCGAACCGCGGTTAGCCGACCGCGCAAGACAGGCGGGCATGAAGCTCGAGTGCCGGGTATCTGCCGACGTAGCCGACGCCGTGCTGCTTACCGACATGGGCGTGGTCGAACAGATCATCTTCAATCTAGTGGACAATGCGGCCAAGTACGCGGCCCGAGCGACGACCCGGCAGGTTGACGTCCTTGCGTCGCGCGAGGGCAAAGGCGTCCGCTTCGCTGTGCGGGATTATGGACCGGGATTCGCCTCCCTGGGCGACGCAAGCCGTCTGGCGCCGTTCAGCAAAAGCGCCCAGCAGGCGGCTGAGAGCGCGCCGGGGGTAGGGCTCGGGCTGGCGCTCTGCCGCCGGCTGGCCGCCGAACTGGGGGGACGGCTGACGCTCGAGAAACCGCCGCACGGCGAAGCAGGCGCGTGCGTGTCGTTGACGCTACCGCTTGAGGGGTAGCGCGACCGCCGAGACCGCGGACCGGGAAAGATGCTACCATGGGCGGTCGCGACGCCGAGGGGCAGGCGTAGTCGCCGCTTCTGGGGCCTAAGCGGCAGGTTCGGACCACGCGGACGCAGTTTGGTTACCCGTTTTGAGAGGCAATGTGCAACGATGACTCATCACGCGGTGCTGGCGACGTCGGCGCTTTGGGGCGTTTTCATTTCGTCGGCAATGGCGGACGTACGGCCAGCGAGCGGCGACCAGCGGCGGCCCAACATCATTTTCATCTTCTCCGATGATCATGCCGCACATGCCATCTCGGCCTACGGATCGAAGGTGAATGAAACGCCCCACCTCGATCGGCTGGCCGCCGAGGGGGTCCGGTTCACCAATTCGTTCGTGACCAATTCGATTTGCACGCCCAGCCGCGCGACGTTGCTAACCGGGCAGTACTCGCATCTGAACGGCGTGCCGGTCTTCAATCGATTCGACGGCTCGCGAGATCACGTGGCCAAGCGACTGCAAGCAGGCGGATACCACACGGGGGTCGTGGGCAAGTGGCACCTCGGATCGGACCCGACCGGATTCGACCGCTGGGTGATCCTGCCAGGACAGGGGGCCTACTGGGATCCGCTGTTCCTGGTTCCGGGGCACAGCCTTTCGATCAACGGGCATTGCACCGATATCACCGGCGACCTCGCGATTGAATTCATGGAGACCAGGCCGCAAGACACGCCGTTCTTCCTGATGCTCCACCAGAAGGCCCCGCACCGCCCGTGGGAACCGGATAAGCGCAATCAGGCGCTGTTCGCCGACCGCGTGATTCCCGAGCCGGAGACCTTGTGGGACGACTATGAAACGCGGCCCGCGGCGCTGCCGGAAAACGAGCAGACGGTGGCCCGCGACCTGACGCGGCGGGACCTTAAGCTCAAGCCGCCGGCGAAGCTGCAGGGGGCGGCGCGCAACCGCTGGTTGAACGAAAAACCGGCCGAGGTCGAAGTCGACGGCAAGAAGCTCTCTGGCCGGGAACTGGTGCGGTGGAAGTATCAGCGCTATATGCGCGATTACCTGGCCTGCGTGCAAGGCGTGGATGACAACGTGGGGAAGGTTCTCGATTACCTCGATGCAACCGGTCTGGCCGAAAACACGGTCGTCATCTACAGCGCCGACAACGGCTGGTACCTAGGGGATCTCGGCTTGTACGACAAGCGGTTCATGTACGAGCCAGGGCTGCGGACGCCGCTGTTGGTCCGCGGTCCCGGGTTCGAAGGCGGCTTTACGCCGGGGCAGCTTGTGGCGAACATCGACCTCGCGCCCACGCTTCTCGACCTGGCCGGCCTGCCGATTCCCGACTCGATGCAAGGACGCAGCCTGACGCCGCTACTGCGGGGAGAGACCCCTGCGGATTGGCGAACCGCCGTGTATTACCGTTACTATCACGACCCCGGGCACCACAATACGCGCGCTCACCTCGGCGTGCGCACGGCGACGCACAAGTTGATCTACTACTGGACCAAGGACGCGTACGAGATGTTTGATCTGGAGCGCGACCCGACCGAACAGCACAATTTGCTGTTCGACCAGGACGAGGCGAACCAGCCGGAGGTAGCGGCGAAATTTGCGGAGCTGAAGGGCGAGATTGCGCGGCTGCAAGCGGAGTTCAAAGATGACGGCCTCTACGCCGATCCTGCGACATGGCCGGCGGGGAGTTCCGATGGACCGTTCGGCGATAAGGCCCCCCTCGGCGTGAAAACCGTCGCCGAGGCGATTGCCGCTTCTCACAAGGCCAGGTAAGTCTCGCCGCCGGTTCGTCCGCGGCGCCGGGCTGCCGCTTGCGGCGTAGTCCTCGTGCGCGCGGTTTGCCAGTGGCAGTCGCAGTAGTCCTGTTTCCGGGCCGGCGATATCATGAGCTGTTTGGCCATGTTGGCTCGGCGATGCGGCAGGTTGAGACGGACCGGCTCGCTGGAGGCTTTTTCCGGGCGTGCGCGGGCGGCGCAGGCCGATTGCAGCAATATTCGCTATGAAAACTGACGAGCTCCGCGAAAAATACCTCGAATTCTTTGCTTCCAAGGGGCACCGCCGCGTGGCTAGCGACGTGCTGGTGCCCACGTGGGATCCCAGCGTGCTGTTCACGCCCGCGGGCATGAACCAGTTCAAAGACCACTTTCTGGGAAAGGTGAAGCTCGAGTTCACGCGTGCCGCGAGCTGCCAGAAGTGCCTGCGGACCGGCGACATCGAAAACGTGGGCCGCACCGCGTACCACCACACGTTTTTCGAGATGCTGGGAAACTTCAGCTTTGGCGACTACTTCAAGCGCGAGGCGATCAACTGGGCCTGGGAATTTCTCACGGACAAGAAGTGGCTGGGCATCGACCCGGCGCGACTGTCAGCCACCGTTTATAAGGACGACGACGAGGCGGCGGGCATTTGGGCCAGGGACATCGGGCTGGCGGCCGATCGGATCGAACGCTGCGGCGAAGATGAGAACTTCTGGCCCGCCAGCGCGCCCAGTCAAGGGCCCGACGGCGTCTGCGGCCCGTGCAGCGAGATCTATTTCCACCCGGATAACGGCAAGAGCGTCGAGATCTGGAACCTGGTGTTCACGCAATTCAACCGCGTCGGCCTTCCGCCGAACAACCTTCGCCCGCTGCCGAGCAAGAACATCGACACCGGCATGGGACTGGAACGGACGGCGGCGACGCTGCAGGGCGTGCCGACGAACTACCATATCGACATTCTGTTGCCCATCGTACTGGCCGCGGCGGACGTGTGCGGCGTGAACTATGAACTGGAGAGCGAGACCGGGCGACGCTGCCGGCGGATCACCGACCATGTCCGCGCCTGCACGTTCGCGGTCCACGAAAACGTGTATCCCGGCGCCAACAAGGAAAAGTACGTCGTTAAGCGGCTGCTGCGCCGGGCGGTGCTCGACGGGCGCCAGATGGGAATGCGGGGGCCGTTTCTCTACAAGCTTGTGCCGGCAGTCGTGGTGGCGATGAAGAAGCCGTATCCCGAGCTCGCGGAGCCGGCCCGGCGGGTGGCCGGCGTGATCGAAAAGGAGGAGGAGAACTTCTTCGGCACGATCGACGCCGGGCTGAACCGCATCGAACGGGTATTCGACGAACTGCGGCGCGACAATCGAACCCGGGTCGAAGGGGCCGTAGCGGCGGAGTTGTATCAGACCTTCGGCGTGCCGCCCGAGCTATTCGAGTCGCTGGCGGCCGAGCACAACCTGGCGTTTGATTGGGAGGGCTACGCCCATGCCATGGAGGAGCACGGCGAGGCCTCGGGAAAGGTCCAGCACACGGTCATGGGGGCGAAGGGGCCGATCGACTCGCTCAAACATGCGCTGCACTGCACGGAGTTTCTCGGCTACGAAACCACCGAGGCCGACGCCCTGGTCAAAGGCATCGTCACCGGCAAGCCGCCCCACGATCACCTGGTCGACTGTATGGACGAGACCAATCGCTCGGAGCCGATCCGCATCGTGCTTGACCGCACGCCCTTCTACGGTGAAAGCGGCGGGCAGGTAGGCGACGTCGGCGCGCTGGTCGCCGACGGGGTCAACTTCGAGATCGTCGATACGCAAAAGGACGGCGCGCTGACGATCCACTACGGTCACCTGCGGCAAGGGGAACTGCACGAAGGAATGAAGGTTCGCGCGGTGGTCGATCGGCGGCGTCGGGCCGGGATTCGGCGGGCGCATTCCGCCACGCACATACTGCACCACGCCCTGCAAAAGCGCCTGGGCTCGCACGCCCAGCAACAGGGCTCGAAGGTGGACGACGACTGGCTGCGATTCGATTTTACGAATCTCAGTCCGGTCGACGGCAGTCAACTGGCGGCCGTCTCGGCCGACGTGAGCAAGCACATCGCCGCCAGCGCGCCGATTAAGTGGCAGACGTTGCCGCTGGCCGAGGCGCGGCAACAGGGCGCGATGATGCTCTTCGGCGAGAAGTATCCTGATCCGGTGCGGATGGTATCGATGGGCGACTTCAGCAAGGAGCTTTGCGGGGGCACCCACCTGACGAACACTGGCGAAGTCGGCGCCTTTGAAATCGTCAGTGAAGAGGGGGTGTCGGCGGGGACCCGCCGCATTGTCGCGCTGACCGGGGAGAAAGCGACCGAGCATCGCCGGCAAATCCAGGCCCAGCTCGCCGAAGCGGCCCAGCGACTGGGCGTGCATCCGCTGGAAGTGCCGGCGGCGGTGGAATCGCTCATCGAGAAGAGGCGCGATCTCAAGCGAGCCTTGGAGGCGGGCGTACAGCCAAGCCCTGCGGGGCCCCAGCGATCGCCCGCGCGGACCGGCGGCGAGGCAACCCCGGAAGCATTGAAATCGGCCTTGCAAGAGGCGGCTCGGAGATTGTCCGTGGCGCCGCTGGGCGTCGTGGAGCGAATCGAGGCCATGCTCGCCGAAGCGGCAGCGCTCGGCGAGCGCCTTGCTCAGCGCGAGGCCGCAGGTCCGCTTTCGGCCGACTCGCTGCTGGAGCAGGCTCGCGAACATGGGGGCGTGACGGTCGTCCTGGCCGAAGTTGCCGGGGCGGAGCCGAACCTCATGCGGCAGTTGATCGATCAGATTCGGCAGAAGAAGCCGCTGTCCGCCGTACTGTTGGCCACTCGTCAGGGCGACGACAAAGTGACCCTGGTGGCGGGCGTTTCCAAGCAACTCCAACAGCGCGGCATCAGCGCCGGCAAGTGGATCGGCCCGGTGGCGAAGGCGGTCGGCGGCGGCGGCGGCGGCCGGCCCGATCTGGCCCAGGCGGGGGGAAAAGAACCGGCTAAACTGCCCGAGGCCCTGCAGATCGCTGAAACCGCCATGGCCGACATGCTGGGGGCGTGAGCTGTTCCACGGCCGGGACGCTGGCAAGGCAGTTTGGTTCAGATTTTGCATGTACCAGGACTGCGGCAGTTGCGGTAACGGGGCGTACGGCCGTTGATGGTTATCGGTTCGCCTCTCTAAGCGTCGCCTTTCGGCGGCGGGCGCAGCGTGGGGGCGCGGGGCGCTCTAAACTGCGCGCCTGGCCGCTGCGAGGCGCAATCGAGGCGCATCGTTGTGGAACACGCCGGCAATTGGTTCGCGTAAAGCTGGCCGTTTTATAAAGCCATGTTGTAAGCCGATGCGGCGAGGCTTAAGATGATAGTGCGGGTGCGAGAGGGCAGTATCATCGCCCGCTTCTCAAAGTATCGCCGGCCTTCTGGACAGGCGGCTTCTGCACTTCGGCGAGGAGGCGGCAGTTCCTCGGAGGGAACACCTCGCAGATGGAGACAGTCATGGCAGACACGACACTGAAAGAGACTGCTGAGGAATGGGACGTCGACGTCAGCCGAGGTCCCGAATGGTTGTTCATGCGGATCCATCCGGGCAAGCAGTCGCCCGAGGGGATGGCCGACAAGATGTGGTCGCTGGCTGATCGCCATTTCGTGTACCGGCTGGTGCTCGAGATGGACGACGTCGATATCTTGCCGAGCCGGCTGATGGGGCAACTCATCATGCTGCAAAAGCGGGTGCTGCAGCGAGACGGGGCCTTGCGGCTGTGCGGATTGTCGCCAGAGTGCGCCCAGGCGCTGCGTTTCTGCCGACTTGACAAGGCGCTGCCCAATTACGGCAGCGTTGAAGACGCCGTCAAGGGACAGCGTTATCAAACAGTTGGCTGACCATCGAGGCGGCCGGCGCCCAACGGCCCAGACTCTGCGAACCCGGAGGGCGTGAACTCCCCGTCGATGCTGCGGCGGCGGGCCTCAGCCGTAGGTCTTGCGAAGCTCGCGCACCAGCCGAAGCGTCGGCTTGGCGTTGCCTTGAGCGTCGAACAAGCCGGCATGGGGATACTCGTGCGGCTGAGCGTCGGCAAGCTGGTTCCAAATCACGACCTGCACCGACGTGCGGGCCAGCAGCAGCGGCGCGACGACGCTTGTCCACGCGAATTGGGGGTCCTCGGCCGGGTCGCCGGAGGGGCGGATCAGTTCGGCGCGTATGTTTCGCGCGGCGAGTGGATCTTCGGCGTCGCTGTCCGGCGCGCTGAGGAACACCATCAGCGGCAGACCGAGCTGGCTCCACTGGTCGACGAGCTTGCCGTATTCGAAGGCCGGGCGATGCGTGCTTCCGCGCGGCCAGAAGCCGGCGTTGATTTCCAGCCCAAAGCCGGAGACGCCCAGGTCGGCCCGCACCAACGCGTCGGCGTAGTGCAGCGGCGCCAGGTCGTTTTCCTGATCGACCAGGTACTCGCCCCACGGCTGATCGAATGACACGACAATCGGCGTACGGGCGTCGATCTTCTTCACCAGTTGCACGGCATGGGCGACGAGGTTGAGCCGGCTCTCTTCGCTGAGCGACAGCAACTGCCCGTTGTTCACGCGGGAAGCCACGTGCCACAGATGGACGCGGCCGGCGTACCGCGAGACGACGGCCCGAACATGGTCCAACAAGAGCCGGGTGAGGTTATCGTCGTCGCCTTCCCACAGGTACATCCAGTCGGGAACGCCGCGATCGTCGAGCCGGAGCAGCGGTCCGGCGGCGACTTTGAGTCCGGCGGTTTGACACCAGCCGAGTTGTTCATCGGTGGGCTTCCAATCGCGTCGTCCTTCGCGGGATTCGATGGTGCGCCAGCCGACCGGAAGTTGGATGATGCTACAGGCCTCGACCAGTTGCCGCCGAATGTTCACGGGCGGCGAATGCGATCCGAGGGCGACGCCGATGAGCGTGGCCACGGGCGTTTGCGTTTGCCGGCCGGCGAGGGAATTCTCGGCATAGGCCTTCACCAGATCATTCGAGACCTTCAGGGCCGCCGCGATCGCCTGATTGGCGGCCGTCGCCGCCGAATCGACGTCGTCCTGCGAGGTCGCCGCCTGGGCGAACAGCCGCGTCGCGGCGCCAAGCCGCTGGGCCAGTTCCGGCGGCGTCGCCAGGCCCAGCCATTCCCAGATAAACAGGCGAGAGCGGAGATGCTGGATCAGCCCCCGGGCCAGTTCGACGTCGAGCAGATAGGGTCGCTGGCGCTCCATGAGGGTCGTGGTGCCCAGCAAGTGCAGGCCGTGCCCTTCGACGATCCAGGGGACATATACAGAGCCTGAATCGCTGACGTGGCGTTGGACGACCAGTTCGTCGCCGTCCCAGGCGGAGAAGGTGGACCAGGGGATATCCTCGACGCCGGCGACATAAATGCGGTGTACGCCGCCTTGAGGGATGCGGTCCCGCCGGTGCAGCCGAAACCGCATCTGTCCCATGTCGAACTGCCTGTCTGGAAACGGCCCAGCTATAGGGAAATGCGGCGAAAGCTTGATTTTACCGGCGATAACCACCAGTCACAAGCGCGCGGTCGTTGCACGTCGACAGTCTGCAAGGCAAATTTGCCGCCGCAGCAAGACCTATGGCAAACCTTACAGAAACGTACAATCTCAGCATGCCCGCACGAAGCGAGCGGATGCGGCGGGGCGTTGGAAAATCGACGGCCCCAGGGGCGCGCCCGCGGGGCGGCGGCGTCGCGGGGCCAATCGCACTAACCAAGGCTGCGGCCATCGGCGTAAGCATTGGCTGGTTTGTCGCATGGCGGCCGATCGCTTCATACATGCTGGAATTCATCGGCCCGGGGGACCAGGAGCAGGCGCCATGTCAGCAGCCGTAGTCGAGACCCGCTTGCCGGGGCTGGCTTGCACTCGAGGCAAGGTTCGGGACGTTTACGACCTGGGCGACCGACTGCTCCTGGTGAGCACCGACCGAATCAGTGCGTTCGATTGGGTGCTGCCGACCCCCATCCCTGATAAGGGTCGCGTGCTGACGCAGGTGAGTAACTATTGGTTCAGCCGCCTTGAGTTGCCGCACCACTTGCTTGAAAGCGATGTAACGAAGATGGACTTGCCGGCGGGCGTCGACCTGGAGCCGCTGGCCGGTCGGACCGTGCTGGTGCGAAAGACGGAGGTAGCGCCCATCGAATGCGTGGTGCGGGCATATCTTAGCGGATCGGCCTGGAAGGAATATCAGGCCACCGGCGGCGTAGCGGGGATCTCGATGCCTACCGGGCTGGAGGAGTCGGAGCGGTTGCCGGCGCCGCTTTTCACCCCGGCGACCAAGGCGGCGCAAGGAGAGCATGACGAGAATATCACCTATGCCCAGATGCAAAAGCTGGTCGGCATGGAGTTAGCCGCACAGATGCGCCAGCGAAGTCTGGAGATTTACGCCCACGGCGCTAAACGGGCGCTGGAGGTAGGCATCATTCTGGCGGATACCAAGTTCGAGTTCGGCGTCTGCGACGGCGAACTGCTGCTGATCGACGAGGTGATGACGCCCGACAGCTCCCGCTTCTGGCCGGCGGACGGCTACCAGGCGGGCCGCAGCCAACCGTCGTTCGACAAGCAGTTCGTACGCGACTGGTTGAGCGCCAGCGGTTGGGACAAGAACAGTCCGCCGCCGGAACTTCCGGCCGATGTGGTCGAGCAGACGCGGGCCAAGTACATCGAGGCGTTCGAGCGGATTACCGGGGCAAAGTTCCGCTGGGCGTAAATCGAGGCCCCTGGGGGCGCGCGGCGACTTCAGGCAGATGGCCCGTTCTCACGGCCAGTGTGGCGACGGCTCGGCGGCTCGGAGGGGCGGACGCATTCGCCTATCTCGCCTGGGTTCGCCAGAATACAATGGATGGTTTGCTCGCCTTGCGGCCGTTGGGAGTGATTCCTAGTCTTGCGGGCGATAACGCGCCGGCTCGCGCCATACAGCCCGGCGCGGGCGGGGGACGAGACGACGGGCGCGGTGGGCAGGCTGATTGCGGGTTCGATTGCTTTATCAGGTTGGGTTGAGCGGGCATGCTGCGTTATTGGACGGCTGGCGAATCGCACGGCAAGGCGCTCGTCGCGCTAGTGGACGGGTTCCCGGCGGGGGTCGCCGTCGACGAAGGGCCCATCAATGCCGAACTTCGCCGCCGCCAAGGCGGGTACGGGCGGGGAGGTCGGCAGCGGATCGAGACTGACGCGGTCGACATCCGCGCGGGCGTCTGGAAAGGGGTCACCCTGGGCAGTCCGCTTGCGCTGGAAATCGTCAACCGCGATTACAAGCTCGAGCGCCTCGACGACCTGCCGCGGCCGAGGCCGGGCCATGGCGACCTTACCGGCGCGGTAAAGTACCTGGGGAGCATTCGCGGCGTGTTGGAGCGGGCCAGCGCCCGCGAAACGGCGGCGCGGGTCGCCGTCGGCGCCCTCTGCAAGCAATTGCTGGCGGAGTTCGGCATTACAGTGTTCGGGTTCGTCGCGGAAGTGGGCGGGCTGCGCATCGACCCGGTCTGCGGATCGCTCGCCGAGCTGCGCGATGAGCGGGACAGGAGCGAGCTTTATAGTTTGAACTTGGCCCGGGACGCGGAGATCAAGGATTTGATCGACCGGGCCGGCAAGGATGGCGATACCCTGGGGGGCGTCGTCGAGGTGCAGGTCCATGGCGTGCCGTTCGGGCTGGGGACGCATGCCCAGTGGGACCGCAAGCTGGATGGCCGGCTGGCGCAGGCGGTGATGGCGGTGCAGGCGATCAAGGGGGTCGAGATCGGACTGGGTTTCGAGGCCGCGCGGCGGCGGGGCTCGCAGGTGCACGACCCGATCCATTACGACGAAAGCCGCAGAGGGACGCCGACGCTAGGCTACGAGCGGCCCACCAACAATGCCGGCGGCCTGGAAGCGGGCATGACCAATGGGCAGCCGATTGTCATTCGCGCCGCCAAGAAGCCGATCAGCACGCTGCGCAAGCCGCTCGACTCGATCAATCTCGACACCAAGGAATCGGAGGCGGCCAGTTACGAGCGCAGCGATGTTTGCGCAATCTCCGCCGCGAGCGTGATCGTAGAGAACGTGATAGCGTTTGAGATCGCGGCTGCGGTGATCGACAAGTTCGGCGGCGACAGTCTGGCGGAGATGCAGGCGCGCTATGAGCTATTTTTGGAGATGGCCGGACGCAGGTGACGAATCAGGCGTGCGGCAGGCGCGGGGACTGGGGCAGCGGCATTGGGCGGCAGGCCGGCGGATAAGAACGTGGTTGTACATAAGGCGTCGGCCAGATTGCAGAACTCGTTGGTCGAGGCAGCCTCCGTAGCCATCTGATGCGACCTGCTGGCGACTAGAAAATCCGAGCCCGAACACGGATGTTCGCTCTTCACGAAACGACGCGCAAACAGATCGCCCGCGGGGCGTTTATTGCGCTGTGCGTCATCCCGACGTTTGGCATGGCCGCCTGGATCGGCGGGCGCTACTTGCCGGGGCGGACCGAGCGGGTCGCCCGAGCGCTGGGGGCCCGACTGGACGGGCTGGTGGAGCTTGCAGACTGGCGCAGCCCAAGGCCATTCACCGTTCGCACCAGCGGCCTGACGCTCAACGACCGGGCGGGGCGTCCGCTGGTGGTTGCCGAGGGCGTCGAATCGCGCGATTTGGGGAGTCGACGAGCGCTTGTGGCGGAGCGAGTCGCCGTGGGCGAGCCGCAGCTTCCTACGCTGTGCGCGAGCGTCCCGCGGTGGCTTGCCGGCGTGCCGCAGCACGAGCTTGATTTGCACGTGGCCCAACTCGCCCTTAGCTTGAGCGGCGCACGCGGTAGCGACTTCGTCGTCGCGCAGGTGCGCGGCAAAGTTGGTCGGAACGGCTCCGGCGGGTTGCGGATGGCTCTGGCCGGACGTCCGGACGGCCGCCGGGGCCCTTCAGGACCGGGCGTCTTGCGTTTGGCGGCGGAAGCGTCCGCCGATCATGCTGATGAACATTTCGTTGTAACCCTGGAGGTCGTTGAAACGACGCTGCCGGCGGCATGTTTGAAGGCCTTCGTGCCGGGCTTCGGCAAGCTGGGCCCTGACGCCGCCTTCTGCGGCAGCATCTGCTGGTCGCTGAAACCAGGCGACTCACGAGTCAGCGCCACAGGAACGCTGGAGCAGGTGGACTTTGCCGAGGTCCTGCCCGCCGGTTCGCAGCACCGCCTGGAAGGGACCGGCACGATCCAAATCAAGCAATGGGCATGGCGCAATGGCAAGATAGAACGGCTCGCCGGCGCCGTGAACGGGGCGGGATGCAAGGCGAGTCGCTCGCTGCTAGACGCCGCCGTCAGTGCGCTATTCTGCCAGCAAGCGAGCCGCGTGCCCTTAGCAGACGATCCCGCGGCAATGCAGCCGCTGGAACTGCTGGCTTTTCGGTTTGAGCTCGACCGGCGAGGGCTAAAGTTCTTTGGCGAGTGCCCGATCGAGGCGAGCGGGGTGGCGGGATGTATAGCGGCGTTTGAGAAGCAACCGCTGTTAATCGAGCCGCCGTACGAATCGTTCGTCGCGGGCGAAGGTTCGGAGTTCCGATTTCATGTCGCGCACCTGGTGCAGGCCCTGGCGGCGCCGACCGGCCGCATTGCCCTGCCCGCGTCGGCAGAAGCCATCGAAATAGCCGAGCCGCTGCCGCTGCCGGAAGGTCCGCGCCGCAGGTGAGGTTTCGCCCGGCGAGCGCTAAGCGATCGCTGAGCCTTCCTACGCGGCTGAGCGCCGCGGCCGTCTGCGGATCGGCCAGGGGAAGATCGACTGGCGCGAAGCGGCCGCCGGCGCGACAGGTTGGCTGAAGATCCGCGCAAACTGGCGGATCACGTTTTCCGGTCGCACGTACCGATTCACCTCGTCGCCGTGATACCACGGTTGGCGGAGATAGTCGCAGTAGAGGTCGTCGTTGCGATCGATGTCGACGATCCGGTCCACGAGGTCGTCGAGACTGCCGTAGTCGAAAAAATTGACGAAGCTGCGGGGATTGAAGTCGAGGTCGACCAGCGGATTGCCCCAGTAGACGGGTAAGCTCTGGGCGAGCATCGGCTCGACGAGCTTTTCGGTCGTATAGCCGGGATAGGAATCGTTTTCGAAGGCGATCGTGAACTTGTAGTGCTGGAGGAACTGAATCTTGTTGTTGACCGCGCCGCCGATGTTGTTGAACAGCCGGCCGCCGGCGTCGACGCGCTTGTACTTCGACAACTTGTGGAAGAACTTGTTGCGCGTTTTACAGCGAGGATTGGAATAGACGAAATTGCAGAACCGCGTCTTGGCGGCCAGGACCCGCTGGGCGTCGATCTGGCCTTTGACCAGCGACTGCGGGTCGGCATAGTGCGCGTAGAGCGGCAGGCGATAGTGTTCCGGTCGATCAATATGGTCGAAAGTAAACGCGAAGTCGCACTGCCGGAAATTCGGTCGCGTGTTTTCGCCCGTATAGTAGATGCGCACCCCTCGATGGCGGCGAAAGGACTTGCCGAAGCAGGAGTAGAGCAAGAAGTCCGGCGCGTCGCCCAGCTCGACGTCGTAGTAAGGGGCCAGCAGCCGCGAGAAGTAATTGGCTTCGCAGGAGAAGCCGCCCCAAAAATCGGCGTATCCTAGCTTGATGCGCGGTCTCACGGCTGGCCCTCCGGTGGCTGGGCAGTGTAGAGGCGGGCCAACTGCCCCGCAATGGCACGTCGGGACCTCGCCCTCGCGCGCGAATCACGCTGGAAATTGGCGGCATCGTGCGGGATAATGGCGACTACGCGCCGCGGGCCCTGCCGTACGGGCCGTTTCTCGTCAGCCGCAGCACGCCCGTCCGGCCCGGACGGTTCGCGGCCCAACCATCGCCAAAGCCGGGCTCTACCGCAACCATGAGAATGGGTCGCAAGCGCAGTTCTATCTTATGGACTCTTCTGGGGGCCGCGGCGTGGACCCCGACGGGGCCGTCCGCGGCGACTGCCGACCAGGCGGCCGCCGGGAAGCAGGCAGACGCCGCGTTGATCGATCGACTCGAAAGGGCGCTGCCCGATTCGCCAGGCGGCTGCGTGCTGGCCGTCGATCACGGCAGGATTGTCGTAAAACACGCGTTCGGCTGGGCGGACGCGGAGTCGGGCGTTCCATGCACCCCGGCGACCAATTTCCGCATGGCCAGCGTATCCAAGCAGTTCACGGCGACCGCGGCGCTGATGCTGGTCGATCGAGGGATGCTCTCGCTCGACGACGCGCTGGACGAGTTCTTTCCCGACTTCCCCGCCTACGGGCGGAGAATCACCGTGCGGCATCTGCTGACGCACACCTCCGGGCTGCCGGACTACGAAGAGCTGATTCCCGCCGGCACGACGCTGCAGCTCGACGACCTGGACGTCGTGCAGTTGCTTATGCAAACGGAAGCCCCGCTATTTGCCCCTGGAGAGCGCTGGCAGTATTCAAATTCGGCGTTCGCACTGTTGGGCCTGATCGTCGAGATCAGGGCTAAGAAGCCGTTTCACCAATTCATGGTCGACGAGATCTTTGGTCCGCTGGGAATGGAGGGGACGCTCCTCTATCAGCGGGGTCTCAATACGGTATCGCACCGGGCGCTGGGGTATGAACAAAAAGAGGGTCGATGGCTACGCGCCGATCAAAGTTTGACCAGCGCCGTCCGGGGCGACGGCGTGGTCTATACGTCGCTCGACGACTATACGAAATGGCTGGCTGCGATGGTCATCTCGATGGAAGGCGACGCTGAAATGGCCGGCGGCGTCGCCACGGCGGCCCAATCTCGTGACTGCGAATGCGGCGGGCTCCTCAGTCGGGAGTCGCACGAGGCGATGTTCTCGCCGCAGGAAAAGACCGACCGCGGCGAAAGCTACTATGGCTATGGCTGGTTCATCGATGAATACCGCGGCACGCGGCGGGTGCATCACAACGGCGATACGCGAGGCTTTCGACTGTGCGTGCAAGCGTTCCCGCAACGACAGGCCGCCGTGGTGCTGCAATTCAACAGTGAAGTGGCCGAGGACATGACGACGCTCGGCGAGCGGGCGGCGGACTTGCTGATTTTCGATCGCCAGCAGGAGGCCGTGCGGTAGCAACGGGACGGTGGAGCGCCCGGCCCGTTTGTGTTGATCCCTGTTTGCTGGGGAGGGTTAGTCGAGGGGCGGCGCGTCATCCTGAAAGAGTTCCAGGTCGAACGGGCGGCGCCCCGGCGTCCGCTGAACCGTATATAATCTAGCTTTCCATCGATTGTTCGGCGTTACAGTCGCCTGGAGCGCCCCCCAGGGAGGATCAAGGAGACTATGAACACGAATCTTCATGGCATCCGCGTCGCGGCCGCACTGGCCGTGCTTACCGCCGGGGGGTTTCTGATGGCTTCGACCAATTCGGCATTCGGGCAAACGTCGCGGACCGATTCCCCGCCGGCGGGCGAGCGGGGCCAGAAGCTAGAGAAGGCCACCTTCGGCAGCGGGTGCTTCTGGTGCACCGAAGCGGTGTTCTCGGAGCTCAAGGGAGTCGAGTCCGCCGTTTCGGGCTATAGCGGCGGCCATGTAGAGAATCCCACCTACAAGCAAGTCTGCACTGGATACACCGGCCATGCGGAGGTGGTGCAGGTAACCTTCGACCCGAGCGTGATCAGCTTCCCGGAGTTGCTGGACGTCTTCTGGAAGACCCACGACCCAACGACGCTCAACCGGCAGGGGCCGGACGTCGGCACGCAGTACCGCTCGGTGGTTTTTTACCACAACGATCAGCAGCGTCAGGAGGCGGAACAGTACAAGCGGAAGCTGGACGAGTCCGGCGCATTCGATGCGCCGATCGTCACCGAGATCTCCGAGTTCGAAAAGTTCTACCCGGCGGAAGACTATCACCAGGAATACTTCAAGCTCAACGGTCGCGAGCCCTATTGCCGCGTGATGATTCGTCCCAAGGTTGACAAGGTCCGGCATGTCTTTAAGGACAAGCTCAAAAGCGCAGAAGAACGCAAGCAGACCGAGTAGGGGGCGGACGACGCAAGAAGCATCTTCCTCGCTGCACGGGTGTGCGGAAAACGAGCGTGCATCTCTTACGCGTTAGCCTCCCCAATTGTTCTCATACTCTGGAGCCGACGATGAGAAAGACAATCGCTCTTGCCATACTTCTGGCGGCGGGCATTTGCCCCTATGCAGCCGTACAGGGCGAGCAACCGGCCAGCGAAAAGAAGCAAGCGGCGGAATCGGCCGCCGAAGCGAAACGCTCAATCGAGGATCGGGCCGCTCCGGCGGCGGGCGACGCCAAGCAGGATACCGTCGCGGACGATGCCGCGGCGGACCCGGAGCGGTTCGACTGGACGAAAGTCGACTGGAAGAAACGACTCACCAGGCTTCAATACTACATCACGCGCGAGGCCGGCACCGAACGGGCCTTCACGGGCAAGTACTGGGACTTTTTCAAGCCGGGCCAGTACCGTTGCGTCGGTTGCGGCCTGCCGCTGTTCGAGTCGGATGCGAAGTTTGAATCGGACTGCGGCTGGCCGAGCTTCGATCGCCCCATTTCCGAGAAGGCGTTGACGGAACACGTCGATTTCAAGATTGGTTACCCGCGAACGGAAATCCGCTGCCGACGCTGCCAGGCCCACCTGGGACACGTGTTCAACGACGGGCCCACCGACACGGGACAGCGCTACTGCCTGAACTCGGCGGCGATGAAGTTCGTCTCGGAGAAGGCGCTGAAGGCGGAAAAGGAGCAGTCCGCCGAGCAGCAGCCCCCGACGGATAAGCCGGCGCCGGTTGCAACGGACGCCGAGTCGAAAGCGGGCGAGTGACTTCAGCCGTCTTGGCCGCTGCGTCGGTTGAATCTGCGGCCAGCCGGGGCTGTGCTCCGCGGCGGTACGACGTCCATGCCGGGGCGCAGGGCCGATCATTTTTTCAAACCAGGTCGGGCGCCATGGCCGCGGCGTTCCGCCGACCTGGCCATGTTTTGCGGGAAGACCGCATGTCCACGCGGACGTGGACATGGCACACTCTCCCCCAGTTGGAAGAACTGATCGGCCCTGGGGTAGGGCGCCGATGGCCATGCCGGCGGGCAGTACGCAAGCTACAATTTCGCGTGATCGCTCGCCATGAAGAGGCGCTCGCCGCGGCCCGCGCATGACAGAACAGCAAACGTACCTCGCTCCCGACGTCGTTCCGCGCCTGGCGGCGATCGACATTGGCAGCAACAGCATTCGCCTGGTGGTGGCCGAGGTGCAGTCGGGCGGTCGCTACCGCATTCTGGACGAAGAACGCGAATCGACGCGGCTGGGCCGCTCGCTCGCGGCGGGGGAGCTGGATCAGGAAGCGATCGAGGCGTCGCTGGGGGCCTTGCGGCGGTTCAAGTCGATCGTGGCGGGCTTCGGCGTCGAGAGGCTGCAGGCCATCGCCACCTGCGCAGTGCGCGAGGCGGCCAACGGCGATGAGTTCTGCCGGCGGGCGAAGGCCGAGCTCGACCTCGACATCGAAGTGATCGATGCCGCCCTGGAGGCCCATCTGGCTTTCGAAAGCGTACGTCGCCGCTTTGACCTGAGGGGCAAGAGCTCGTTGCTGGCTGACATCGGCGGCGGCAGCACCGAAATCATCCTCTGCAGCGGGGAGCTGATCGAGGCCGTCTATGCCACGAAGTTGGGCGCGGTCCGCATGGCGGAGAAGTTCGGCGTCGACTTTTCGGCAGACGCCGACTATCTGCGGATGAAACGGTGGATTGACCGCGAGCTGCGCAAGGCGACCGACAAGCCGGCCGCGCCGCCCCACGTGCTGATTGGATCGGGCGGTACGTTCACCAGCCTGGCCGCAGTCATGCTGGCCGGCCGCGGCCTATCGCGGCTGCCGGCCGCTGGGTTTCGAGCGTCGCGAGCCGACGTGTGCCACCTCATCGATCGACTGCGAAAGATGACGCCGGAGGAGCGTCGCCAGACGCCGGGGCTCAACCCTGACCGCATCGACATTTTCATCCCCGGCCTGGCGGCGATCGACGGCATGATGCGGCGATTTCGCGTCAATACGCTGCAAGTCCACGCGTTCGGCGTGCGAGACGGTCTGCTGCTGACGATGATCGACGAACTGCAGGGGGGCGCGAAAACTCGCTCGCCCAACATCGACGACGAGATCGACCGTTTCGTCGAAGCCTGCGGCGTCAACCCGGCGCATTCGCGACATGTCGCCCGCCTGGCCGGCGAGATCTACGCCGGCCTGGAGAAGCTGTACGAACTGCCCGTCGCCGATCGCCGCCTGCTGGAGACGGCCGCGCGGATGCAGGACGTCGGCTACCTCATCAGCTACGAGAAGCATCATAAGCACTCCTACCATCTGATTCTGCACAGCCGGTTGGCGGCGTTTCGTCCCGAGGAGTTGGAGATCGTCGCTAACGTAGCGCGCTATCACCGCGGCGCCGACCCGAAGGGCCGGCACGCGAACTTTCATGATCTGGGCGACGACGATCGCCTTCGAGTGCGGCAGATGGCCGCCGTGCTGCGCGTCGCGGGGGGGCTGGACCGCAGTCACAATCAGAACGTTCGAGCCGTCAGCGTCGCGGGCGCACCTGGCCAGCTTGCGCTGACCGTACACTCCGACGCGTATCCCGAAGTCGATGTATGGGCCTGCCGTCGGCGTGCGGGCCTGTTCGAGAAGACGTTCGGCGTGAAATTGACGGTGCAATGGGCAGGCCAGGCGCCGCCCACTGCCGCCGACGCGGGATAGAGCCAACCGGATCGGCCAGGCGACCGAAGTCGACGCCTCGCGCGGGCGTTGCGCCTTGTTGCACCTGGGCCCTGCCGGGCGCTATCGGCCCGGGGCGCCGAGCGCCGGTGAGCCGCTGCTGCTAGCACAGGCGAAACTGCTGTGGCAGCGTTAGGGCTAATCCCCTACGATCCGCGCGCCGGTGACCATACCGATACGCGCGTGTCCGGAGGAAATCGTCGTGAGCTCGCTACGTCCTTTGATCACTATCATGTTGCTCGCCGCCGTCGGCGTCTTTCTATACATGAAGATCAACGAGACCGAACCGGTCATTCCCGCAGGGGTTCCGGAATGGTCGGCGGAGCCGCTGAGCATTGGCGGCGCGGCGGGCGGCGGCGCACAAGCGGCGCTGGTGCCTGGGCTGGCCGCCGGCGAGGCGCCTCCCTTCTCGCCGAGCGCCGGGGCGGCCGCGACGTCGCCGGCGGGCGGCGATGCGCCCGCCTGGAATCCCGGGCCGCTCGATTTGAAGCAGCCTCCCACGGGCGGCGCACCTGCTGGCACGGCGACGGCCGGAACGGCGAACGACAACCTCGAGTCCTCCGCCGTGGCGCGAACCGCTACGCCGGACGCCGCGGCGCCAACGATGCCGGCCGCTCCAGGCGCCGAACCGGCGGGGGCATCAGCATCGCCAGTTAGCGACGCGCCGGCCTTCGTGGCTGTGGAAACGACGCCGCTGGCCGCTGCGGAGGGCGATGCAGCCGAAGCGGGCCCCGCAGCGGCCGAGTCTAGTAGCGCACGCGGCGACGTCGCGGCGACAGAACCAATCACGCCGACAACCGGATCGACCACGACCGAGCCCTCTGCCACGGTCCCGCAAGCCGCGCTGGCGGCTGCGGCGGCGGCCTCCGCGGGCGGGGCGGCGGTCGCGGCAATGCCCGACTCGGCGGCGCCCGGCGCGGCTACTACGGCGGCCGAGTCGGCGCCTCCTGCCAAGGGCACGATGTACGCGACGGTGCGGGTCGCCGTGCAGGCAGCCCTGGACCGCGGCGAACTGGCTCAAGCGCTGCTGCTGCTGTCGGACTGGTACGACGATCCCTCGCTCACGCCGGCCGAAGCCGAGGAGGTCGGTACGCTGCTGTCGCAATTGGCAGGCAGCGTCATCTACGATGGCCCGCCTTCGCATCGGCTAGAGCCAGCCCATGTGGTGCAAGCCGGCGAAACATTGCCAGACGTCGCTGCTAAATATAGCGTATCGCCTCAACTGCTGGCCAAAATCAACGGCGTGGCCGAGGGCGCCGCCCTGCAGCCGGGGCAGGAGCTCAAGGTGTTGCAGGGTCCGTTCTCGGCGATCATCGAGCTTGGCAAACGGAAAATGACCCTCATGCTCGACCGCCGTTACGCCGGCAAGTTCGCCATCGAGATGGACCCCGCCGCGACGATCGAAGCCGGTTCGTGGAAGGTCGAGCAGAAGGAACTGACGCCGGCGACCGGGGCGCTGTACGGCCAGGCGGCCGACGCCGAGGAAGAGCGTACGTTGCTGCTGACCAGCGAGGCCGATGCCGGCAAGACGCTAGTCATTCGCGGCCCTGGCGGCGATCCCGCGTCCGTGCAGCCGGCCGACCGCACCATCCGCTTGAAGTCCAACGACGTGGCGGATCTGTATGACATTCTCTCGGAAGGGTCTCGCGTGACCATCCGCCGATAAACGGAAGGCCAAACGCGGCCGGCCCGCATAGATTTCTAAGAGCGGCCAGGCGCCCATGCGCGCCGACCGTGCGCCGCCCTCGGTGCTTAGAGGAGCATGCCGCTAAGCCGCAAGCGGCGGCGCGATGCGGTGGCGAATTCCTGCGACCGCTGGTCGCGATACAGACGCCGGCAGGCCGGAACTATAGACTGTACGTGCCTTGTGGCGCTAGCGGCGCGCGGCCCGAAGCGCGGCCGACGGCTGAGCGTTTTTCTTTGAGCCCTCTCTTAGTGGACTCGCTCCGCAGAACACATCGGCCTGGCGGAGGATCGCCGCCAGGGCCTCCTTCCGAACAAGTGCTGCATCATGTCTGAACGCGAACGCTGGATCGTATATCCGTTGCTGTTTTTTGCCCTGGGAGCTGCCTTGCGCGACAAGTTCACGCACGAGGTTCGCACCGATAAGCTCCGCGCCGGGCAGGTAGTCTGCGAGGAGCTGCTGATCATCGACGCCGAGAAGCCTGATCGCATCGTCGCGAAACTTACGTCCAATCCGCCGCAGCGAAATCAGCCCGCCGGCGATCGGTACGGGGTGTTCGTGTTGATTGACAGCGAAGGGCGCGAGCTTTGCGGAGTCACCAATAACGCGCTGCAGGTCAACAACATCAACTGCAAGAATCTCGCGGTCGTCGATCCGCTCAATCCGCGGCAGCCGCTGGCGGTGCTCACCTCGGCGACCACGACCCACCGCGACGGCAAATCTAGCCGCGTCGGCAGCCTGCTGCTCACCGACGATCAGGGCAAGGCCTATTTCGGCCTGGCCGAGGATCAATTGCAGATGCGCCAGATCATCTGCGAGGGCGTCGCGGTGGTGGACCCGGAGAACCGCAACCGCGTGCTGGCCGGGCTGGGATCGCTGGCCCTGAAGCCGCAGACTGCCGGCGACAAGCCCCAGCGATTCGGCGTGCTGGCGCTTAATAACGAAAAATTCAATCGCATCGTCGGCGTGCCGCTCGCCGCGGATCAGCAGCGAGCGCAGGCGGACGAATCGCAGGACCTCGCCCAGCCCGAGGATCAAGCCCCGGCGCCTGGCGCCGAGGGCGGATCTTCGGCTGAAGGCGAATCGGCCGAGAGTACGGCTGAGCCCGATCCGGCAGGGGCCGGGGGGGGCGCCCCGGCCCAAGCGCCGTCGGCGAATTAAGGCGTCAACCGCATCGCTCGATGACGGCCGGGAAAGGAAGCCGTGCCCGCCTTCGGGTTATGCCGACGGAGTTCGGTAGGGCGGGAGGAATTTGGACGGATTTCCGAATCGATTGCGTTGCAACGGGCTAGGCGGCCACGCTAGTTTGTGTGAGGGCATTGCCTGCGTCTTTCCGGCCCTCGCAGACGCCAATGGGCAACAGGAGCACCCATGCCGATCCCCATCGCCACGAAGGCTGCCGCCAAGAGCTTTCCCGCCCGCTTCGGCCGCGAGATTTTTTCCTTCCTCCGCTTTGCTATGAGCACTGTTGCGACTGCTTCCATGGAGACCAGCACGACGATCGCTGAGCTGCTGCGGCGGCGGGCGCTGGAGCGCCCTGACCAAGGGGCGTTTGTGTTTCTCGAAGAACCGTCAGGCGCTGGCCAGAGCGAGCAAGTCGTGTGGACGTATGCGGACTTGGATCGCCGGGCGGGCGCCATCGCGGCGGCGATCAGCCAGTATGCAACTGCCGGCGATCGCGCGGTACTAGTCTTTGGACCCGGGCTGGAGGTTATCGCCGCCTTTTTCGGCTGCCTGTACGCGGGGGTGCTTCCCGTGCCAGCGACCTACCCGAAGCCGCGGCGGCGATCTTCGCGATTGGATTCGATCGTCGCCGACTGCACGCCGGCGCTCGCCCTCACCACCACGGGCACGCTAGGAGTGCTGGAACTTGACGAACAATCGGCGGAAGTACGGCATTTGACTTGGGTGGCAGTCGACCGACTGCCGGCCGGCCCGGCGCCGTCGGCCCCGACGCCGCGACGCCCGGAGGACGCCGCCTTTCTGCAATACACATCGGGCAGCACGTCGCAGCCGCGGGGCGTGGTAGTGACCCATGCGAATCTGCTGCACAATTTGGAGCTGATCCGCCGGGGCTTCGGCTTGCCGGCGGCCGGCAGCGGCGGCGCACCTCAGGCGGGCGTCTTCTGGCTGCCGGCCTACCACGACATGGGTCTGATCGGCGGCATCTTGACGCCGCTGTATGTCGGCGGGACGTCGTATCTGATGGCGCCGGCGACATTTCTTCAGCGTCCCCTATCGTGGCTGGAAGCGATCTCGCGCACCGGCGCGGCCATCAGCGGCGCGCCCAACTTCGCCTACGAGTTGTGCGTTCGCAAGACCACGCCGCAACAGCGAGCGGCGCTCAATCTGAGCAAGTGGCAACTGGCGTTCTGCGGGGCCGAACCGATCGAGGCGGCGACGCTCCAGGAATTTGCCGCGGCGTTCACCGCCGCCGGTTTCAGCGAAGGCGCCTTCTACCCCTGCTATGGCCTGGCCGAGTCGACGCTCATGGTGACGGGCGGCAGGTCGAGCGGGCGACTCAAAGTGCTGAACGTCAGCCGAGCGCGCCTTAGCGCCAACGAGCTCGTCGAGACCAGGCCGGCGACGCCGGACGCCCAATCATTGGTAAGCTGCGGCCATTCGTTAGGCGACCAGCAGGTGCGGGTGGTCAACCCCCAGACGTTCGAGCCATGTCCGGAGGGGGTCGTCGGCGAGATTTGGGTGCAGGGCGGATCGGTCGCCGCTGGTTATTGGAACCAGCCGGAAGAATTGTGGCAGACGTTCGGCGGCCGGATAGCCGACGGCAGCGGGCCGTTCCTCCGCACCGGCGACCTGGGCGCGTTTCACGATTGTGAGCTGTACGTTACCGGCCGAGCCAAAGACTTGATCATCATTCGCGGCCGCAACCTCTACCCACAGGACGTGGAACGGACGGCGCAGCAGGCCCACGAAGCAGTCGAGGCAGGCGCGGCGTTTGCCGTCAGCCATAACGGTCAGGAACAATTGGTTGCCGTACACCAGGTGGGGCGCCATCATCGGCGCGACGACCTAGCCCCGGTGCTGCGGGCCATTCGGACGGCGATCGTTGAGGAGCACGAAGTCGACCCCTATGCCATCGTACTGCTTCGACCGGGCGGGCTGCCGCTGACCTCAAGCGGCAAGGTGCAGCGCCGTCGGTGCCGCGAAATGTTCGAAGCCGCCGAATTGGACGAACTGGCCCGCTGGTCCCAGCCGACAGAAACGCCGGCGGGCCCACTAGCGCCGGAGGGCCGCCACGATCAACCTTCAGCCGGCGGTGAAAGGTCTCGACCGGACTTCCTGAATCATCTGGCCGCGCATACGGCCGCGTCGCTGGCGCCGCTGATCCAGGCGTGGATGCTCGCCTGGCTCAGTGCCCACGTCGAAGCGACCGGCGGCGAGCTGGCGCCCGACGGGTCGTTCACGGAGCTGGGAATGGACTCGCTGACGGCGCTGGAGCTGAACATCGAGTTCGAGCAAGTGCTGGGCGTTCGACTGCCGCCGGCTGCCGCTTGGAGCTATCCGACGCCCGCGGCTCTGTCGCAATACCTCGCCGAAGTGCTGCTGGGCGTCACGTCGCCGGAGGCGCCGGCGCCTGTGCTCGATTCCTGGTTCTTGGCGATGGAAGCCGACGCCAAAAGGTAGCGCGACAAAGTCGGACCAGGGGCAGGCGACTAGCGTCCTCACCTAGGCCCGCGGGGCGCTACGGCGGGGACTCTGAGGCCTCATTTATGCGTGGATCTGCGATCGTTCCGACGCTTAAAGGTTGTATCGGCCCGGCGGTCGTCGGCTCGGCGGCGGTAGGAGGCAGTTCGGTTGGCGGAGCAATGGGCGCGATGCCCGCCGAATCTTCAAGCGCCGGCAGCTCGCCTAGCGGATGCTGATCGTACGCCCCGGCGCTGACTATCGGGGCCCGGGCGGAGGCGTAGTTCAGCGGGCGCGGTTTGCCGCGCAGGGCGTCGCGCTGGGCCGCATCGGCGTAAGCCTTCGCCGGCCAAGTGGATTCGCTCAGGACTACGCCGTCGTAATCCAGCAGCGTACCTTTGGCGTAGTGGACGTTCTTGATGGCAATCGCATATTCCGCGAGCGACTGATAGTGCCGGCTTTCGGCGTCGGCTAAGCGGCGCTGGGCCTCGAGCATCAAATCAAGCGGCGCCTTATCGGCGTCGTACGCGGCTTGCACGGCAGAGGACTGCTGGCGAGCCGCGTCCAGGCGGCGGGCCGTCGTCTGGGCCACGGCGACGGCGCGATCGAATTCCGCTACGGCGGCGGCGGCATCGTGCAGCACCAGATGTTCTTGCTCTTTGAGTATCGCACGGGAGCGCATGAGGTTCAGTTCCGCGTTGCGCACCGCAGTCGCAGCCTGCCGGAATCCCAGCGGCATCGATAGCACCATGCCCAATTGCCATTCCTGGAAATCGCCGCTGGTCAGGTTCGCGTAGGCGTTGTCGAATCGCCCGCGGCCCGTCGAGTCGCTATGCAGCAGATCGTCGCCAAACCCCCGCCAGCGGTAACGGCCTACCGCGTCCAATCGCGGAAGCAGGAAGTTGCGGCTGGCGATCTGCTCCAGCTCGTAACGGCGAACCACCCATCGCTGCCGCCGCAGTTCGGCGCGGCGGACCAACGATTCACGGGTGATCTCGGGCCAGTCGAAGGCGATCGGCGCCGTGAGGGGCTCATCCGCGGGGCGAATCAATCGGCCGTCGCTGGGCGGAAGGCCGATCAGCATGCGCAGCCGTCGCTCCGCTACGTGCACGCCCCCGGTGGCGCGGAACGTGCCTCCGCTGCTGCCGTTGTTGACGCTGGTGCCGCCCACCAGACGGCCGGAGAGGGCGTTCTGTACGTCTTCCTGGAAGCGGTAGTACTGTTCGCGGGATTGAGCTTCTTTCTCGGCTTCGCCGCCGCGCCGGCCCGAACGAAACAGGGCGTTTATGCGCCGCCAGGTGTCGAGCGAGGCGTTGCGGGCGGCGATCTTCGCGTCCAGATCGCGGTAGGCGAAGTACAAATCCCAGTAGGCGTTTTCGACGTTGCTGACGAGGTCGCGAAGGGCGGCTTCGAAGTCGACCAGTTCGACGTCGGTATTGACCCGCGCGATAAGCACGCCGTTGTAGAACCCCGGCGTGCCGCTGACGCCGGCGATGCGATTGAACGTGGTTCCGCCCCCCTGCAGCAGCGGTTGGCGCATCTCGGCTTCGACGTTCGTGTTCCAGGCGCTATAGAACAGATTGCTGGGAGCGTTGTTCGAGTCATAGTCGACGTAATGCCGCAGGGCGAACTGCGAGCCGGTCGCCGCTCGCTTGGCTATTTGCCCTTGCAGGACCGCCGCGTCCTGCTGCAACAACCGCGTGCCGCCCCCGAAGAACTCGTTATTCAGGGCACGGTCGTTCTTCTCGCCGAAGACGCTGCCGGTAAGTTGCGCGTCGAAGGCGCTGAGCGCCGCGTCGACGCCATAGCGCGGATCGGTCTCAACGACGGCCGGATCCCAAAAGGTTTCGGCCTGGGCTGGCGTGCGGAGGACGGCGCCGCCAAGGTCGCGGATGACTTGCGACTGGGTCAGGGCGATCTGCACGGCCTCCTGGAGCGAAACGTTCCAGTAGTCGAATTGGCCCATGTTGGCGAGGGTCAGGGGCTCAGCGGCGCTCCAGCAATCCTCGCTGGCGCTGCAGGCAGTCACCTCCGGGTAGTCGACTTGGGTCGCAATAGTCGCGTAACAATCGTCTGAGCACGACTTAAAGGGCGGCGGCTGGCGCAGGCGGCAACCTTCGGCGACGATGAGCCAGCCGACAAGCGGTAGAACCCAGCGACGGTTTCGAAGCGTTCGCATGTCGAGCCTGGACGTACCCTCAGGCGACGGCGGCGAGCGAGCGCTGTTAGCCGGCCGGGAGCCTATCGTTTCGACTTGGTTGTCGGCGCCCGGCGAACCGCAAAACTACTAATTGCCGCACAACCGCTACAAACTGCGCTGTCGACGCCCCCGGCGCCTTCTGCCCAGATCATCGTTGCTTTCAGTCGGAGCAATGCCGCAGAGTGCGCTAACTGTCGGCGGCGCATGGATATACTAAACCTATGCCGGAAACCCCAGTAACGTCTGCGGCGCCTTGGATGCTGCTGGAACAAGCTATCGAGCGGCTGCATGCAGCGGCGCGCCGCGAGCTCGACCCGCGGGCGTTCTATCGGCACATGTTGCGCGAGGCGGAAGCAGCGCTGGCGGCAGGCGCCAGCACGGCGTGGCGACGCCGAATCGACGGGCGCCTCGAGCTCATCGTACCTGCCGCGGGCTTCGACCAGGGAAGTCTGGTAGAGGCCAGGCAACGGACCCTGGAGCATGGCGTAGCGAGTGTCACCTCGGTCGCCGCCCACGATGGCGGCGAGGACTACGACGTCCTGCTGTGTCCGGTGCTGGACATAGCCGACGGCGGCGAAGAGGGCGGGGGCCGGGCCGCGCTCGCCGGCGTGGCGGTCATAGAGCTGTGGTTTTCCCGCGGGGCGTCGCCATTCGTCCAGCAGGGGCGGCTGGACTTTGCCGCTGCCATTTCATCGGTGGCCGCCGACTTCCATGCCTTCGACGACCTGCGGCGCCTTCGACGGCATGCCGAGCGACACGGTCAGGCGGCGGAATGGTTGCGACGCGTGCAGAGGCCGAGAGGTTTAGTCGGCGTCGCCTTCGAGATCGCCAACGAGGGCCGCCGGGCGTTGGACTGCGATCGACTCAGCGTCTTGGTTCGCCGGCGCAGTCGCTGGCGGCTGCTGAGCGTGAGCGGCGCGAGCGAGGCGCCGCGACACGGCGATGTGGCGCGGACGTTGGAGGCGCTGGCCGAGCAGGCGGCGCGGTGGGGCGAACCCATTGACCACCCCCCGCCCGCGGGCGACGGATCCGTCGTTGCGACCGACGGCCTTGAACTGCCGCCGGCGGTGCAACGCGCGCTCGAACAGCAGCTCGAGTGCTCGCACGCTCGCGGCCTGACGGTGGTTCCCGTCGCTTTCCGCGAACAGCGCGAAGAATCGTCAAAGGACAGTGCGCAGTCATATCGCAGCAATCGCCGCCCGTTCGACGCCGTACTTGTCGCAGAACGGTTCCAAGGCGGCCATGGCGACCTGCGGGCTCAACTGGTCGAGCTGGCTGAGTTGTGCAGCCCGGCGCTAGCGCGGGCGGCGACGCTCGACCGCTTTCCGGTGGGTTTGGCGTTGCGGTGGTCCGACAGAATTACGGCGCTGCGGGCGCCAGGCGGCGTTCGGCGGCCGCTGGCCGTGATCGCGGCCGCGGCGATCGCCGCGGCCTTCCTCGCGCTGCCAGTGGATTTCGACGTCGAAGCGCCAGCGACCTTGCACGCCGCGGTGGAGCGGGACCTGTTTGCCGCGGCCAGCGGGGCCGTCGACGAGGTCCGCGCGGCGCATGGACAAATTGTAAAAGCGGGCGAGGTGCTGCTGGTCTTGCACGATCCAGAGCTAAGTCTGCAACTGCAACAGCTCCAAGGCGAAATTGAGACCTCGCGCAAACGGCTGGATGCACTGGTGGTAACACGAACCGACCGTAAGCTGCCGGAGCGTGAGAGCGACGTAAGGTTGCCCCTGTCGGCCGAGCAACGGCAACTTGAAGAGCGGCTGGCGAGCCTGAGCGCGCAGGCTGAGGTCCTGGAGGCGCGTCGCAAGGCCCTTACGCTGCGCAGTCCGCTGGCCGGACAGGTGCTAACCCGCGACGTGCAATCGCTGCTTCAAACGCGACCCGTAGAGCGCGGGCAGGTCCTGCTCACCATTGCCGACGCGTCGAGCGGCTGGGAGCTGATTGCCGACGTGCCTCAGCGGCATATCGGCCACGTACTGAACGCCTACGGAGCAGCCGAGCGGGAAGTCCTGGCCAGCGTGCGGCTGGCTGGCGACGTCAGTCGGACGCATGCTGGAAGGGTAGTTGAAATCTCCTCGTCGGCGCCGCTCGACGCGGCCGGACTCGAAGACCCGGCCCCGCCGGTGGCTGTCCGGATCGGGCTGGTCGGCCGCCCGCCGCAGGCGCGGCCCGGCATGGCAGCCGCGGTCCGCATCCATTGCGGGCGGCGAGCGCTGGCTTACGTCTGGCTGCACGACGTCGGCGCCACGATCTACCGGTGGTTGACTTTTTAGGCTGTGCGCGGCGGCTGCGTCGCGACGCGGACCATGCGATTTCCAGGGAGCTGCCGTGCTACACGCCTTTCTTGCCGCTCTGATCGCGACGGCGATCGCCGCCGCCGCGCGCGGCGAATCCATCACGATTGACGCGGTCGTGCTGCGGCCGATGATCGAGGCCGAGGTCCCCGCACAGCAGACGGGCGTACTGGCGAAGATCTTCGTTGACGAAGGCGGGGCCGTCGAAGCCGGGCAGGCGCTGGCGACCCTCGACGATCGCGCGGCGAAACTAGCGGTGCAACAAGCGTCGCTGGAGCGCGAGCAGGCGCTGGCCAAGGCCAACAACCAGCTTCGCATCCAGTATGCGGATAAGGCGCTCGAGGTGGCGCGGGCCGAGATTGAACGATCGGCGGAATCCAACCAGCAGTTTCCCAACAGCATCTCGCGGTCGCAGCTCGACGTCGAACGGCTCACCGCTGAGAAGCTGGCCCTGGAACGGAGGCAAGCGGAACACGACATGGCCCTCGAAAGGTTCGCGCTGCGATTGAAGGAAACTTCCCTGGAGGCGGCGCAGCTACAGTTCGAAATGCACGCCGTGCGGGCGCCGTTCAGCGGCGTGGTAGCGCTGGTTCGCGCGCGGGCCGGCGAGTGGGTGCAGCCGGGGGCGCCGGTAGTACGGTTGATTGCGATTGACCGTTTGCGGGCCGATGGCTTTGCGCCCGCCGACGCCGTGGCCGCAAACATGGCAGGCTCGAAAGTTCAATTCATGTTGGACGAGCAGGATGCAGACGGGGCTAGTCCGGAGCCGTTAGGAGGCGTTTTGCGTTTCGTCAGTCCTGAGATTGATCCGGTCAGCCGCCAGGTTCGCGTCTGGGCGGAGCTCGATAACCGTGCGCTGGCGCTGCGTCCGGGGCAGCGGGGACGGCTCGTGATTTCCACAGGTGAAACGCCCTAATGCGTTCGCGGAGCAAGGAAACCGTGCAGGCGCGATCGTCCGGAGTGCGGGCCGTACTGGGGTGGGCCGCTCGTTCCCGAAGGCGCCGCCTGTGATCGTCGTGACGTGGCCCGCGAACCACCTGTTGTACTGCAACCAACGCGTCACGCTCGTTCGCCGGGCGGGACGAGAACGTCTATGAACCGCCGCGATGACTCTCGCCGTTCCGCTGACGACCGTGCGCTGCCCGTGCGGACGCGCGGCGATCTCCAAATGGCGGAGGTTGCCTTTGCAGGAAACCCGGCCTATGTGGTGAAGGACCCGATCTCGAACGAGACATTCCATTTCACCGCGGAGGAGCATGCGCTCGTCGAACGGTTGCGGCGTCCGGCCAGCCTGCGGGACCTCGCGCGGCTCGTGGAAACGCAGTTTCAACCTCGACATGCGACGGCATGGCAACTTCAGCAATTCGTAAATCGGCTGTACTGCGACGGGCTGGTGTTGGGAGAGAATCCGGGGCAAGGCGGCGAGTTGCTCGCTCGCGGCCGGCGACAGCGGCGCTGGCGGCGGGCAACCGCGGCGTTGCAACTGTTGTGCATTCGAGTCGCCCGCTTCGACGCGGGCCCGACGGTTGAGCGGCTATACGCCCTGCTCGGCCCGTTATGTTCGCCCGCAGCGGCGCTGGTCGCCGTCGCGCTGATCTGCTTTGCGGTCCTGGTGAGCATCGGCCAAAGCGCGGAACTGGCTCAGCGGCTGCCGACGATCGCGGAACTGGCCGATGCGCGCATGTGGCCAGTATGGGCGGCGGCCGTCGCTTGCGTAAAGGTTCTGCATGAGCTGGGTCACGCCCTGGTCTGTCGCCATTGGGGGGCGAGGCCTCATGAGTTCGGCGTCCTGCTGCTGGCGGGCATGCCGGCGATTTACTGCGACGTCAGCGACGCCTGGCGGTTGCCCAGCAAATGGCAGCGGATGGCGGTCTCAGGGGCGGGGATGTTCGTGGAGCTGATCGTCGCGTCGCTGGCCGCGCTTGTGTGGCGGTACGCGGCGCCGGGGGCGCTGAGCACCGTGTGCGTGAGCCTGATCGTCGTGTGCTCGGTCGGCACGCTGCTGGTTAACGCCAATCCGCTGTTGCGATACGACGGATACTACTTGCTCTGCGACTGGTGGGAGACGCCGAATCTCGCAGGGCGGGCCGACGGGCTGCTGACGCAAGCTTGCCGGCGGTGGCTGTTGGGGGAACCGGCGACCGCGGATCCGTTGCTTAGCCCAAGCAAACGAAGGTTTCTGTGGGCTTATGCCATTGGGGCTAAGGTTTATTTGGCGCTGGTGATCTTGGGCGCGTTGATGCTGATGCTGAAGCTCGCCCGCCCGCTCCACCTGCAAAATGCGGTGTACGCCCTGGGCGGGATAACGATGGTCGCCGTCCTTGTGAGACCGTTGCGCGCGGCGGCGGAGCTGGCAATCAACCCGTCGCTGCAATCGCGGTTTCGGTGGCGTCGGCTCATGCTTGCCGGGGGGGCCCTGGCAGCGGCGCTGGTGGCGATCTGTGCCATGCCTGTCAAGCGCCGCGTCGAGGCGCCGTTGACCATCGTCGCCGCCGACTCGTTTCCGCTGTTTGCCACGTCGGCGGGTGAATTGGAGTCCATCGCCGCCGCCGGGACCGAGGTACAAGCGGGGGAAGTCGTCGCGCGGCTGCGGAACGAGGAAGTAGAGCTTGCCCTGATGGAGTTGCAGGGCCTGGTGCGGCAGCAGCGCACCAGGGTGGAGCAGCTCAGAACGCTGCAGGCGACGGCGCCCTCCGCCATGCAACTGCTGCCCGCCGCTGAGGCTGAGTTAGCCGCAGCCGAGCGACAACTTAGCGAGCAGAAATCGATCGTCGCGGCCCTGACGATCCGCGCCCCGGCGGCCGGCCGCGTCCTGCCGGCCGCGGCGCGACTGGCCGCCCAGAACGACGTCGATACGCTGCCCACGTGGGGGGGTACGCCGCTGGAGGCACGGAATCGGGGCGCCTGGATCGAGGCTGGCACTCCGCTGGCGGCGGTGGTACGTCCAGCGGGACTGGCAGCCTGGGCCGCCGTCGGACAAGCCGACGCGCCGCTAGTGGAGCCTGGGCAGCAGGTTCGACTAGTCGCGGAACAAGCTCCAACGGAGATCTACCGGGGACGGGTGGTTGACGTGGCGCGGCGGGCCCGCAGCAACCAGAGCGAGTACGGCTGGGGATCGCGAGCGAAGCAATCGCCGCAGAGCGAAGGCCGTTATCACGTCGTCCGAATCGAGCTAGCGGCGACCGGGACAGGGTTGCTCGTCGGGGCCCGCGGAACGGCCAAAATCGATACGTTGGACACTACCGTAGGCGAATTGCTGCTCGATCGGGCGCGCCGGACGTTCCAGCGAATGTTTTGAACGCGTATTGCTCAGTCGGCGCAGGCGACGCTGTCTGAATCGCAGCTCCGCCGGCGTTCCAGCGCGTGCCCGAGCTGGTTCATGGAATGAGCAAGACCAGCCCTACGGCAACGGTCGCTTCAACCGCCGCCGCGCGAGTGTCCCATGGCAAGCGCTGTCGCCGCCAAGGCGCGCGGTCGCCGGGCCGATAATATCCGAGCGTATAGACGCACTCTCGCGGCGGATGAACGGTCATCCGGTAGGGAAGCGTCGGCACGGTCAAGAAGAAGTGGGCCCCCGAGACCAGCGGCTGCAGGGCCGGATGGCATTGATAGCCGTAGCGCTCGAGATTGATTTCTTCAAAATAGAGCGGTCCGTGGCACAAATGGGTCGCGGCCCAGTTGTACGGCACGTCGGCCCACCCGCCTTCGAGACGAAGGTCGCCGATTACTAATAGGGATGCCGACTCCTCGCCAGCTTCCTGCGACTGACCGGTCGCATCGGGCAGCAAGCCTTGCGGCAGGGCGGCGTCGATCGTCAGGTCGGTAATCGGACGGAACTGGCGTAAACTTCGCTGAGGGGGAAGCTGGGAGGGCGGCTGCACGACCTCCATCGGCGGCGGGGCCGCGTCGTGCGAAGGGATCGCCTGGACTGGCTGAACCAGGCAGTCGACCTGGCATGTCGCCGGCGCCGGAAGCGGCGCGGCGGCAATGTAGCGATCCTGGTAGGCGGCCGGTTCATCACCCGCCGCGCTGACGGCAGCTAGCAACCCGCAGAAGGCGGCGCCCAGTAGCGAGGGGGAATGCAGCTTCCGGCAGAGTACGGCGGCGGAGGGTTGGAACATGGGTAGGACGGCGAATCTCGTTCCTGGTGAGCTGCCGAAGGCGGGCCGACAGCAGGGCTTGTCGGCTGGTATTCGACTCCCGCCAATCGGCGCGTCCAGAAAAACCGCTTTGGCCGACAAAGTCGACCACGGGCGCCGCCGGGCCGGCAGGGACGATCCGCGAGCCAGCCGGGCGAAGTATCGCGCGAGCGCCTCACAGGCTTGTTCTCACGCGGTGCGGCAGACTGAGACGCCGCCCCCGCCACGGGCCCGCCTTGGCCTGTTTACCAACTGCGGCGTGATCCGGGTTCGCCGCGTACCGTCGGCCTGCTGCGGATTGTTTGACAGGCCTGCGGATTTCTCCAAATAATCGAGTGTAACGCTCGCTATAGGGCCGCGAGGCCGCACATACGGGCTGCTCCTCGCCTTGTTTTTGGATGCCGAAGCCCATGGCTCGATATGCGCCGCGATTGCGCCTCGCTGGTTGGTTGCCGCGACCCGGGGGCTGGTCGGCGGCGACGCGACTGCAGCTTGCGCCGCGGCGACTCGAAGCCCGGCGGATGCTGGATGCGGCGGCGCCTGCGCTGGCTCTAGAGCTGGCGGGCGCCACGTGCGATTACGCCCAAGTTGGCGCCGATCCTTCGCAGATGGCCGCGATGGCCTCCGACGAAGCAGCGGCCGCAACCACGCCGACGGGCGTGCAGGTTCAGGCGACGTCGCCGATTGACGAAGGCGGCGTCGCGGCGTTGAAGGTGACGCTCTCGGCGGCCGATCCGCTCGCAGCGCATACGGCAGAAATCAATTGGGGAGACGGGACGGTCGAAGCATTCAACGTCCCGCAGGGTTCGTTAACGTTCATTGCGTCTCACCACTATCTGGACGACAGCCCGGCCGGGACGGACGCCGACGACTACCTCGTCAGCGTTCGAGTCGTGGACGACGCGGGGGGCGCGGCGGGCGGCAGCGCGACGATTCGCGTCAACAACGTCGCGCCGGTGCTGCGGCAAATCGAGTCGCTGGATATCGTCACTGAGAACGGCGAGGCGGAGCTCAAGTTGACCTTTGACGACCCGGGGGCGTTGGACGCGCATACCGTGGAGATCGATTGGGGCGACGGCTCGGCGGCGGAAGTCTTCAATCTGACGGTCGGCGGGCGGTCCTTCGCCACGTCGCACCAGTACTTGGACGACGATCCCGGCGGAACGGCGGCTGACGATTACCTGGTCAACGTCCGAGTGCTGGATGACGACGGCGGCGCGGCAAGCGGCAGCGCGTCGATCCATGTAAAGAACGTGGCGCCGGCGCTACTGCAAGTCGAATCGGTCGACGTCATCGCTGAGAACGGCGAGGCGGAGCTCAAGCTGACCTTTAACGATCCAGGCGCTCTCGATGCGCATAGGGTGGAAATCGACTGGGGAGACGGCTCGGCGGCGGAAGTCTTTAATCTAACGGTCGGCGCGCGGTCGCTCGCCGCAGCGCATCAATATTTGGATGACGATCCGACCGGCACGACTGCCGACGACTACCTGGTAACGATCACTCTTGCCGACGACGACCAGGGCGAAACGACCGCCGCCTTGAAGGTGACGGTGAACAACGCGGCCCCGGCGAACGTTATCGTCGATCCGCTGGCCGCGATCGATGAGAACGGCCTGGCAACGCTGAAGCTGGCGTTCGACGATCCCGGCTCGAAGGACGTGCACACCGCGGAGATCGACTGGGGCGACGGCTCGATGATCGAAACGGTCTCGCTGGCTGCCGGATCGCGCCAGTTAGTCGCGGCTCATCGGTATTTGGACGACAATCCGCCGGGCACGCCGTCCGACAGCTACGCGATCAACGTCCGGATCTGGGACGACGACGGCGGGGCAGCCACTGCAAGTCTGTCGGTCACGGTAAACAACGTGGCGCCGTTCGACGTCCATGTCACTGCGGCTACCGGCGCCGTGAACGAGGGCGATCTCGTCGCACTTGGATTTGAATTCACCGATTTTGGTTCTCAGGATGTGCATGTCTGGGAGGTCGATTGGGGGGACGGTTTTGTCAGCTCGGGCCCCGCTGCGGGACGCTCATTTGCGGCCGCCCATACCTTTGCCGACAATGGCGAGTACACGGTGCAGGTCCGAGTCGCCGATGACGACGGCGGAGTCGGCACCGCGTCAGCCAAGGTGATCGTTAAGAACGTAGCGCCGACGCTGGCAGTGGCACCCAACCAGACAATCAGCGAAGGAAGCTTGCTGGCCATCGGCGCGGTCGGTGCGTTCAGCGACCCAGGCTTCGACAATCCTTTCAACACGACCGATCCAGACAACGGCGGCGAAACGACCGAAAGGTTCAGCTACACGATCGATTGGGGCGACGGTTCTCCGCTCGACCTGGGCGCGGCGAACATCGACGCGGCGGGGTCGATCGGCGCGCCGACCAGCGGTTCGTTCGGGGGAAATCACACGTATGCCGATAACGGGATCTACAGGGTAACCGTCACCGTATTTGACGACGACGGCGGCGCTAGCGAAGGAGTCTTTCAGGTGACGGTAGTGAACGTCGACCCGACGCTCGCCGGCGTTGTAACGCCGCTGGCTATCCATGAGGGCCAGGCGTTCACCCTAGCTTCGCTGGGAATTAGGATTCAGGACCCGGGGTTTGACAACCTGGCGCTGGGAACCAGCGAGACCTTTATCGACGCGTGGATCGATTGGGGCGACGGCTCGCCTGCCGCCCCATTCACGACGGCCAACCGCCACAGCGGCGGCCCTGGCGTCCCGACGACGGCGGAATTCGTACATGACGCCCATGTTTACGCCGACGACGGAAAGTATACCGTAACGGTCATGCTTTCGGATGACGACGGCGCGGTGGTCGCGCGCACGTTTGCCGTCCATGTCTTCAATGTAGCGCCAACGCTGACGCTTACCGCCGACTCGATCGTGATCGATGAAGGATCGATGCTCGCCATCAACAACCTTGGCAGTTTCACCGACCCCGGGTTCGATAACCTGCTGAACCCGTCAGGGGCGAGCGCCGAGACGTTTAGCTATACGATCGACTGGGGCGACGGCACGGTAGAGGCTGGCCAGTTGCCGGCCACCCGCGTCAGCGGCGGGCCCGGCGCCGCGACCAGCGGGACGCTTGCCGACGCCCATTTCTACGCGGACAACGACCCCGACAACCACTACACGATCACCGTGACGTTGACCGACGACGATGGGGGCGTCGACGTGCAGTCGTTTGAGATCACCGTCTTCAACGTCAATCCGACGCTGCGGCCGATCGCGGCCACCGACGTGGCTACCAGCGGCATGACGACGCTGACCTTGTCGTTCAGCGACCCGGGCGCCGACTCTTTCCAGGTCCTTGTGGATTGGGGCGATCGGTTGAATTTGCCTCCGGGGGATCGCTTCGTCGTCGCAACGGCATACGCTGGTCCCACGCCACAAGGCTTCGTACTGACGCACGTCTACCAGGGTCCGCCCGACCCGTTGCATCCCTCGGCGGACATTGTCATTTCGGTGATGGTGCGCGACGACGACTTCGGCGCGCCGCTGGTCGTAGCGCCCGGTCAGAGCAATGTTGAGACGGTGGCGATCAGCAACCCCGGCATCGGCAAAGAGGCGATTCGCATCGACACCACGCCCAACGCTCCGCGGCTGGCGCTCCCTGATCGTCCGGCGGCGCCGGCGGCGACGCCGGCGAGCCAGCCGCCGATCAAGGCGACTGCCAGCGACGACGTCGGCGGGTCGGCCGGGGATTCGCGGGCGACGAGCGAAAGGTTCCTTGAATTGCGCGTCATCAACCCCGACGGATCGCTCAGCCAGGGATATCGATTGCAACCCGAGGCCCTGAACAATCTACCCGCCCTGTTTCGCAATCTGCCGGACAACCACTACGCGATTTATGTGGTGCAGTCGGAGACGAACGTCCGGCGGCTGGTGATCGAGGCGTACGTTCGCAACGGCAAATTGATCGACCCTGGCGACGATAGCGAAGGCGCCCGCGACCGGCCGCCTACCGACGATAAGCCCCGCGCCCCCGTGGAAGTCGAACCTGGCGACTTGCCGCCGCCGGCGGAAAGCGACGCCGGTGCAACGGGGCAGTCGGCGCTGCCGGCCGAGGAAACGACTGCGGCAAGCCCGCGGCGGTTGGCGTCTTCAGCGGCCATCTTCCACCGCGCGACGCTGGGGGGCGTGGCACTGGCGTTGTCGAGCGCTGGCCGCGATTGGCATCAGCAGCTCGAACAGAAACGGGCCTCGGACAAGCGGCCGTCGGATCGGCGCCTAGGGGCCGCTGCCGATCGGCACAGCGGCAAGCAGCGATAGTCGGCCGCGCGGGCGCTGCCCCGCACGAATCGGCCGCCTCAGCGGTCCACGCGGCCGGATGGGTTTTGCGGGTTGTATGACGATCCGGCTTGCGGACCGCCAATTACAATGAGGGAAGCGTCGACGCTCTGCCGCCCGCGGCGCGTGCGGGCGCCTTACCGGCTTGTGCTATGGCTGTGTGCCCTAATTGCCAACTTGAGCTTGACGAAGCAGCGCAGCGAAGGGGCGTGTGCCCGGGATGCGGCGAGGTCGTGCGCGCCCTACCGCAACGAACGGTAACCGGCGGCGGGTTCTCGGCGGGCGCAACGCACGCCGGGTTCGGCAATGACGCCACCGTTGAACTGGGGTCGGGCAGCGCAAGCGGCAAATCGCTTGATCTGGAAACGCTGGCATCGCTGGAACTAAGCGGTTCGATCGCCGCCGACGAAGCTGCCAAACCTCGCACGGTCGCCTTTCATGCCGAGCATACCGTCGAATTCCTCGGCGGGTCGAGCGGCGCTGACGAAAGCGGCCTTACGTCCCAGTGGGGCGGAACGATCGCCGAGGCCCCCGACTCCCATGCAACGCTCAAGCAGAAGGAGACGCTGAGCGGTTCGTTTTTCGGCAGTTCATCGCTGATCGTGAAATCCCGGCACGTTCGACCGACCGGCGGCGCGGCGGCCGCTACTTCGGCCCCGGCCGAATCGCCCGATTACGAACTGCTCAACGTCATCGGCGAAGGCGGCATGGGCGTCGTGTACGCGGCGCGGCAGTCGTCTATCGCACGCACGGTCGCGCTGAAGATGCTCAAGGACGCCGATAGCCAGTCCCCGGCCCAGCGCGAGAAGTTTATTTCAGAGGCGGTCGTCACGGGCGAGCTCGATCACCCGAACATCGTGCCGATCTACGACCTGGGGGCCAACAACGACGGCGCCCTGTTCTATTCGATGAAGCGGGTGAAAGGAACTCCGTGGCACAAGGCGCTGAAGCAGAAGTCGCTGGATGAGAATCTCAACATCCTGCTGCGGGTCGCCGACGCCGTGGCGTTCGCCCATGTCAACGGCGTGATCCATCGCGATCTGAAGCCGGAAAACGTGATGCTCGGCGATTTCGGCGAGGTGCTGGTCATGGACTGGGGCCTGGCCCGCGTCAGCCCGGAGTTTCCCAATGCCGCATCGGTAAGCCAATCGGAAGCGATGGGCGGCACGCCCGCGTACATGGCTCCCGAAATGGCCACCGGTCCGATCGAAAAGATTACGACGGCCAGCGACGTCTACCTGTTGGGAGCGATCCTGTACGAAATCGTCGCGGGCAAGCCGCCGCACGCCGGCGATTCGGTGATGGCCTGCCTATTTGCGGCTGCCAAGAACAAGATCGAGCCGACGGAGCAAGCGGGCGAGTTGATTCAGATCGCGCTGAAGGCGATGGCGACCAACCCGTCGGACCGGTTTGCCAGCGTGCCGGAGTTCCAGCACACGCTCCGGCAGTATCAGTCGCACTCGCAGAGCATCGCGCTGGTCGAACACGCCCAGCGCAATCTGCAGCGCGCGGCCGTCGAACAAGACTATGAGTTGTATGCGCGGGCCTTGTACGGCCTGGAAGAAGCGCTCGCCCTGTGGCCCGGAAATGCGCGCGGCGCCGAGCTGCTCGAGCAGGCGCGGGTCGACTACGCACGGCTCGCGCTAGCCAAGGCCGATTTTGATCTGGGCGCCTCGCTGCTCGACGCGGCCCGCCCCGATCACCGAGAACTGCTGAGCGAGCTTGACGCCGGGCGGCGCGAACGGGAATCGCGGAAGCGGCGGATTCGGCTGTTGAAGGGCGCCGTGGCGGCGCTGGTGGCGGCGGTAGTCGGCGTCGTGTCCGTCGGTTACGCGGCGGTACGGGTCCAACGAGACGAAGCCGTCGCCCAACGCGACCGCGCCGTCAAGGCCGAGGGAGAGGCGCGTGCTAACTATTCGGCGGCCGAACTGGCGCGGCAGGAAGCCGTCCGCCAGCAGCAAATCGCCCAAGAGGAACAGCGCCGGGCCGTCGCGGCAGAGCGGCAGGCGACCGACAACTTCGCCGAGGCCGTTCGCCAGCGCACGCGGGCCGAGCAGGAAAAGCAGGAAGCCGACCGCCAGCGCGAGCTGGCGTTGACGGCAAAAGCCGCTGAAGAGTACTCGGCGTATGTCGCCCGCATTGGGCTGGCCAAAGCCAAGATCGACGAAAACGCCTTCGATCGGGCCGCCGAGTTGCTACAGCAATGCCCGCTCGAGTTGCGGAATTGGGAGTGGGGTCGCCTGAATTATCTGTGCAGCCTCAGTGATCGCACCTGGACCGCGGCGGCACCGGTGGAGTCGGCCGAGCTTTCGCCCGACGGCATTCATTTCGCGACCGGCGATTGGGACGGCGCCGCAACCATTTGGAACCTGCGGACCGGCCAACGAGAGCAACAACTCAGGCAGGGGCAGTATGGACACGCCGTCGCTTACGATGCGACCGGCGAGCGGCTGGCGGCGGGCGGCAGCGACGGGAGCGTACACGTCTATCGCGCGGTCGACGGCGAATTGATCGCCAAACTCGACGGCCACAGCGATGCGGTGCTCAGCGTTCGTTTTTCGCCGGACGGCCGCTGGCTGCTTTCTGGCAGCTACGACAACACAGCCCGGCTCTGGGATCTGTCGGCCGGCAAGACGATCCAAGTGCTTCGCGGGCATACCTGGTGGGTTTGGGCGGCTGAGTTTTCGCCCGACGGCAAGTCGATCGTCACGGCGGCCCAGGACGGCAAGGCCATTGTCTGGCGCCTGGCGCCGGAAGCGAACCGGCGCGGCGCCGACGCGGCGTCGCCGGAGCAGCGATTCACTCCCGTTACGGAATTCACGCAACATCGCGGCCCGATCTACGCAGCGCGGTTTTCGCCCGACGGCCAGGTCATAGCTACCGGCGGCTACGACGGAAGGGTGCTGGCGTGGGCGCCCGAGGCCGCCCAGGCTGTCGACATCGCACGGCGCCTCGATGGCGCTGCCGACCCGGAGAGCGAGTTTATGGAGTTGGCCGTGCATCGGGGGCCGGTTCGCACGCTCGCCTTCGCGCCAGACGGCAAGAGGCTGGCCAGCGGAGGCCAGGACAACGTCGTCATGGTGTGGGACGTCGCGGCCCGTACGCCGTTGCAGCAGCTTCGCGGCCACGCAAGCCATGTGCGAAGCTGCTCGTTTTCCGCCAATGGGAAAGTGCTGCTTACGGCCGGGCGGGACGCTCAGATCAAGCTCTGGCGACCGGAAAGCTATGCCGAGACCAAGGAGCTATCGCCCCACGACTCGGGCGAGTTCGGCGACGCCGTGTTGGCGGCGCGCTTTTCGCCGGACGGCGACGAGATCGTGACCGCCGGCCGGGATCGCACGGCCCGCCTCTGGAACGCCGCCACGCTCGAGCAGCTACGGTGGTTCCGCGAAGGCCATGACTTCCTGGCCTCGTCGGCCGTGTTTTTCGCAGGCGGAGCGCGGCTCGCCACGGGCGCCGGCGACGGCACCGTACGACTGTGGGACGTGAATACGGGCGCCGAAATCCGTCGACTCGATGAGACCGGCCGGACGTCGGCGCTCGACATTTCGCACGACGGCCGCCTGGCGGCGACGGGCGGGGCCGGCAACGACGCTCAGATCTGGGATACGACCACAGGGAAAAAGCTGGCCGCCCTGCAAGGCCATCAGGCCGAGGTGACCGCGGTCTGCTTTGCGCCGGGCGACCAATTGCTTGCCACGGGCGACGACCGCGGTCGGTGCCGGATCTGGCGGCACGACGCCGCGACTAGCGCGTGGCTCGCCGGACCGCTGCTCGAGGGCCATAGCCGTACGATCACCGCGCTGCGGTTCACCAACGACGGCGGCCGATTGATCTCGGCCAGCGGCGACAATACCTGCGGTCAATGGGACGTAGCGGGGGGCCGCGAACTGGTCGACCTGGTGCTCAAGCATCCTGATTGGGTGGCGGACGTCGCGATCAACCAGGACGGCAAGCTGGCGCTGACGTGTTGCGACGATGGCCAACTGCGACTGTGGTCGCTGCCTGCAGCTCGCCTGCTGCGGACCATCGAGCCGCGGACGGGCGGGGCGGCGCTCACGTCGATCGATATGTCGCCCGACGGTACTCTGGCGGCAGCCGCTTGCGCGGCCGACGGCACAATTCGACTCTGGAACCTTGTCACTGGGGAGGAAGTTCCAGCCGCCGGCGCCGGCCCGACTCGCGCCTGGCTCGATCGAGGTTCGCGCGGCGGCCTGGTTTGGGGCGCCCGCTTCGATCCTGCGGGAAGGCGTTTGCTGGCGATCGGCGGCAACGACGCGCAATTGTATGACCTCGAGTCGGGGAAGGCCGAGATCCGCTTCAGCCCGCACGGCGTTGTTGCGTCGGCCGACGTCTCGCCGGACGGCGCCCGGGTCGCGACCGGAAGCTGGGACCGTTCGGCCAAAATCTGGGACGCCGCTACCGGCAAAGTCGTGGTAAAGCTCGATGGAGCCCACGCCGGCTTTATCAACCGCGTCTGCTTTTCGCCCGATGGGCGCCGGGTTCTGACGGCCAGCGACGATGGCACGGCGCGGCTCTGGAACGCGGCGACCGGGCAACCGCTGGCGCCGGTCCTTGGCCACCACGACGGCCGAATTCGCACCGCGTGCTTCTCGCCCGACGGCAGCCGCATCGCCACCGCCGGCGATGACAAGACAATCGCCGTCGTCGACGCCGCGACAGGCGAGGCGCTGCTTCAGCTCGCGGGGCACGAGTGGGCCGTACGCGACGTGGCGTTCTCCGCCGACGGGCGATTACTCATCTCCGGCAGCGAGGATAACACGGCCATTGTCTGGGACGGCGACACTGGCGCCAGGTTGCAGGCGCTTGCCGGGCACACCGGCGCCGTCACGAGCGTCGCTCTGTCGCCGGGCGGCGAACGCGCGCTTACCGGCAGTCAGGACAACACGGCGAAGTTATGGGACTGCCACTCCGGCAAGGAACTACTCACGCTGGCCGGCCACAGCGACGAGATCACGTCGGTGAGCTTTTCACCGGACGGCCGGACGGTGCTCAGCAGCGGCCGCGACGGTCGAATGCTGCTCTGGCCGACGTCGCCATGGCGGTAATGGTGCTGGCGGGCGTTGCCGCCTCAGGGCGCAACGTGCGCCACCGGATAAGGCCCGTCCTTCGGTAGGGCGCCCGTAGCCCATGCCAGCCGGCTCCGGGCGACGCTAGCAGCGCAAACTGCGCTCCATGCCCTATCGCCCTCAAGAACCGTACGACCCCTACCGATGATGACAGAGGGCACGGCTGCCCGCTGGGCCGGCGCCGACGAGCGCCGGTTCGTCGGCGCGGAATGTCGCTAGACGTGCACTCGAACATTTGGACTAGCCGCTCTCGGGATTGGTTAGTCTCGCAAAGCATCCATTGCCGTTTCGCCTGCCAAGGATGGCCGTATAACCCGCTGAGCGTCGCCACGTGACTAGTCCATCTCGCCAGAATCGCGTCGATGCGCCCCCACAGGCCGATGGCGTAGCCGCGCCTTGCCGCTGGCCGGTGTTGGCAAGTCTGCCGTGCGTGGCTCCGCTGGCCGGGGGCGCGCGCTCGCCGGCGCCCGACGCGCTGGACCAAATCGACGAAGTTGATGAACTTACGGCCCAGGTCGCCAGGCTGCAAGCTGTGGCCGCGCGGCATGGCGTCGCCAATCGACGCGCCCGCGACGAAACGCTGCGACGTGCGGCCGTGGCGCCGGACAATCAGGAAACCGCAGCGAATCGAACAACGCAGCAGCGCCGCATTGATCCGGCCGACCACCGCGGGCAGACAGTCGCGACGCCAGCGATCTTGCGCGATGCGGCGGCGCCCCGGCAGCGGCCTTCGTTGGCCGGGCGAGCGTTCCAGTGGCAGACGGCCCGGACCCCCAATGCATCGGCTGCCGTCACGGCGGCGATGGTTGTCGCGGCGGCGCTGTGCTGGCTCGCCTTCAGTCGCCCACAGGCGGCCGCTCCATCGTCAGCCGGCGCCCGCAGCGCGCAGGAGCCGATCCAAACGGCAGCGCACGCGAAGGCGAGTCCCAAGAGCGACTCGACGGCTTCTCACTCCGCGGACGACACCGCCAGTCACGACCCCCCCATTGCCGCCGCGGCGGCGGGGCCCGACTCTGGAGAAGCTGCCTACAAGGTAATTCCTAAAGCTGAGGAACAACCGGCACAGGCGGCTGAGCAGGCCAAGGGTTCGCCGCCCGCGGTCGCCGCCGACGTCGCCAGTTCTAAGCCTGACGCCCCTGGGTCCGAGGTCCCTGGGCGGCGCCCGGCCGCGCCGGCCCCAGCGGCGCTGCTTTCGTCGCCCACGACGGCGGCTCTGCCGTACCCGGTCACGCCCTATGTCAGCTTCGAGTTCCAAACGTCTGAGGCGGGGGGACGTACGGCCCAGGGACCGCCCCTAGAATCGACGTCTCGTTAAACGTAGAAGCAATGCCGCTATGAGTTCTATTGATCGGGCGTTTATACGCGCCTACGAGTCCACCGACGCGGCGAAAGGGCGTTCTGCACGTTCCCCGGGTTCGCCCGCGCCGACGCAGCAGGTCGCCCGGACGTCCCTGGAGCCGGCAGCGTCCGGCAGTTTGCCTGGGCCGCATGCGGCCCAGGCCGCTGCCGACTCTGGCGCTAAAGCGGCGTCGGCGCCGCACGCCGCGGCTGCGGCGGCCCGACGACCGCTTTCGTCGTTTGTTGCCCCCGCGGAAATCGATCCAGCGTTCGCCCCCGCCGCCGAGGTCGATCGGTTTCAGTGGTCGGCGGCCTGCGAGCAGCTCGTAGGCAGGCACGCGCGAAATTTTGACGCGGCCGTGCAGTCGCTGCTGGCGGCGGACGAGGGCGGCAGGAGTTTGATCGGCATTGGGGCGACCGCAGCGGGGGTTGGCTGTACAACGATCATCGCTTGCCTGGCGCGACTGCTCGTCGAAGCCGGCAAGACAATCGCCCTCGTGGACGGCAACTTTGCTGCCCCGGGACTGGCAGCGCACTTAGGGTTTGCAGCACAGACCGGTTGGGAGGAGGTGCTCGCCGGCAACGTGCCGTTAGCCGAAGGGGCAATTCGCTCGCGGGAAGACCGGATCAGCCTGTTGCCGTTGGCCCACGGGGGCCCGGCGGCCGCGGCGCGACTTGACACGATCCATGCCTCGGTGACCGCCGGCGTGCTGCGCTATCATTACGATATGGTGTTGTTCGATCTGGGCGTCGTAGTCGACCGGCGCCAAGGACCGATCGCCCAGCGGCTTGCACTGCAATGCCGGCTCGATGGAGTCATACTCGTTACCGACGCGGAGCAATGGCCATCCGGTCGTTCGCCCCGCATTATCCAAACAATTACGGACCTGACCGCCAACTGCCTCGGCATTGTCGAAAACCAGGCCTGCGCTGCCTAGCCGGCGCGCGCTGCTCGAAGGCCGCGCGGATCGTGCGGCTAGCGCACGGCAGGCGTAGCGTGGGCTGACGCCGTTGGCCGGACAACGGTCGCTCGGGCCTGGAGCTTCCGGCCTGGATACTCGATTTATCGCACTGTCGTCCTGCACGTACCTCGCCTCCCACGAACCGCCATGTACCTTGACTATTGGCAACTCGACGCCAAACCCTTCGAACCGGGATACGACGCCCGCTTTTTGTACCAGGGGACGGCGCACCAGGCGGCGGTGCATAAGTTGCGCTACGCCATTGAGAATCGCCGCCCGGCGGCGGTGCTGAGCGGATCCGCCGGGGTCGGCAAGACGTTGCTGATCGAGACGCTGCGGCGTCAGTTGGACGATCGTTATGAACCGTTTGTGCGCGTCGTGTTTCCGCAAATGACCGACCGCGATCTGTTAGCCTATCTCGCGGAGCAGTGCGGCGCGCCGCCCGCGGACTCGCCCCGTTACACGATCGAGGAAAGCTTGCGGCGGCTGGAGCAAGCGTGGGCGGCGAATGTTCGCAGCGAGCGGCACGCTGTCGTCGTCGTGGACGAAGCGCAACTGCTCGAAGACAGCGGACTGCTGGAAACCTTGCGGCTGTTGCTCAATTTGGCTTCGTTGGAGCGGCCGGCCATGACGCTCGTGTTGGTCGGCCAGCCGGCGATCGTCCCCATGGTGCGTCGAAACGGCGCCTTCGATGAGCGGGTTGACTTGAAGGTGTCGATTCCTGCGCTTTCGGCCGCTGAAACGGCCGGCTATATTTTGCATCGCCTCGCAGCGGCGGGTTCGTCGCGGGAGATCTTTTCTCAGGACGGCCTGGCGACGGCCTTCCAATTGACCGAGGGGGCGCCCCGGCGCGTCAATCGACTGTGCGATCTGGCGCTATTGGTCGGTTTTGCCAACGGCCAACCGTTGATCGACGGGGAACTGCTGCGGGCCATTCACGGAGAATTGGTCGCCGTGCCGGTCGCGGCATGAGACAGCAAGCGTTGGCGAATGGCTTTGAGGACGCGTCCT
>JADLBW010000209.1 GCA_020847515.1 Pirellulales bacterium | reverse complement strand
CTGGCAACGCCATTGGCGGCGCTGATTGCGGTGCGCTGGTTTGTGCCGTTCTATCGCCACACGGGCGAGGTCTCAGCCTACGAGCACCTGGAACATCGCTTCGGCCGCTGGGCCCGCAGCTATGCGACGATTTGCTTCTTGCTGCTGCAGGTTTCGCGCACGGGCTCGATCATGTACTTGATGGCGATCGCGGTTCAGCCGCTCATTGGCTGGAGCGTCAAATTCACCATCGTCGCCGCGGCAGTGTTGATGACTTTCTACACCCTCACCGGCGGCATGCGGGCCGTGGTATGGACGGGCGTATTGCAGAGCGGAGTCCTGATTGCCGGGACAGCGCTTACCGTGGCGGTGCTGGTGCTTTACACCCCCGGTGGATTGCCGGCGATCATCCACTACGGCGCGGCGAACCACAAGTTCGACTTGGGCGACTTCAGCCTTTCGCTCACCAGCACGACGTTCTGGGTGATGCTCGCGTTCGGCTTCGTAACCCACCTCGCGAATTTCGGCGTCGACCAGTCGTTCATCCAGCGCTATCTGACGGCCCGCGACGATCGAGAGGCCCGCAAGAGCATCTGGCTGACTACGGCGCTGTACGTTCCCGTGGCGGGCGTGTTCTTCCTCATCGGCACAGCGTTATGGGTCTTTTACCGCCTCAGAGCAGATCTGCCCGGTTCGATCGATTCGGATCACGTATTTCCCCACTTTATCGCCACGCAGTTGCCCGCGGGCGTCGGCGGGCTTGTCGTTGCGGCCGTATTCGCCGCGTCCATGGATTCGAATCTCAACAGCATGGCCACCCTTACGCTGTGCGACATCTATAAGCCGTACTTCCGACCGCGTGCCGGCGAACGCGAATCGCAGTGGGTTTTGTACGCGTCGACGGTGCTCTGGGGTCTGGCGAGCATTGTCATCGCCTTCGGCATGATTCCCCGCGGAAAGAACGCCCTCGATCAATGGTGGAAGCTGTCGGGCGCGTTTTCCGGTCCCATCCTCGGCATTTTCCTGCTGAGTCTGGCCTGCAAGAAGGCCACCAGCGCGGCAGCCCTGTTCGCGGCGACCATCGGCGTGCTGCTGATCATCTGGATGTCGCCCCCTTCGTGGATGGAACTACCCCAAGATCTTCGCTCGCAGCTCGACGGCAATTTGACGATGGTAGTCGGCACGCTTTCGATCTTTCTCGTCGGGTGGGCCGTTGCCGCGGTGCACAATGCCTTCCGAGGGCCGGCTGCACAGTCGGCTCCTTAACCTCCTGAACGCTTCCTAACAATGAGCGATCTCGCTGTGAATTCTGTCCCGCGCCGTGTTCAAGGCATCGTTGTGCCGCTGGCATCGCCGCTGAAGTCGATCGACGAACTGGACGTCGGCGCGCTTGAGCAGCTTGTCGAGCACGTCATAGCCGGCGGGGTCAGCGGCCTGTTTCTACTGGGCACTTGCGGCGAGGGCGTGTCGCTAAGCCATCGCCTGCAGCGCGAACTGGTTGAACGAGTTTGCCGCCAAACGGCAAACCGCGTACGCGTGCTGGCGTGCGTTACCGACACATCGCCCGGCGAGACCGCCGCACTGATACAATTCGCGGCCGAAGCCGGGGCCGATACCGTCGTCGTGGCGCCTCCGTTCTACTTGCCGCTTTCCCAGTCAGAGCTGAGCGACTACCTGCTGAACCTGGCAGCCCAATCTCCGCTGCCGGTGATGCTTTACAACATGCCCGATTTGACCAAGATCCCGATTGAAATTTCAACCGTCCGCCGCTTGATGGACCATCCGCGTGTCATTGGAGTCAAAGACAGTTCCGGCAATCTCGCCTACTTCGAGCAACTTTGCCGTTTAAGCCCCCAGCGCAACGATTGGTCGGTAATGATCGGTCCCGAACACTTGCTCGCCCAGGCGATTGCGATGGGCGCCCAAGGCGGCGTCGCCGGCGGCGCCAATCTCTTCCCCCGACTGTTTGTAGACCTCTATCGCGCCGCGACGACCCGCAGCGACCGTCTAGAAGAATTGGTCGCCCTTGCCGACCGGCTCAACGCCGTCTATGGCAACGAAACCGCTTCGGCGGCGACGGTCATCAAAGGCCTCAAGGCCAGCCTCGCGGCTTTAGACATCGGCAACGGCCGCCCCGCTCCCCCGCTGGCCCCGCTTGAGCCGGCAGAACGGGCGCGCATCGAGCGCGTGGTGCTGCAGCTCAAGGACCGTCTTTAGCGCCGGGGGTCGGGTTGCTTTTGCGACGGGCGAGTCTCTTTTGCACGCCGAGAGTCCCATCGCCCCGGCGTCACGGACCTCTCCCTAGCTCACCCCGTAAGGCGCCGACCAGCACGCCGGCGTCCGTTAGAAAAGAAACGGGACGCGCCCCGGCGGCGTGGCGCCGACGCGCGTCCCTTGGTCCTCTCAGCGGTCGCCGAGGGTCCGGCTCGGACGGGGTTTATTTGGCCTCTTCTTTGGCCTCGTCCTCGTGATCGTCGTCCTCGTGATCGTCGTGCTCGTGCTCTTCATCCGCGTCTTGCTCGTCGTCGTCCTGGAACTGAGGAAGCTTGGCGAGATATTTCTCCGGGTCGGCCGTAAACGCCTTGGGACATCCCTCGCAGCAGAAGTAAACCTTCTTGCCGTCGTGCTCGACGAACGCCTTGGGGTTGATCGGTTTGCCGCTCACCGGGCACTCTGATTGCAGCGTAAAGGCCTTGGTCAGGTTCGCGAACAACAGCTTCAGCTTCTCTTCGTCGCTGGCCTGCTTGAACTTGCCTTGGCACTTCTCGCAGCAGAAGGCCACCTTCGCATGACCTACCTCGACTGCGGTTTCTTCATCCGTGGGGCCGCCGCTGAGCGGGCAGCCGACCTGCACCATTTGGGCAGTTTCGAGCAGTTGCAGCAGCACGTTGTTCTTGAACTTCTTGGGATCCTGGGCGAACGCCTTCGGGCACTTCTCGCAGCAGAAGTAAACCTTCTTGCCGCGGTACTCGACGGAATTCTCCTCCGTCGCCGGACCGCCCGAGACGGGGCAGGTCGCTTGGAACTCCTTTTTCTCCGCGGCCGCCGATTCGTCGGCCATGACCGCGCGGGACGTCGCCGCCAAGGCGACCGCGAGCGACAAAACACACAATAACGGCTTCATCTGGGGCTCCTGCGAGAAAACGACAAGGTGGGTAAGAAGGGGCCTGTTACGCCGTCGATTGTACGGACCATGCGCGGCCGATTGCAACGGGACCTTGCTTCAAAGCCATCTCCCATTTCATCTGGCAGGGCCTGCTTGCAGGCGTCAACAGGCCGTGGCGGCCGATGGAAAGCCTTCCTGCCGACCAACTTGCCGAAAATCTACCGCCGCTGTCGTCGATACGTTTTCAATCTCAACAGGTCCTGCGTATAACCTGCGACCCTACTCGACAACGGTCAATCTACCGCAGTCTTCTCGCGGCGGGGATGCTCGCGGGTTATAAAGTCGCTTGGTCCCACAGTCCCCATCCCGGACTTCTCGTCAGAGGACGCTCGCCATGCCCTGCCAAGGCTGCCGGTTCCGCCGTTACGTTCAGGTCGTTGCAGGGCTGCTGTCATGCTGTCTAGCGCCGTTGATTCCAGACGCGTCTCTCCGCGCCGCTGACTGGATCGACCTCTGCCACGGCGATTCATTCAGTCAATGGCAGGCGGAACGCTACGGATGGTCGATAGCCGGCGATGCGATACTTGACAACGCCGATCATACGCGGCTGATTACGAGCCCCGGCGCCGGCGTCCTCGCTTCGGAGGGGGACGGCGCCGATCTTTTGACCGCCGAAGAATTTGTTGACGTCGAATTTAAATGCGAATTCATGGTTCCTGAGGGATCCAACTCGGGCGTCAAGCTCAACGGCCTCTACGAAATTCAGATCCGCGACACCTACGGACAGGCAAGTTCCAATGGCGATAGCTGCGGCGGCATTTACCCTCGCGCGGAACTGGAGCCCCGTTACCGGTTGCTCGACGCGGGCGTTCCGCCGCGCGTCAACGCCGCTCGTCCGGCAGGCCAATGGCAGTCGCTGGAGCTGCGATTCTATTCGCCTCGATTTGATGCCGCCGGCAAGAAACTCGCCGATGCTCGCTTCGAGCGCGTCGTTCTCAACGGCGAAGTGATCCACCGCCGCGCGGAACTGCAGCATCCCACCGGGCATGCCTGGAACACCAAGCCCGAAGTCGCCGCCGGGCCGGTAATGCTGCAAGGCGATCATGGGCCTGTGGCGTTTCGCCATGTTAAAATCCGACGGCTTGCGCCGCCCGAAAGTCCGCTGCCCTGACGCTTCCGCGAGGACTTCAGCATGGTAGTCGCCGCGGGGCTCAGTCCGGCCTGGCAACAAGTGCTCGCGGTCGACGATCTTCGGACAGGGGAAGTCAATCGCACCGCCGAAGCCTACTGGTGCGCCTCCGGCAAGGTGCTCAACGCGGCCCTGACGCTGCACCACTTGAACGGCATGCACAACGGCGCGTCGATCGTCGTATCGACGCTCGGCGGCCCTGCCTATGACGCGATTGAACGCGAATTCGACCTGCTGGGGGCGCGCCGACAGTGGATTCGGACCGCTGCTCCCACTCGCGTCTGTACGACGATCGTTGATCGGCAGTGCGGCGTCGTCACGGAACTGGTCGAAAACGCCGGTCCCATTACGGCCGACGAGCTGTCTGAATTTCGCGCTGCGTTCGCCGCCGCCGCTGCAACCGCCAGCGCCGTCGTCCTGACCGGCTCGCTGCCGCGCGGCGCGCCCGTAGACTTCTTTCGCACGCTGGTAGAAGGCGTGCGTTGTCCCGCCGTTCTGGATATTCGGGGGCCGGAATTGCTCGCTGCGCTTCAAGCCCTTCCGGCAGTGGTTAAGCCGAACCGCGCGGAGCTGTCAGCTACGTTGGGACGTCCGGCAAACGACGTAGGCCAGTTACACGCCGCCATGACCGAACTGCTGCAGCGCGGCGCTCAAGCGGTCGTCGTGACAGCCGGGAAGGAGCCAACCTGGCTCGCCACGTCGAATGAATTCCAGCAGTTTACCCCGCGGACGGCGGGCAGCGTCGTCAACCCCCTTGGCTGCGGCGATTGCCTGGCCGCCGGTATCGCTTGGGCCCTGGCGAGCGGGCGCTCGCTTTCGCAGGCCG
>JADLBW010000208.1 GCA_020847515.1 Pirellulales bacterium | reverse complement strand
CCGCTGGGGACCAGAGGCGATTCGCTACCTCACCCTCCGATTGCGACGACTGTGGTGGGCGGTCCCGGCCGCCTATTTCCCTGGCAGCATGTTCCTCTGGCGGCCCCTGTATCGCTGGGTGGCGCGGAACCGTTACCGGTTGAGCGGCCGCCAATGCGACGACGGCGCGTGCGCGCTCCATCGCTGAAGCACGAGCCTTTTGGATCTTCCGCAGGAAGTTCCCGCTTAGCTTACCGGGCGGGCAACGATCGGCCTTCGTCAAGCGAACCGCACTGCTGCTTGGACGCTGCTAAATCTGGCGGTAACTTGCAGGCGGCTGTATCCTGTTTGGAGCGGGGACGACTTGGGTCGATCAGCATGTCCACGCGACTTGGGCCGATTAGCATGTCCACGCGGACGTGGACATGGCACGCAGGCGCCCAGGCCCCCAGGGCATCGAATACGAGGCCACCGATGAAACGAAACAGGCACGTTCAAGGTATATTTCTCATCGCCTTGTTTGCACTGGCATACTCAAACACCGCATCCGCGACGCTCAAGTTCTATTACGACCCGCTTACCGGCAACGTGTCGTTCGACGCCACTGAGGCCCGCGGCGGCAGCATCCGTGGGTACGGTTTGTACATCCACGACTCGTCGTATGCGTTTCGCACCGAAAACCGCCTGCGGCTGTCGAGCTCAACGCTGTATATCAACAACTCAAAGAGTATCGACGAAGGCACTCAAGGCGATGCTTGGAGCGGGCTATACACCTTAGGCGATATCCTCCCGGCGGGTATTGCTGAGCAGGCCTGGACGACGTTGTTCCAGGGCTACAACGTCCGCCACACGTATGTCGACCTCGTCGGTCAGGGCTTCCCGCCGCCGGCGGAGTTTCTGTATGGCAGGCCGTCCGGCGAGTTTCAGAACCGCCTGGACCTCATTGATCCAAATACGTTGACGTGGGCCAGCGAAGCGACGCTCATCTATCGTGCGCGGACCGGCGAGGTGCTGCTGAAGACCAACGGCCACAATGGCGGGTACATCAGCGCGGTACTGCTTACCTCAGCACATCGCTTCCTGCCGGAGGGACTGGACCCCGACGTCGAGCTCGGACCACTCGGCGCCGCCAGCGCCAGCACGATCGGGATTCTTGTCGATCTGATCGAGCCGGGCCGCATGAGCCTCGGTTCAATCCTGCCCGCCGGGTTGAGCCCTGCGGCGTTTGAATCCCTGTTCACGAGGGCCGAATTCCTAGGTCGCGCCGGCTTCAAGGCGCAGGATCTCGATTTTGAGACCCAAGGGCGGCCGTTCAGCCTGGCCTATTCGATTCCCGAGCCTGGCAGCGGTGCACTGCTGGCGGCGATCGCGGGGCTCGGCTTTGTATGTTGCCGCTGCAGGTTACGCGGATCAAAGTAGACGCCGACTCCAGCGACGCCCCGATGGTGCCCTCCGATAAGCCGCGCGGCCGTCGCTACTGAAAGGCGTGCTCCGGCGCCGGGAACTCCCCGCTGCGGACCTCGTCGCGGAATTGTTGCAAGGCTCCGACAATCGTCGTGCTCAGATCCGCATACGACTTTACGAACCGCGGCACGTAGCCGCTGGTGAGTCCCAGAACGTCGTGCAGCACCAGCACCTGGCCGTCGCAATCGCCGCCGGCGCCGATGCCGATCGTGGGAATCGCGAGCATCTCCGTGATGCGCCTGGCGATCGTCGTGGGTATGCATTCCAGCACCATCGCAAACGCGCCGGCCTGGGCCGCGGCGCGGGCGTCCTCGATGAGGGCCTCTTCATCCCGCTGGACCTTGTATCCGCCCAATTGGTGGACGCTCTGGGGTCGCAGCCCGCAGTGCGCCATTACGGGTATTCCGGCCGAAACAATCGCGGCGATCGTTTCGGCCTGGTCGGCGCCCCCCTCGAGCTTCACCGCCTGGCATCTGGCGCGCTTCAGAATCCGCCCCGCGTTGTCGATCGCCTTGTATCGCCCGACGTGGTAGCTCGGAAACGGCATATCCACGACGACGAGGGCTTGATTTACGGCGCGGCCCACCATTTCGGCGTGGTAGATCATCTCGTCGAGCGTGACCGGAAGCGTATTCTCGTGCCCCTGGACTACCATCGATAAGGTGTCGCCCACGAGCACCGCCTCGACGCCGGCCTGGTCCACCAGCCGGGCAAACGGAAAGTCGTACGCCGTAACCATTGAAATCTTCCGCCCGGTTCCCTTCAAAGCGGCGAATTTGGGAACCGTCATGCGGGGCTGCGACGGCGTTGCTGGCGCGGAATGCTTAGCCATGAATTCAAGCTAATCGAGCGCGGCCGGCCGAGTCAACGCGAGACGGGGCGGGCGCCCAATGAAGGGCCTCGTGCATCCAAGCCCGTCGGCGGACCGAAAACAGCGCGACGCCGCATGGGGCCGATGCCAACAAGCGGGCCGGCGTCACGCTTGTCGCGCTTCCACGTCGAGCGGAGCGCCCAGTTCGCCGCGATACACCTCGAAATTCTTGGCGAACACCTTGCGGGCAAACAACGCGTCGCCGGGCAAACGGTTCCACAGGCTCGACACGATAGGGCGAAACACCCCCCCGGCGCGGCGCTTCGTTTCATTGGTCATCGGACCCAGAGTCAGCGCGCGGCAGCCGCGTTGGATGGCCAATTCGATCGCCTGCGAAATGAGATTGTGGTACGCCAGCACCTCATGGGAGAGCTTGTAGTCAAGGCCGCCATGGCACTGCATGAGGCGATCGCCGTCGGACAGCAGGCTCATGAAACCGACGGCCTGGTCCCCGACATAGGCCGTTAGCACGATTTGCCACAAACTGCCGATCGCCTGCGGGTGCGTCAACACGTCGTTGTAAGGAACATTAAACTGCGTGTTCTGGGCGCTGGCGCGTAGGAGCGACATGATCTCGTCGTGCAAGCGCGGATTGTCGCCCACCACGCCGCAATACTGCTCGATCCTGGCGCCCGCCTTGGCGAAGGTTTCTCGCTCGCGGCGGAAATTACGCCGGCGATTGCGCGACAGGGTGGCGAGAAAATCCTCCAGAGTCGCACAATCCTGGACGACCACCTGCACCATCGGCAAGGTATGGAACTGGTGGTACTTCTCCGTGGCGGCCCATGCGGCGTCCTCCGGCGGTTCGGAGATCCAAATGGTGTCGACCTTTTTTTGGCTCTTGAGAAACGCGGAAACGGCCCGCTTGACTGCCGGTCCGTCGACGCCGTCGGCCAGCAGAAACGGAGATCGGGCGTCGTAGGCCATAAAGGCCGTGTCCAGGAGAAGAGTGGTTTTCCGTGAAAGGGGGCCGAGAATCGGCCCCAACCACTTGCGCACGGCGGGGCGTAGCAAGTCGGTCGCTTTGCGCTTGCGGAGCTTTACTACCGGCGCTACCCCAACGAGCGACTCGCCGTCGTACGCCTTGGCCCAAAACAGCTCGGTTTCGGCGGTTGAAAAGGGAAAATATCGGGCGCAGGCGGCCAGGGCCTCTCCGCCGTGGACTCGGGCTTGCTCCTCAGCAGTCAGGTTGATGTCACGAGTGACGCGAAACGGGGACATCAAACGACGCCTTAAAACCAGAGAAACGCTCACCCGCGCCGAAGCGCCCGGTGCGGGGAGCCGCGATTTTCCGAGGCTGAGTGGGCTGCAAAATGCCGCGCTGACAAATGTCGCCCCGGTTCACCCTATATCATGAGAATCCGAGTGGCAAATAGACCGGCACAGTTTTCGCCTACAATTTGGACCCTCCCGTCCGGAAGTTTTAGATCCTCGGCAAAACCCCGCCGCTCGGGCAAATCCGTGCGCCGTTGGCGTCCGGGCTTCCCGGTTGGCTACCGGAAAGCCACCAATTTGACCGTCCCCGGTGAAGCAGATAAGGTAAGATTAATCGCGCCGGTTGAGCAGGTTTGCCATTTGGACGAAACTAGCCTGTTTTGCAGATCGGTCGGTTTGCTCGCCGCGGCATGCAGCTTCGACGCGTGCCGCTCCCGCCTTCATGGAAGTCAAAACTGCTTTGCGGATGCGCACATGCGCGCAGGCCGGCGCTCGATGGCCGACCCCCGACTTGGAGTGCAGCGTTGGCTTCGGTAACACGATTTACTCCCGACGAGCAGCGGGCCCTCGGCGACAAAAGGACCTTGCCGCGGATGCTCTCGATACCCTTGGCCGGGCTCGGCATGGCGGTCAATGGGTACTTGCTGAGCGGCCTGCATCGGTGGACGCCTGGCACGCCGTGGCTGATTGCCCTCTGCATTACCTTCACTGCGTCCATGATGTTCTGCTGGACGAGCGCGCTGCATGAGGCCGCTCACCAAACGCTCTTCAAATCTCGCCGGCTCTCGATTTGGTGCGGCCGGTTTCTGGGCACCATGATGTTTACGCCGTATTCGGTGTATCGCGAATCGCACATCCGGCATCACGCGTATCTTAACACCCCTCGCGATTGGGAACTGTGGCCCTACAGCGATCCGAAGGCCTCGCTGGCGTTTCGCCGCGCATTCGTCTGGTTCGACGTGCTGTGCGGCATCGCGGCCGGACCGGTAATCTACGGGCGGATCTACTTCAGCCAGCATTCCCCGGTGAAGTCGCCGCAACTCCGCCGCACCATTCGGCGCGAGTACCTGGGCATCGTCGCAGCGTGGGGCGCGATCTGGGCGTATACCACCTGGTCGAGCCAGTGGCCGGCCCACCTGTTGGCGGTGATTCTGCCGATGTACCTGGCAGCGCTTGCACAGACGTTTCGCAAGTTCACCGAGCATCTCGGCATGGCCAGCTTCGATCCGCTTCAAGGCACCCGCACGGTGCGGCCGCGCAAATGGCTGCTGCGCCTTAGCTCGTTCCTGAACTTCGACATCTTCATTCATGGCCCGCACCATCGCCACCCCCGGCTGACCCATACCACGCTCGAAGCGAAGCTGGAGGAATACCAGCGCGAGAATCCGGAGGTCAATTATCCGGCCTACGATCGCTATTGGAAGGCAATGCTCGCGATGGCGCCGTCGATGATCTTCAACCCCGGCTGCGGCGTGAACGCCGGCGCCTACCTGGACGAGCCGGCGGCAACGCAGTCAGACGCCGACGACTTCGCCAGCGACGTGGTAGCCCTGCAAGGGTGAACCCGCTGCCACCCTGCAGCGCGGATCGGTTCGCCCCGCACGTCGGCGGCCCGCCGTCGGCTGTCGCATCGAGTGCTTCGGGGCGGAGCAGGCCCCGATCTGCAGCGGTCACTGGAGACGCTAGCCCGAGCTGGTACCCCGTTGCCTCGGGCCACGATCGAGAACTGACGGCCGGCAGCCCATGCAAAACGCAGCCTTGCCGCGAAGCAACCCAGAGCGGCCCCCCGCCTTCGGCTGTCCTATGCCGCTTCGTCCGGAGGGTGACGATGACCCGTCAGGCGACTGCGAAGGGCGGCAAGGCGGCTTTGGGGGGTGGCGAAGGCGACGCTGCTGGCCAGCGCCGGGGCGCCTGCGGCCGATCGCCCCCGAACTACGACGTCCATGCCTTCGCCGAAGTAGTACTTTCGGGCCTCGGGGTTCTGTAGCACCTCCTCGGGACGGCCGTGGCAGAGGACCTGGCCGGCACGAATCACATAGCTGCGATCGGTGATCTCCAGCGTCTCGCGGACCTGGTGATCGGTAATCAGTATGGAGATGCCGCGGCTGCGGAGATCGCGAACGATCTCTTGAATGCTGGCGATGGTCACCGGATCAATGCCCGTGAACGGCTCGTCCAGCAAGATGATCCGGGGATTGGAGACGAGGCAGCGGGCGATCTCGACTCGGCGGCGCTCGCCGCCGGAGAGGCTCATGGCCTTCGCCTTGCGCAGCTTGGCGATGCCGAATTGTTCGAGCAGTTCGTCGCAGCGCCGGCGGCGCTGCTTGCGATTGACGCCGAGCATTTCCATGACGCCCAGCAGGTTGTTCTGTACCGACAGTTTACGGAACACGCTGGACTCTTGGGCCAGGTAGCCCATGCCCCCTTCGCGGGCCCGCTTGTACATCGGCCAATTAGTGACGTCCTTATCCTGCAACATCACCGAGCCGGCGTCAGGGTCGATCATGCCGCAGGTCATGCGGAAACTGGTCGTCTTGCCGGCTCCGTTAGGCCCCAACAGCCCCACGATTTCGCCCGGCCGGACTTCAAAGTCGACGCCGTCTACCACGCGGCGACGGCCGTAACTCTTCACCAGCCCTCGAACGCGTAACAAAGTCATGGGTCGTCCTCCGTGACGACGGGTTTGGCAATTGTCCGTTGCCCGTTGTCCGTTGTCAGTTGTTGCAAGGTTCGTACGGTCTTCTTAGCAACAAACACGGACCACTGACAACGGACAATCGCCGCCACTGACCTATCTCACCAATCTCATGTCCTTAAGATTCGGCAGCCCGGGCAGCTTCGGCAGCCCTGGGATGCCGCCCCACGAATGCGGCCAGAAGACGCACACCGCCTTGCCGATCAGCAGCTTCCGGTCGAGATAAGGGCCCCCCGGCCGATCTCCTGAAGCGCCCGGCATCATCCATAATCGGCAGTCCTTGCTCTCGGGACTGTTATCGCCCATGACGAAAAGCTGCCCTTCCTTCACGGTAAAGTCGCGATGCCGTCGGGTGGCGAAATGCTGCCACGCCGCAGGTTGGGCCATCAAGGTATGCTGATCCAGCGAGGTGAAGTCGTAGTCCGTCGCAAGATTGCGTCCGTCGTCGGGGTACTTAGTGGCGATGTAGTAAATATCCCGCCATACCGCCAGACGAGTCACCGCGAGCTTCGCCCCGCGGCCCCCCACGCCGGCGGGCGCCAGGTCTCCCTGATCGGCGCCGTCTTCGCCCTTCCACGGCAACATCGCCTCCCGGCCGCCCTCCACCAATTGGTCCGGATCGTACGTTGCCTCGCCGCAGTCGATCAGCGCGCCATCCACCCACAGCAGCAATTGATCATCGACGTTAGCCAGCCGCACGTTGTAACGCCCCGGCCGGCTGATCTCCGTTTGGCCGCGGGCCCGGAAGTCCAGCGGCTCGCCTGTCCGGCCGTCGAGGGCGGCAAGCTCCGCCGTACCTTCCGCTAAGTTGATGGTCGCCCGGAAGTGATAGCCGGCCTCAACCAGATCCAGCACAAGCTCCCCGCGCGCTTCCACGACGTCGACGTCGCACTCGACCGCCAGATCGGGCGTCCACTCCGTGCCGAAGCTGCCGGAATTTGGCATCGTCGGCCGCGGAATGATGCGCCAGCCGTCCTGCTCGGCGTAACCGCGGCAAAGCCGCGCGTTGTAGGGGTTGAAGTCGGAGATAAGCTGCGGGGTCTGGCTTTCCTTCCAGTCCTGGGTCGTCAAGCCAAGTTGCTGCAAGGCCCCTTCCAACGAGCCGTTCTTGGCGACGTCCCGCGAAATCCGCCAATGGTCTTCGTCGGGCACGATATGGCGATATCGCAGCCAGGCCAGATCGCCGCCCGGCGGCTGATCTAATTCGTACCGCTGCGCGACCGTCTGCTCGCCCGCCTTGGCTTCGATTTGCCAGCCGTCGCGGGTAGTCGCCGCCCATCGCAGGGGCCAGCCGGCGTGGTACAAGGCGGCCGCCTCGTAATTGGTGTCGTGCACCGGCTGCAGCATGGACGCCACCTTGTCCGGCGGCTTGCGCTCGATCGTAAACGACGACGTTGCGTCGTCCAGCGGCCGCGTGAACACATCTCCCTGGTAGACCCGCAGCGCCTCGCCCGGCAAGCCGACCAGCCGCTTGATGTAGTTCATGTTGCCGTCGCCGGGGAACTTGAACACGACCACGTCCCAGCGATCCGGCTCGCTGAAGTCGAGCCCGTACTTATTCACCAGGATGCGGTCGCCCGGGTAGCTGGGCTGGAATTCGACGTCGTCGAGGTTGACTTCATCGACGACGTTCGACGGCAGGTCGCGACGCATCGGCATGAGATGGCGGCACATGGGGCACATGCCGCCCACCACGTCGAGGCTCGCAATGTGCGCCCGAAGCTGATCCGCTCGTACGCCCCGCACATTGGGCAGTTCCGCCAGGAGCCGGTCGCGGTCTTCGCCCTCGCTGCTGGCGGTGGTGCGACATCGATAGCCGCATTGCGGGCAGGTGACGTCCTTGTGCTGTCCTAGCAGCGACGGCGACATGGAACCGGTCGGAATAACGAAAGCCTCGGCCTCGAACGTCCGAAAGAGAAATGCCAGGACGAACGCGACGACAATCGACTCCAGCGTTTCGCGAAAGACCTGGAAATTGCCCGCCCCTGGCCCGCTGGCATTTGCCGCTGGCTCGTTTTCGCGGGTTTCCCGGCGCACGCTTGTCTGCTTATTCTTCGCCATCACATACCGCCACAATCAAAAAGTACGACATTCAAGACATCCGGCGGCTGCGGCCGGCTGACGCTGGCTTTCCCGGCGTCGTCGTCAGGTCATTCGCCGCCGGCGCCGAAATATAGCCGCCCCAGCCCAGCCCGGTAACGCTGACTGCCCTCGCCCCAGCGATTCGCTAGCACAGAACGCGAATTATACGCCCCGCCGTCCCGCAGCGGCTGCGCGAAAAGCCGCCCCTGACCGCCCACCGTGAGAGAGTCCGCCCACTTTTGCAGCCGGCCCGGAGGCCTACACCATGTCGCGCGTCAGCCTGATTCGCCGCCGCTCCGCACCTTCAGCCGAGCAATGGGGTTATGACGTCTACGATCTTCGACTTCCCGCGGACGGCGTCATTCAGTTTGCGAAGTTGCGGCGCCAGCACGATCGCACGCCGCCAATTACCCAGGCCGACGTCGACGGCCTGCGACGGTTCATTCGGCCCGGCGATATGGCCCTTGATATCGGCGCCCGCTGCGGCGACGCGGCCGTTGCAATGGCCCTAGCGGCCGGGGCCGACGGCCTGGTCGTGGCGTTGGAGCCTAATCCCTACGTGTTTTCGGTACTGCGGCGGAACGCCTCTCTGAATCCGGGGCGCGTCCGAATCGCCCCGTTTTGCTTCGCGCCGGCCGAAACCGACGGCGCCTTCGTCTTCCAGTACGGCGATCCCTCGTGCTGCCCCGGCGGCTCGCCAGCGCGTCGACGTTGGAACCCGCTGCGGCGCAAGTACCCGCTGACAGTGCTCGGCCGAAATTTGCTCGAGTTCATCCGCAATGACTGCGCTGCCTGGGTTTCCAAGCTTTCGTTTATCAAAGTCGACGCCGCGGGCGCCGACCAGGCCATTTTAAAATCGATCTTGCCGATCCTCCGCGAGACGCGGCCGGTGATTCGCGTGGAGGTTTTCCGGAGGTTATCGACCTCCGACCGCCACGCTCTCTTCGACCTGCTGATCGGCAACGGCTATGCCCTGTTCCGGTATGAGGGTGCAACGGCGCCGCAGGGGCGGGAGATCGACCGGCGACGCATGACCGCGGAAAAACACATCGACATCCTGGCCCTGCCGCGCCAACAGCCCGCGGTTCGCGCCGCGTAGCGCATCGGCAAGCCCCGCATGACTGTGGCGCTCGCGCCCCTACATGCGAGAGCCCTATCCGCGGCCAGACGCCTGATCCATGGTCTTCGGCATGGGCGTCAGCTCGGCCGTCGCCTTGCGGAGCTCTTCGGCAAGGATCATGAGCTGTTCCTCATCGCGGCGGCGGCGCGTGGAGCGCCAGTCGGCAACGGCGATTGCGAAGATGACGCAGCCCCCCAACAGCAACGCGCAGAGATAGGCCGTCATCGCCAGCGGTTGCGGCGGCAGGCGGTCGGCGAGCGTCATCGCGGCGCCCACGACGCCGATCAGCGCGCTGGCGACGCAACGACGCTGCAACTGACGGCGGACATGCTCGCGGCGGCGGCTGTCGTCGGCGCTCGACCACTCGCGCCACTCCTGCCAGTGCCATGCTAGCAATACCGCCGACAGGGCGACCAAGGCGTAGCCGAAATAATGCGCGGCTGGCATGGGGTTGATGGACGCCGAGCGTCGTAAGGCACGCGGCTAAAAGAATACCGCAATCAGCCGAAGAGGCCCTGTACGGCAACTACGCGCGGAGCTCGGCGCTCAGTTGCCGGGATAACAATTCAACAATGCGATCGCGAATGGCGTCGGCTTCCTCGCTGGTGAGGGTGCCGCTGGAGGATCGCAATTCGAAGCTAAACAGCAGGCTCTTGCGGCCTGTTCCCAGGCGGTTGCGGTCGCGATACGTCTCTTGATATTCTACCGCTTCCAACAGTTCGCCGCCGCCGGCTCGCACCAACTGCTCGACGGCCGCCCAGCGGACCGCCTCGTCGACCACAATATTTACGTCGCGCCCAACCGGCGGATAGGGGGAAAGCGGCTGGGCGGACGGCGTCAAATTGGCGGCCGCGACGAGAATTTCGAGGTCAATCTCGGCCACGGTCGTTGAACCGCGAAGTTCAAACCGGTCGCGGCCCGCGTCGCTCAGTTCGCCGAGATAGCCCAACGGATGATCGCCGAGTCGCAGTCGGCATTGCCGCGTCGATTCCAGCAGCGGGTAGTCAACCTCCCCGACGCCGAGCACTGCCGCCGGGGCGACGCGGCGGACGAGCGCTTCGACGACGCCCTTCACTTCGAGGAAGCCGCTGCCGCTGGTGAGGGCCAGCAGCCGCTTCTGCTGCGGCAGAGCGCCCTCGATCGGCAGATAGACGTTGGCAATCTCGAACAGCTCGATCACCCGATTGGACAGTTTTTCGTTGTGTCGCCGGGCCGCGAGCAAGCTCGGCACGAGCGTTTGCCGCAGGCTGTCCGCGCGGCGGAGGATCGGCATGGAAGTCTGCAGCGGCGCGGCATCGGTCCAAGGCCGAATGGCGTCGACCCACTGCTCGTCGACGGCGCTCAGCGTCATCGCCTCGTAGAATCCGGCCGCAACGAGCGTCTCGCGAACGCGCGACAGCGCTCGGTCCTGGCGCGTGCGGGTTGAGGCGGCCATCTTTACGTTGGTGTCTTCGGGAATCTTATCGTAGCCGTAGATGCGGGCGACTTCCTCGATGAGGTCGATCTCGCGAGTAATATCGGCCCGCCAGCTTGGGGGCGTTACCTTCACGCAGTGTCCGCAAACGTGCGTTTCCTGGCAGCCGAGGGCGGCGAGGATGCGGCGGACGTCGTCGTCGGGGACCGCGATCCCCAGGACGCGCGGGATTTGGTCGAAGCGAAGCTTTATCGTCGGAGGCTGTTCGCGCGGGCTCCCTGCGTCGACGCTCCCGTGGGCAAGCACGCCGCCCGCAAGCTGAAGTATCAACTCGCACGCGCGGCGGCTGGCCCAATCGACGCCTTCGGGGTCCGCGCCCCGTTCAAACCGATAGGACGAGGGGCTGTGGAGATTGTGCCGGCGGGCGGTGGTGCGGACAGACAGCGGATCGAACTGTGCCGACTCGATCAGCACGTCGACCGTCGCCTCGGAAACTTCGGTGTCGGCGCCCCCCATCACGCCCGCCAGGGCGACGGCCCGCTCAGCGTCGGCAATGACGCATGTGCCGGCGGCCAGCTCATACTCCTGATGATTGATGGCCGTGAATTTCTCGCCGGGCTTGGACTCGCGGACGACGATGCGGCGACCCTGCAGCTTGGCGAAGTCGAACGCGTGCAGCGGCTGGCCGCACTCGAACATAACGTAGTTCGTCACGTCGACGACGTTGTTGATTACGGCGACGCCGAGCGTGCGGAGGCGGTCAGCCAGCCACGCAGGGCTGGGGCCGACCTTGACGCCGCGAATGACGCGGGCCGTGTACCGGGGGCAGAGCTGCGGGGCCTGCAGATCGACGTGCGTAAGTTTCTCGGCGGGCTCGCCGCTAGCGAGCGGCTGGGCCTCAGGCACGCGCAGGGATTGACTCCACAAGACGGCGATTTCGCGGGCGACGCCGATGTGCCCCAGGCAATCGGGGCGGTTGCTCGTTACCTCAAGGTCGATTGCCTGCTCATCGAAGCACTCGTGATTGAGCCCCGAAAGGGCCAGCCGATCGGCCAACTCCGCCGGTCTCGCAGGCAAGTTAACATACTCTTGCAACCAATCAAGCGAAACAATCATATGCATTTGTCTCTCGCAGAGGCGCAGAGACGCAGAGCAGTCACAGAAGATGGGGGGGAGAACCGCTGATAACCGCTGATGCCCGCTAATCAGAATGATAACTTGATGAGCGAAGATCACCGACTATGAGTGTTCTTAGGACATTCCCGAATCTCTTACTGTGCACTCTCTGCGCAACTGCGCCTCTGCGAGAGTCCCTTCTCTAGAATTGCGAAAGGAACCGGACGTCGTTCTCGTAGAGGGCGCGGATATCGGTGATGCCGTGCTGGCGCATGCAGACGCGTTCGACGCCCAGTCCGAAGGCGAAGCCGGTGACTTCTTCCGGGTCGTACCCAACGGCCCGTAGGACGTGGGGGTCGACCATGCCGGCGCCACCCATTTCCATCCAGCCGTTTTGCCAGCTCATATCGACCTCGACGCTCGGCTCGGTGAACGGGAAGAACGACGGGCGGAAGCGGATGTGGACCTCGCCCGCGCCGAAGTAGCTCTGGCAGAAAAGACGCAGGACGCTCTTGAGGTCCGCCATCGTCACGCCGCGGTCCACCAGCAAGCCCTCGATCTGGTGGAACATCGGGTAATGCGTGGCGTCGGCCGTGTCCGGGCGATAGACGCGGCCCAGCGAGATGATGCGGACCGGCGGGGGCGTGCTCTCCATTACGCGAATCTGGACGGTGCTGGTCTGGCTGCGCAGCAGCAGCGGCGGCGGGCCGCCTGACGCTGCTCCGGCGGCTCCTTGAACTGCGGCGGGCTGGGGCGCGGCTCCCTTCGGCGCGGCTGATCGGGCGGCGGCCAGGTAAAAGTTATCGAGCGGGTCCCGGGCCGGGTGGGTGCGCGGGATGTTGAGGGCCTCGAAGTTGTGCCACTCGTCCTCGATCTCCGGCCCTTCGACGGCAGTGAACCCCAGCCGCCCCATGATGTCCTTCATGTCGGCGATCGTATGCGTCACCGGATGAAGACGGCCCAGCCGCAAGGGCCGCCCGGGGACGGTCACGTCGAAGGCCGACGCCGCGTGGGGCTTCGCGGCCTTGGCAAGCCGCTCTTGCGCGGCGGAAAACGCCGCCTCGACCGTCTGCTTGACCTCGTTGAACCGCTTGCCGGCCGCGGGCTTGTCGCCCTTATCGACCTTGCCGAGGCCCTGCTGGGCCGATTTGAGGCGTCCTGCCTTAGCGCCCAGAAACTCCACGCGGGCGACTTCCAGCGACGCGGCGTCGCTGGCCGAGCCGAACGCCTCCGTTGCGGCCAAGCTCAGGGCGTCAAGCTCGCCGACAAAAGCCGCCAGGCCCCCGCCACTGGATGTTTGATTAGTCTTCATGGTGCTAGGCTGGACGCTGGGCGGCGGACCCCCCGCGGGGCGGGGGTGCGTGCAGCGACTGGGTCCGCGCAGGCAGCTTGGGTGACCCGCTCACCGTGTAGAACGCCGAAAACGTGCTACGCAGCCAGCGCGTCGCGGGCCTTGGTCACCACGGCGTCGAACCCCGCCGGATCGTTGATCGCCATTTCCGAGAGGGTCTTGCGATCAAGCTCGATCTGGGCTTTCTTCAGGCCGTTGATGAATTCGCTGTAACGCAGGCCCCGTTCGCGGCAGGCGGCGTTGATGCGGATGATCCACAGCTTGCGGAACTCGCGCTTGCGAGCCCGGCGGTCGCGGAAGGCGAACACGCCCGCACGGACCAGCGTTTCTTTGGCCGAGCGGAGCAGCCGCCGACGGCCCCCGGTGTAGCCCTTGGTCTTCTTGAAGAGGCGATTCTTGGCCTTGTTGCGGGCCGCGCCCTTGGTGGTTCGCATGGGAACCCCTTCATCATTGAAGGTCTCACGCCCAGGCCCCTTCCGCGGTGGAAGGCGTTAACCGCCCGGCGAGGTTGGAGAATTGTCCGTAGCCAGTCGTTCGTTGTCGCTTGTGGAGCTTGCTAGGTGAAGCTTCCGCTGACAACGGACCGCGGACAATTGACAAATCAGTAACTGTTGCCGCACAACGCCTTGCGAACCATCTTCGATTCGATGTCCGCGGCCGTTTCGGTCCCGCGAAGTTGGCGCTTACGCTTCTGGCTCATCCGGGCGGCCAGATGGCTGGTGCCGGCCGACCGGTGCTTCGCCTTGCCGCTGGCCGTCAGACGGAAGCGTTTTTTAGTGCCTTTGTGGGTCTTTTGCTTGGGCATGATGGCGTCCCGGCCGGGACCTGGGTGGATTTGTAGGTCGTAGCCCCGCATCATAGCAAATTGGGGCGGGACGAAAAGTGGTGGTTCGCCTCGGAAAAGGGGCTTTGCTGTCGCCATACCCGGGTCGGGGTAACAGTGCGACTGACCGACGCGAATGGGAACGCCGTTTCCAAGGGAAGCGCCAGCCGGCACGCGAGGCCGCCGGGCGTGTCATCTCCCCCGGCCTTTTAAGCCCGTTTCATCGACTGCGGGTTGAACAGCGCGGTAAACCACGTCATATTGATGGCCATGTACGGTACACTTGAACAGGTGCGGAGCGCCGTCGGCCAGATCTACCAGGCGGAGTCCCGCCGGGTATTTGCCACGCTAGTCCGTTTGCTGGGCGACTTCGATCTGGCCGAGGAAGCGCTCCACGACGCCTTCGCCGCCGCCATGAAGCAGTGGCCCGACCAAGGCGTTCCTGCCAACCCGCGCGCCTGGCTGGTCTCCGCGGGACGGTTCAAGGCCATCGACGCCATGCGCCGACGGGCGCGGTTCGACGCCTCGCTTGGGCGCCTCGCTGAGCGGCTCAACGACGGGCAGCGCCCCACCCCCGACAGCGACGAGGACGCCGTTGAAGACGACCGCCTGCGGCTGATCTTCACCTGCTGCCACCCCGCCCTGTCGATGGAAGCCCAGACGGCGCTGACGTTGCGCGAGGTCTGCGGCCTGACGACCGAGGAGATTGCTAGCGCCTTTCTCACTTCGCCCGCGACCTTGGCCCAGCGGATCGTGCGGGCGAAGGCCAAGATTCGCGACGCCGGCATTCCCTACCAGGTGCCGGCCCGCGACGACCTGCCCGATCGGCTCGACGCTGTTTTGCGCGTCATTTATCTGGTCTTCAATGAAGGCTATGCCGCCTCTTCGGGGGCTACGCTGACGAGAGCCGACCTTTCGGCTGAAGCCATTCGCCTGGGCCGGCTACTGACGGTCTTGTTGCCAGAGCCTGAGGCATGGGGACTGCTGGCGCTGATGCTGCTCCACGAGTCGCGGCGCCCCGCGCGATCGACGCCCGACGGCGAGCTGATCCTGCTCGATGACCAGGACCGATCGCTGTGGGACCGGTCGCTCATTGCCGAAGGGCAGGTCCTGCTCCAGCGGGCGTTACCCGCGCCGACCGTCGGACCGTACGCCATTCAGGCGGCGATCGCCGCCGTGCATGCCGATAGCCCGAGCTCGGATGCGACAGATTGGAATCAAATCGTCGCTCTGTACGGCGTCTTGCTGAGGATGGCGCCGTCGCCGGTAATCGAATTAAACCGCGCTGTTGCGGTCGCGATGCGCGACGGGCCCGAATCCGGCCTGGAATTGATTGACGATGTCCTTGCCCGCGGGGACCTCGCCGATTACCACCTCGCTCATTCGGCCAAGGCGGAGTTCTGCCGACGGCTCGGCCGGATTCAAGCGGCTCGCGAGGCGTATGAACGTGCCCTGATTCTGGCCCGACAGGGGCCCGAACGCCGGTTCCTGAAGCGTCGACTCGCCGAATTGGCGGCAAAATAGCGCTCGAAAATACTTGCCGATTTTTTTCTAGGCGCTGTCGATGGGCTGGTTCCCGGGCGACTAATCGGTGTAAGCACAATCAAGCCGGCGGCGAATGCGTAACGCTGCCGCGGCCCCGACAAACCGAAGCGGGAGGAAGACAACCCATGCGTTTCATGGTCATGGTCAAAGCGACGAAGCAGTCCGAGGCAGGCGTCATGCCGAGCGAGAAGCTGCTCGCCGATATGATGAAGTTCAATCAGGAGCTGCTGGACGCAGGCGTCATGAAGGCCGGCGAGGGACTGCATCCGAGCTCGAAAGGCGTCCGAGTGAAGTTCTCCGGCGGCGATCGCGTCATTACCGACGGGCCGTTCGCCGAGACGAAGGAACTGGTCGCGGGCTTCTGGCTGTGGGAATGCAAGTCGATGGCCCAGGCCATCGAGTGGGTCAAGAAGTGCCCCAACCCGATGGAGGGCGAGTCGGAAATCGAGATTCGGCCGCTGTTCGAATCCGAGGATTTCGGCGACGCCATGACCGATGAGGTTCGGACTCAGGAGGAACGGATGCGGCAAGAGCTGGCCGGGCGAAAATGAACGGCTCCGCCGTGCTCCGGATGCTCTAAAAAGTACATCGGCAAATTGAATCGGCCCCTTGCCCAAATTAATGATCCAGCGGAGCTCAATGCCATGAAATATATGCTATTAGTCTACGCCGACGAGAATGCCTGGACCGAAACCGAGCGCGAGGCCTGCTACCAGGAGTCGGCGGCCCTCACTCGCGAGCTGCACTCTCGCGGACAGTATATTGCCGCCAACCCGCTGCAATCGATTTCAACCGCCACCAGCGTGCGGGTGCGCAGCGGCAAGCCGCTGGTTACCGACGGACCCTTCGCCGAGACTCGCGAGCAGCTTGGCGGTTATTTCCTCGTCGAGGCGAAGGATCTGAACGAGGCGATTGCCATCGCCGGCCGCATCCCGGGCGCCCGTAAGGGCACAGTCGAAGTCCGCCCGGTCCTCGACATACCCGGCCTGCCGCCGCAAGCCTCGCAGACGCTGGGCGTCATGGTCGACGTGCCGTGCACCATGGAGGAAATGGTCGACCAAAAGTTGTAGCGGACCGCTGGCCGCGTCCGTCCGCCGTCATCCCCATTCGCTTACCAGGAGTAATGACATGCACGTACTGCCGTACCTCTACTTCAACGGCCGCTGCGAAGAGGCCCTCAACTTCTACCAGAAGGCGATCGGAGCTGAGATCGCCGCCATGATGCGCTTCAGCGAAAGCCCCGAGCAATGTAGCGAAGGCCCCGCGCCGCCGGCCGAAAAGATCATGCACGCCGAGTTCAACGTCGGCAGCACCAAGATCATGGCCTCCGACGGCATGTGCACCGGCGAGCCGGCGGCATTCCAGGGCATCTCGCTGTCGCTGGCCGTGGACGACGTCGCCAAGGCCGAACAGCTCTTCCACGCCCTTGGCGAAGGGGGCCAGGTGCAAATGCCCATGACCGAGACGTTCTTCTCCCCCCGCTTCGGCATGGTCGCCGACAAGTTCGGCGTCTCCTGGATGGTGATTGCGTTCGACCCCCATCAAATGAAGAAATAGCGCTGTTTGAAAAGCGGAGAGCGGAAAGCGGAAAGCGGAACAATGCAGACCGCCCCTCCCCAATTCCGCTCTCCGCTGTTCGCCTTTCCCCCCCGGAGTCCTCTATGAGCTCAGTCCGTCTCCTCGTCGGCACCCGCAAGGGGGCCTTTATCCTCGCCGCCGATGGCAAGCGGCAGTCGTGGAAGATCGACGGCCCGCACTTCGGCGGCTGGGAGATCTACCACATGAAGGCTTCGCCCGTGGACCCCAATCGCATTTACGCCTCGCAGACTAGCAGTTGGTTCGGCCAGGTCGTCCAGCGCTCCAGCGACGGCGGCCAGACTTGGGAAACCGTCGGCAACAACTTCGCCTACGACGGCGACCCGGGCACGCACCAGTGGTACGACGGCACGCCTCATCCGTGGGAGTTCAAGCGCGTCTGGCACTTTGAGCCGTCGCATACCGACGCCGACGCCGTGTACGCCGGCATCGAAGACGCTGCGATCTACCGCTCGAACGACGGCGGCCAATCATGGCAGGAACTGCCGGGCCTGCGCTCCTGCGACGGCCCGAAGTGGTCCCCCGGCGCCGGCGGCATGGGCCTGCACACGATTCTGCTCGACCCGACCAACCCCCAGCGGATCTACATCGCCATCTCCGCCGCCGGCGCCTTCCGCACCGACGACGGCGGCGACTCCTGGAAACCGATCAACCGCGGCCTGCGATCCGACTTCATGCCCGAACCGACCGCGGAAGTCGGCCATTGCGTCCACCGTATCGCGCTGCATCCCTCGCGCCCGGCGACTCTCTTCATGCAGAAGCACTGGGACGT
>JADLBW010000207.1 GCA_020847515.1 Pirellulales bacterium | reverse complement strand
GCGAGACGCCTTGAAGCCGCACGAGTCGAATCGGTCCGGGCGTTCCAATCGGCCCGGCCTGTGCGGAGAAATCACCGTTGATGTTTCGAGCAATCGGAGTGGCCAATCGATTCGGCGTTAGCGTCCCGATTGGGGTCGACAACGGGAGAGCGAGGCCACCGCCCTCGGCAAGCGGCGCTACTTTCGCAATGGCCATACCTGAGTTTGCGGCTGCCATACCGGCGTTGAGGATCGTTGCCTCATTGGAGGAAAGGACCCCGATGTTGCCGTAATTCCCTCCGCCCACCACCACGCCAATCTGCGATTGGTTGACCACGTTATTCTGGGCATCCACGCCGAGGGCGAGGGCATCGCCACTCACGGCCGTTGCGCGGTCGGGACCCGCGGTGGGGGTTCCGCTGGCCAGTCGAGAGCCGTTTTGGGCACCACTTGCGCCGGTTTGAGCGACGCCGCTTCCTTGATCGGAGACGGTCACCTTGTTCGCATTCGTCGCGGCGACAGAGACCGGCCCTCCCCCGGCGACGACGCCCGCGATTTGACTATTCACCTGGTTGGTCTGCGCGTCGACGCCGCTGGCGCCGGCATCGCCACTCGCGGCGGAGACTGGTGCCCCGGAGGCTCCATTATCCGTAGTCACCGCCGTTGAGGTTGATGTTGCCGCGGGGCGCGAGAGGCGGACAACATTGGCATCGGTATCCGACTTGCTGGACGCCGTCGGCGCCGGTGATGATCCGACATTCGAAAGGCGATCCCCGTTCACCTGCGTCGGGGCGCTCGCTACGCTCGTGGGGGCTGCGGTTGGCGCGCCGGACAATCGATCCGCCACGGTTGGGCTTGCACTGGCGGTGGTCGGTGTCGCTCCGCCCCCCAGTCGCGGCGCAGTCGTCGCCGTCGGAGGAATCGGCGTTGCAGTCGGTGGTACCGGCGTTGCCGTTGGGGGAACCGGTGTTGCAGTGGGTGGGACCGGCGTCGCCGTCGGAGGTACCGCGGTTGCGGTGGGCGGTACCGGCGTCGCCGTCGGAGGAACTTGTGTCGGTGGTGTCGTCGGTGCCGGCGGAACCTCCGTGGGTGGCGGCGCCTCGCTTGTCGCAACCGGTGTCGGATCATTGCCCTCTTCGGCGAATGATGGACGCGCAGTCACTGGTGCCAAGGCCAGTGCCGAGGCGAGGAAAATGGCCAAGAACGGGTGGGCCGCGGCAACTGTGTACTTGAGCCGGCCGCCCCAGCGCGGCCAGGGATAGGTTGTACGAGTACTCATCGGCCCCTCTCCGTCAGGCCCCCGAGCCAATGTTGGCCCGAGTGACGCCGTTTTCCGAAACGATGTCGACTTGGACGCTGCGGCCGCCGCTTTTCACCGTCAAATGCGTCTGTTGGCTGCCGCTGGCGGTTCCGGCGGTCGATCCCGCCGGAACCGTGATTTTGAGATTCGGGCAGTTTCCGGAGTGGCTAATCAGTTGAGCACTGAAGCCGCGCCCGGCGATGAACTGCTCGATCGCCCGGGCCATTCCCGGATCATCTTGTCCACAAAGTTGATAGATTTTCTGATTATCGCCCGGTTCTCCCGCCTCGTCCCCGCCGGCATTCTCGATCGGTTGCATCGTCGGGAAGGGCTGTGATTCGGCCGAAGGGGATCCGGTCGAAGATGTCGTGTTCGTACTGGTTGAGCCGATCACCGTCTGCGTCTGTGCCTGCCCGCCGGTGACCGAAGAGGATGAGGTGATATTGATGTTCACCTGGGATTGTGAGGCGCTAATAGAGCCATCAGAACGTGCGCCCTGGGATTCCGCGATCGCGGCCCCCTTGGAAATCGTGCTCTTCAAGGTCTGACGATCGATGACTTGGTTGGCCGTGACCGTTTTGGTCGATTCGGCGTTGTCCAAGGCCGCATTCTGCGATGGGGATTGCGTCGCCGGAATCACGGTTGCGTCACGAACATCAGAACGATTCAGTTGTACCGGGGTTGCTTCGGTTGGCGCCAGGGTAACGATCGGCTGCTCAATCGCCAAGGCCGATGGGCTTGCCGCCGGGCGGTTTGCCGAATCCGACGCAACCGTCACCATCGGGGAGGTCGTCGCCCCGGGAGCTCGAGCCTCGCCGCTAGCATCGAGCGGCACACGATCGCAGGCGGTCAAGGCGAGGAGCGCCAATACCAGCCCAAGTACGCTTCCGATGCGGCGCGAGTTCATGAACCTCTCCGTTGCTGATGCGATCGGCCCGTTTGAAACAAAGTGCGAAGCGGGCGTTTAGCCCCATCGGCGACCGGAAGGCGGTCACCCCTCGACCATCAATGGGCGATCCGTTACGTTTGGATCGGGACCACTGTGGGGGTGAGCGGGGCCTCCCCGCCCACCCCCACAGTACTACTGGACGCCTAGGGTGAGATTACCACAAACAGCTAGTTTTTGGTCGACTGGCTGCTGTCGTTCGAGCTGTCCTGGTCGCTGTCCTGGCTGCCGCCATTGTTGGTGCTGTTGGCAGTCTGGCCGTTGCCCTGATCCTGATCGTTGTCGGCCTTCAGGATGTTAGCCTGATCCTGATTGTTGTCCGGCTTGTTGACCAGGGTCACGTCAACGCAGGGATCCGCGGTCGCGTCGCCGTTGTTGGTCGCCGTGCCGCTGGTAGCGGTGGCGTTACCCTTCACTGGCGCAACGATGACCAGGCCGTTCGCAGCCGTGCCGCCCGAGATGATGGCATCGCTGGCGTTGTTGCCGCTATCGCCACTGCCCGCGAGAATGTCGCCGCCCTTGCCGCCATTGGCGCCCGTGGCATTGTTCGTCGATGCCGCGTTGCTGCCGCTGGTTGCCGTGTTGGTCGAGCCGGCCTTCGAGTCGCCGGTGTTGACCGACTTCGAGGCCGCATCGTTCGCGCCCGTCTTGCCACCCGCGCCGCCATTCCCAGCGGTCGTCGAGGTATTCCCGGAGGTAGCGCCCGAGCTATCGCCTGAGTCTACGTCCGAGGAATTGCCCGTGGCACCACTGCCAGCGCTCCCAAGGAGAGCACCGATGTTCGTGGCGGTGTTGTTGCCGGAGCTATCCGGATCGTTGTCGCCGGTGTCGCCGCCCCCGCCGCCGTGGGCGTTGTTATCGGACACACCGACACCCTTGCCGCCATCGGCATCGCCGGTCGCATTAACGGCCTTGGAGTCGCCACTCTCGGCCTCAGAATCGGAAATTCCAACGGCCTTCGCATCACCGGTAATCGGCACATTCTTCTGCGCGATCCCACCGCCGTCCGCGCCGGTGTATCCACCCGCTCGGTTGTTGCCGGTGTCGCCGGTGATGTTCTTGGAAACGGCCACGCCCTTGGCATCCGCCGAGGAGGCCTGGAAGTTGTGCACGTTGACGTCGGAGATCGCCCCGATTGCCTTCGCGTCGCCACTCTTGTTAATGTTCTTCGCTTCGGCACTGGTGGGGACGATCGCCTTCTGGTAATTATCCTGATCGGACTTCTGGTCCGGATTGTTGACCTGGACCTGCTTCGAGTCCTGATCCTGGTGCGCGCTATTCCCAGTCTTGGACTTGATCGCTTCGATCTGAGCCGACAGGTTTGCGCTAATGCCTTTACTGGTATTGTTGTTACCCGCGGCGAAGGCCGGCAGGCCGACCGCGACAGTCAGCGCGGCGACGGCAAATCCGGTGGCTCCGAAGCGCAGAATCTTGCGACGGGTATCTCCCAACATCGTCTATCCATCTCCATTTATTGCTAGGGTGCAAAGGCTGCCTAGGGGCGCCGAAGGAACGAGCGATCTTTCTCTCAGCCGGGTCACCTCCTGAAAAGCTGGACGCGATCCGGAGTACCGGAAACGCGCCGGAGTGGAGGCTCACGGACTGATGCCGCCGGATCTCCTCGACCGATGAGCCAAGAAGAATCTCTCGGTAGCATCGTCACCTCCGTCCGGTGATCTGCGCGCAGGGAACGCGACGAATAAGGGTAATGCGATTGCGCGGGTATCGACGCCTATGTTACGACGCTTAACGCGGACGGGAATAGCGCCCTTTGGGAGACGATTTTGTCACCCTGAACAGGAAATTGAGGGGAGCCGTTTTTGCGAGTTTCCAATGCGTAATGGATGACGCAGGGTGTCATCGTGTCACCTCGGAGACGCGGGCAAGCAAGGGGCGGGTGCCGCTCCCTTCGCTGGCAAGCGGGCTGATCAGCCCCAAGGTCATCGCGATCTGGATCGCCTCGGATCGAGATTCGGCGTGGAGCTTCTGGCGAATCCGACGCAGGTACGTCTTGACCGTATTGGGGGAAAGAAAGAGTTTTGCGGCGATTTCAGCCTCTCGGGCGCCAGCGGCGGCCAATCGCAGCACGGCAAGTTCTCGCTCGGAGATCGGCATCTTACCGGGCAAGGTGAGGGGCGCGGACGATTCCGGCTCACCGACGGCTTCAAATAGTCGACGGATCGTCTGCGGACACGCCCAACGCCGATCGTGGGCAATGGAGTGAACCGCCACGGTTAGGTCGTGCGGGCGGAGCTCGCGACTGATGCCGTAACCGCCAATCCCCAGGCGCACGGTGGCGCGCAATTCGTCCAGTCGGTCGCATTCAGTCAAAACAAGAACTCGCCCCGATGAAATATCCACCGGCCGATCAGCAAGGATCGCGTCAACATCAGCAAATGGCGAGTTCGTGTTCAAGATCAGCACATCGCCACTCAGTTTCGGCCCCACCGTCGGTATCTCAACGGCTTCACCCAGCTGAGCGACTAATCGGATCGAAGGATCCTGATCCAGTGCAGCGACCATGCCAATCTGAAGGAGCGGCGATCCACCCATGAGGATAACCTGGACCATCTCCATCGGCTTGCACCTTCGCGTCGCACTTGCGCGGATTCGGCCACCCAATGGGCAACTTCAATCCGTTTGACCCACAGCAGCCACGCGCCGGGCCTCGGCGTGAGGTCGGTAAGCCCTCGCCTTCACGTCTGGCTGCCGCGGGCGGGTCATCATTGAAGGCGGGATCACGCTGCGCCAAGCAAGACCGCGCGCTCGCCTCCGACTAGCATCCAACCCGCCAGCGCATTCTATCATACGCCCGCCTGCTCCTCTAGGCTGATCGATCCGAGTCGAGTAACCTTACGGAGGATCCCGCAGTATTCTAATGGAGAGGCATTCCCAGCCATCGAGACGACTTTTGTGCTAGCCCATCGTCGAAGGAGATCACATGCGTGGAACGTTTGACCTGAGCGGGAAGATCGCGCTGATCAGCGGCGCCAGTCGGGGAATCGGTCAGGCGATCGCCCTGGCCCTCGCCGAAGCCGGCGCCGATGTGGCCCTCGCAGCGCGCTCGACGGATGCTTTGGAAGCAGTCGCGGCGGAGGCTCGGGCTCACGGCTGTCGGGTGGCGATATTGCCGACCGATGTAACCGACCTCGATCAGGTTCGGGGGATGGTCGATCGCACGGTCGAACACCTTGGGCGGATCGATATTCTCGTGAACGCCGCGGGGGTCGCCCAGCGCTCACCCACGATCGATCTGACGGAGGCAGATTTCGATCGGGTTTACGCCGCGAATATCAAAGCGGTAACTTTCGCCTGTGCTGCAGCCGGAAAGCGCTTCATTGCTCAAGGCTCCGGCAAAGTCATCAACATCGCCTCTCTCACCGCCGCGCTCGGATTACCCGGTCGCGCCCTCTACGGCTCGACAAAAGGTGCAGTCGCCCAGTTGACCCGCTCTCTCGCCGTCGAATGGGGCCCCCACGGTATCTGCGTCAACGCGATCGCCCCCGGCTGGATTGATACCGCGTTAGCGCGGCCAGTCCTGCGGGATCCGGCGTTTCGCGCCCAGATTATCGCCCGGACGCCGATTGGCCGCGTGGGAGAGCCGGACGATCTCGGCGGAACGGCAGTCTTTCTCGCTTCCTCTGCGTCAGATTTCGTCACCGGCCAAGTTCTCTTTGTCGACGGAGGGTATATCTCCGCCTAGCCGCCATCTACTCATACGGCTATCCGTATCCCCTACGCCGCGTAGGCCCGCGATAGGAAGGTATTCGATACCAAACGCCAAGCAAATCCCGACCTTTTC
>JADLBW010000206.1 GCA_020847515.1 Pirellulales bacterium | reverse complement strand
TAAGCCAACGGCGCCATCGCCGACGACAACGACTGTCGCGCCCGGCTTCACGTTGGCTGCGTCGGCGGCGAACCAGCCGGTGCCAAGCACGTCAGATGCCGCTAGCAGGCTGGGGACGAGATCATCCGCGGGCATTCCAGGGGTCGGAACGAGCGTCCCGTCGGCGAGCGGCACGCGAAGCAACGGGGCCTGGGCGCGCAACATGAATTCGCGATGAATACAGGACGATTGATATCCAAATCGGCAGTTGGGGCAGGTATTGTCCGACGTAGCAAACGATCCCACGACGAACTGGCCAGGCTCGATCGCCCTTACGTCGCCGCCGACTTCCTCGACAACGCCGCAGTATTCATGGCCCATGGGCGTCGGTCCGTTTATGGGCTGCAGGCCTCGGTAGGGCCAGAGATCGGACCCGCAGACACACGTGGCAGCGATCCGGATGATCGCATCGGTCGGTTGTTCGATCCTCGGCGTTTCGCGATCTTCAAACCGGACGTCGCCTGGTCCATAAAGCACTGCTGCTTTCATAGCCCTATTTCCTTGTTTGCCCCTTCATGTTCAGCGACCTCCATCCCGACTCGGGGCGCGCGCTTGGCGAGCCGGTATTTCTGCAGTTCCGCCTTGGCAGGCCAGGTTTATCCGCGCCACGTGCGGCCCCAGTGACGCCTCCGGCGGATCAAATCACCTTCGATATTGCTCGTCGCTGACTTTCTCCATCCATTCGACGGCCTTACTATCGAGCTTCTCCTGAATGGCGATATGCGTCATGGCGGTCGTCGGGCTTGCGCCGTGCCAGTGCTTTTCGCCCGGAGCGAACCAGACAACATCGCCGGGCCGAATTTCCTCCACCGGGCCCTCCCACCGTTGAGCCCACCCGCAGCCAGCCGTAATGAGGAGAGTCTGCCCGAGCGGGTGCGTGTGCCAGGCGGTTCGCGCGCCGGGCTCGAACGTGACGCTCGCCCCTGCGACTCGAGCTGGCTCTGGAGCGTCGAACAGCGGGTCGATCCGTACCGTGCCGGTAAACCACTCGTTCGGTCCTTTAGCTGACGGTTGAGACCCAACACGAGTGAGTTTCATACTGCGACTCCATTGTTATTTGCCAGATAGGATGGGCGCCTTGCGCTACCATATGGGTATTGCCATGGCGACTTAATTGGCGGCCGTTGAGGTCCCCGGTTCGAGATTCCTACCGCGACACGGTCGATGCGAAACACTCCAAGCAAGCAATTGTTGGACCGTTGCACTGCTGCCAGAAGGGAAAGCGTCGATCGCGAGACCTCTATGGCAAAGAGATTAGGACTATCGCCAGGCGCTTCGACACGATGATTGTAGGTCGAAGTGCCACAAAATCGCGCTGCAATTCGACGAGGTGAATTCGCACGTCAATCGCAACCCTGACAACTCGCGAGATTCGCCAGACCGCCTATTGAGCATCGCCGTCGGCGGCCATCGTTGCTCCTACGCGGCGTCCCCGTGTTACCGAGGGGCGCCTCCCTTCTAAAAGGGAAGCGGCGAGACGACTAACAGGTCCGATGCCGCGGAAAGGTAGTCGTGCCGCATAAACACGTCCCCGGCCATAGCCACTTGCCTTTCGTGGCGAGTACGGACGGAGCGGGACGTATTCTTACATTTTTTCCTGAATTCTAGTATTCGGGCCGTCGGCCCTACGGTTACCATAGGGTCGCATTGCGCCCGGCCCTCTTCTTGGCGGCTCAAATCGGCCCCAGCCGCTGGTTAAACTCCGTATGCGCCGGTTATTTCGCTCCGCCGTCATCGTGGCGGGCGTCGCGATTGCCTCGCGCGTTCCGCTGCTGAGCGCCGCCCAGATGTGGCTCTCCACGTCTGGCGACGCGGTCTCAGGGTCCGCCCCGCCGGCTAGTACGTCAGAAATCCCCGTAATCGGCGATGCCGGAGCAGGCGCGTCGGGCTACTTGTACCTGTGGGCGCGGCCCGATCAGGGCAAGACGCTGCAGCGATGGTCGCTGCGAGTCGTCGCCGCCGACGCGTCAATCTTGCAGTTCACCCAAACGGCGGTCGAGCCCTACAACCCGGTGTTGGGGCAGACGCCGCCCCCTAATCCAGTCGATCGCGTTCGCTGGGAGCAGACCAGCGCGCCGTCTGGAACCACCGACACGCCGCCCGGGCAGCTCGAGCAAAGCGTAGTCGACGAGCTCAAGGGGTTTTCGCTTCCTGAACTGCCAGGTTATGAGCGATTGGGGGTCGGCATTAACTCCAGTGCGCCCGGAGGAGACCCGTTCTTCCACGCCGCGACCGGCTCCTGGCTTTTGGCTCGCATTGGCTACGAAACTCGAGCCTTGGGCGACACGACCATCCATCTGCAAATTGGCGCGCTAGGGCTTAACAATCAGGGCGAGGAGTCGAACGCCGCCACGGTCGTATTTGGCCTGACGTCCGACGCACCGCTCAGTGCGGCGACCGATCGGCTTGTGAGCAGCACCACGCCCGAGGTCTTCGTTCGTGTCGCCAATAACAATGCGGACTTCAATGGCGACACGCGAGTGGACGGCTTCGACTTCCTGCGATGGCAGCTCAGCTTTCCGATGGAGACTGACGCCACCCGCCAATTGGGGGATGCCAACGGCGATGGCGCGATCAACGCCGGCGACCTGGCGGTCTGGCGGAATCAATTCGGCAGCTCGCCCGCCGTTGTCGCCGCGAGCGTGCCGGAACCGAGCACGCTTATGCTCGCCCTCGTCGCGATGGCGGCGGGACTCGGACGGCGGCGCGATGGTACTCTCCTGGCCGGGCGCACTTCGGCGGCCCGCTGGCCCCGCCGACGCCCTCGACCTGCCGCGCGCCAAGATTTAGCCATCATTCAGGCGACTCATGGTGCACTCAGTTTTCTGCTGCCGGCGAGGCAGCCTCGCTGGCAGGCCGTTGAGGCTTTTAGCTATGCAGGGAATGGGAAGCGTAACCGCTTCTCCCGGCCCCTACATGGTTTCACGCTTATCGAACTGCCGGTGGTTGTTGCGATCATTGCAGTGTTGATTGCCCTACTCTTGCCAGCGGTCCAGGCGGCCCGTGCGGCGGCCCGCCGCAGCCAATGTTGCAATAACATCCGCCAATTGGTTCTGGCACTGCACGACTATCACGCCCAACAGGGGGCGTTCCCGCCAAGCGGCCGCTTGCATCTGCAAGAAAGTCTGCCTGGCGTTAGTTGGCGGGTGCTGATCCTGCCGTTTATCGAACAAGGAGCGGTCTATGCGGACATCCAGCCGCAGTCGGACGGGGGCGCCGTTAGTACAGCCGCCGCCTCCCTTTTTTTGCCGGCGCTGGCCTGTCCGGAGACTCCGCCCCCGCCGGCAGACGCCAACACGGGCAAGGCGTCGAATTACTTCGCCGTCTCCGGCGCCGGCCGCAACGATGAGCGAATCGATTTGGAGGACAAGCATTGCGGCGACGTCGACGCCGACGGCCTCATGTATCCCGGCAGTCGCGTGCGCATGAGCATGATTGGCGACGGGTCGTCCCATACGTTAGCCATTGGCGAGCGGTATTACATCTTCAACTTCGACTGGATGAGCGGGACGACGTGGCGCGACCGACCGCCGACAAAGATCTGCAATGGCGGCTCGAACAACATCCGTCTGCCGATTAACGCCGCGCCCGAGCAATTCGGCTTCTATGTGGGCGATCCGGCAGCCGCGCCCGCAGAGCGAAAGCTGCTGCTCAACGATCTGCAGTTCGCCAGCCATCACGCCGGCGGTGCATATTTCGGCCTCGTCGACGGGAGCGTGCATTTTGTCCGCGACGAGATTGATTTCACCATATATCAAGACCTTGCCACCTGTAACGGCGGCGAACCGGCTGGCGATCAGTAACCGCGGGCGCTAAAAGCCGCCAATGAGCTACGAAGGGAACGATCGACGACTCGCCCCGACCAGTACCCCGCCGCTATCGCAAAGGTATAGACCATGTTCACGCCGCTGAGTCGCTTTGTGCCGTCTACCGGCAAGCGGTATGCCGCGATTCTCGCGGCTGTGGCCTTGTGCCGCCCGATAGCGACGGCGTCGCCGTTGGCCGAGATCGAGCCCAACGGCCGTTTCGCGTTGCGTCGCGTGGTAGCCGCGGCCCAGCCCGAGTCAGGCGTGATCACCATTGGCGGAGCGCTGGGCGAGCTCTCGCTGGAAACGGACATAACGACTTCCGGAGCGCTCTTGCCGCAGCAAATTGCGAGTCACGATTATTCGGGGCTGCCGGCCGGCATGCCCTATTCTGCATTCATCAACAACAATACGGGCGCAGGGACGCCGGATGTCGTGATGCGGGCGTTGGATCAACTGGGCGGCGAGATCGCCTTCAACGACGATGACAGCCCCTATGGAGATGGCTTCGCCTCGGGGTTCAGTTCGACGGTGAACGCCGATGGAACGATCCATCTTGAAGTCTCCGGCTATCCCGACTTCGGCTTCAGCGGAGATCATGCGGAAGGCGGCGACTATGCCGTCCATATCCAACTCAATTCCTATATGGAGACGGGCGTGCTGTTTGGCGACGACGTCGCGCGTCACGACTTCGGCGGACTTCAGCCGGGGCTGCCCTATTTCGCGTACATCGATAATCGGGGTTACTTTGGCGAAGTCGACACCGTAATGCAGGCGCTCGACGCCTTCGGCAATCCCGTCGCCTACAGCGACGACGGCAGCCCGATCGGCGGCTTTTTTGGCTCGGCGTTCAGTTCAAACGTCACCGCCGACGGCGCCATTCATCTGGAAGTGAGCGGATATCCCGACTACGGCTTTCAAGGTTCGCATACGGAATTCGGCGAATACTTCTTGTACGTACAACTGGGACAGACCGGGCCGGGCATCGTCGAACGCGGCGACACCGACTACTACTCGTTTACCGGCCTCGAACCGGGCTCTGCATTCACCGCCGAGGTCGTCGACGCCCAGTTCGATACGATGTTGCACTGGTTTGACGATAGTGGAAACCCGATTGGATCGGACGATGATGGAGGAAACGACCTGCTTTCCAAGCTGCCAGGCGTCGTCCCTGCGAGCGGCGTAGTGAATCTGGCCGTGACCGCTTATTTCGACGAGTTTGCGACAGGCGACCATTTCGATACGGGAGAATACAACCTCTTATTGACTCACGGATCGCCCATTAGCTGGACCGCGACGGGCGGCGGCGCTTGGAGCGCCCCCGGCAATTGGACCGGGTCCAGTCAGCCCAATGGATCCGCTCAACAAGCGCGATTGGGGGCAGGACTGACGGAGCCTCCCAGCGTAGTGATCGACTCGGACGTCACCCTGGCCGCGCTGCAATTCGACAATGATAAGTTTGCGTATACCCTGGCTAGCGACGGCGTCCACGATCTTACGCTCGCGGCGGCTGCCGTGGTCGATGCCGTCGCCGGCGTCCATACCATTGCCGCGCCGCTGGTCGGGCACGACGGCTTGCATAAGGTAGGCAACGGCACGATCGTTCTGACGGGCGACAACACGTACCAGGGTCCAACCATCGTCTCCCGCGGCACGCTGCGAGTGGACGGAACTCACCTGGGCGGAGACGAGTACAGGATCAACAGCGGCGGTACGCTGGCCGGCAGCGGCGTCATCGACGCGGATGTAACCGTGGAAGGAACATTGGCGCCGGGGGCGTCGCCCGGCATTCTCCATATAGCCGGCGACTATACGCAGACCTTCTTCGGAACGCTGCAGATCGAAATCGGCGGACTCGCTGCCGGCGCTCAGCACGATAAGCTTCTAGTCGGCGGAGCAGCCTATCTCGACGGCGTGCTGGAAGTGCCGATTGTGGACGGGCCCGGCCAGCCGAATTATGTGCCCGCCCTGGGCGACGTCGTTACTTTCCTGACGGCTGACGGCGGCGTCGCCGGCGAGTTCGGCGCGGTTTACTCGCCTAATTTACACCTCGTCAATTCACAGCTTGCGCTGCGGGTCGTCGCCAGCGGCAACGAGGTGCAGATTGAGTTCGTAGGGCCCGACTCCATCGAATTCGCCGATCAGGCCGCGCTCGCCGAATGGTCCGACCCGAATAGCTGGCTCGACAACGCCCAGCCCGGCGTTCCCGAGACGATCGACGTCACCTCCGTCACGAATCAGTCTAACGACGGCGCTCCCCAGCGGATTGAAGTTCGCGACGCCGACGCCTTCACGCATGTGCTGAGCGTCGAAGACGATTCGGCCCCCATTATCGTGGCCATAGGCCAGCAGCGGACGCTGTCCGCGGTAATTGGCGTAACCATTGGAAATCATGGCGTTATCGAACTGGGCGAAAGCTACTTGGTCAGCTCAACGATCGACGTTGCCTCCGGCGGGCAACTCACCGGTAGCGGCACGGTAGTAGGCCGGCTGACCGTCGGCGGCGACGCAGACGCGGGCCAGTTTCGCCCGGGCGACGTGGAAGTCCTGGGCGATTATCAGCAGTCATCCAGCGGCGAATTGGTGATTGAGATCAAATCCGAGACAGACTACGACTCCGTTCAGGTCGCCGGCGTCTTTTCTCCGGGCGGCACGCTGACAGTTGTCTTGCCGAGCGACGATTCGGTACAGCCGGGCGATGTGTTTCCCATCATCACCGCTGAAAGTCTCGCTGACGGCGACCGCTTCGAGCGGGTGGTAACGCTCGGCAACGCCGATCTTGTCGTCGTCCCCATTTACCATGCGGATGGCGGGGACGCGCAAGCATTGTCTCTGGAGCAGAGCGCGGTCAGCGGCGCCGATGGAGTAGTGTATGCACTGGGCGATATGAACTTCGATTTCAGCGTCGATGCCGCCGACGTTCCTGCATTTGCGCAAGCCCTGCGCGACCCGCGAAGCTTCGAGGACGGTTTCCCATTTGTCAGCGGCGACATCATCGGCAACATCGACAAAAACGGCCGCGGCCTCGACTTCGACGATATTGATGACTTCGCGACGCTGCTGAACATGTCGACCAGCGAGCTAATGGCCGCGATGAGCATTCCCGAACCGTCCGGCTTTTGCCTCGGCGTGATGACGGGAGCCCTCGCTGCAGTACGGCGACTCGCTGCCAGCGGGCCGCGAGTCCGGCGCAGATCGGCAGTGAATTACTCGTGACCGCGCAATACCGTCGCCTGCTGGCGTCTCGTTCATATTGGGCGCGAGGCGTCGTTTCGGAGGCCTGGGCGCATGAAGTCTCGAACTAAACGCGACGATTCGATTACGGTAGCCGCCCCAGGTTCGGCGAGCCCGCCGGCCGGGCATGGGCCTGCGTCCGACGGTCGGTTGGCGGAACCGATCGGCAGCCCCGGAAAGGCGCCGCACAGCCCGATCGCCGGCCAAACCGAAAACTTCACCCCGCGGCCCGCGCCGAGCTCCCGCCAGTCCAGGTCCCGCTCGCGGGGCCTGAAGATTCGCTGCCCCCACTGCAGCAACCCAGTGGAACTGCTCGTCGACACGCCGTTTGATCAAATGAGCTGCGGCTCCTGCGGCAGCGTCTTCAGCCTCGTCGACCGCGAGCAGCACACGCGGCAAGCCGCCGCCTTGCAGCGGCTGGGGCGTTTTGAGCTGGTTGCTCGGCTGGGCGTTGGCGGGTTCGGCTCAGTGTGGAAGGCCCGTGACACGGAGCTCGACCGCATCGTAGCCATCAAAATCCCGCGCAAAGGTCAACTCGCGCCCGCGGAAATCGAACAGTTCTTTCGCGAGGCGCGGGCCGCCGCACAATTGCGGCACCCGAATATCATCCCGGTGCATGAAGTAGGCCGACATGAGGACGCCATCTTCATCGTCACCGAGCTGGTCAGGGGCGTCGACCTGGGCGAGTGGCTGACCGCGCGCTCGATGAGCGCCGTCGAAGCGGCCTGCCTTTGTCGCACGATCGCGCTGGCGCTGCAGCATGCCCATGACCACGGCGTCATTCATCGCGATTTGAAGCCGTCGAACATCATGATCGACGAGCAAGGCGAGCCGAACCTGATGGACTTCGGTCTTGCCAAGCGCGAAGTTGAAGAAATTACCATGACGATTGACGGCCAGATTCTAGGCACTCCGGCGTACATGTCGCCGGAACAAGCCGGCGGCGACAGCCATTGGACCGACCGCCGCACCGACATCTACTCGTTAGGGGTGATCTTGTTTCGCTTGCTGACTGGGGAATTGCCGTATCGGGGCGAAGCCCAGATGCAAATTCACCAACGGTTAACCGAGGATGCTCCCGATCCCCGCAAGCTTAATCGCCACATCCCCAAGGACCTGGCCACCATCTGTCTGAAGTGTCTCGAGCGGCAGCCAAGCCGAAGGTACGCCACCGCGCTGGCGCTGGCGGATGAATTCGAATGCTTTTTGGAAGGCCGGCCCATCCAAGCCCGGCCGATCTCGCGCCCCGCGCGGCTGGTCCGTTGGTCGCGGCGTAAACCTGCACTCGCCGCGCTCGCGGGGCTGTTGCTGATCCTGGCGGTCTGCGGTCCATTGACTGCAGCGGTGCTCTATGGGCAGCAGCGACGACTGGCGTCGCTGTTAGACGAGAAGAACCACCTCATCGACCGCTTCGCCGCCGACCGCCGTGCCGCGGTCGCTACGGTCAGCCGGCTCAACGACCGGCTCGCCTGGTGGGAGGGCCGAGCCAAGGCGGAAGCGGTTTGGCCGCCACAGGTCGGCCAAGGGACGCGCCACGACGTGCTGGTCGGCCTGCACCGGCGGCATTATGCAACGCTCGCCAGGCAAATCAACGACGTGGGCGACGACGGCACGGCCGCCTGCGGTCACGTCGCGCTGGCTATTCTGGCTGACCAGGCGCGTCGTGACGACGAGGCTCGCCGCCAATGGGCAGCGGCCTCTCGTCGCCTGGAGCGACTTTCCGATCAACAGCCGCGAAATGCCGCCTACGTCATGGCGCTCGCGGACTGCTACCGGCAACTCGCGCGACTCGACGGCGACCGCTCGGGAGCGGAGGAGCACTTGCAGCGCGCCTCGACCCTCTTGGACGAGCTGTCCGCTGACCCAGGCAACTTGCCGGCCCAGATGGCTGCCTTGGAAGTTGCCGCCGATCGCGCAGGACTGGCAGGTTATGTCGAGGGTTTACGCGACCTCAAGCGGGCCGCCGAGCTGCAAAAGCACTTGCTTGCGGCGCCCGCGTCTACGGATTTCGGCGCCCTGTATCGCCTGACATGTTTGCTGACCGGCCGCCCGCCCGCGCTACAGCCAATGTCGCCTTGACGAGAATCCATCCGCGTACCGCCAGCTCTTATTGTGCGGCTAATAAACCGCGCCTGGCTGGCGGCCGTCGGCCGACGGCCAGGTGGAAGACCTCATGCTAACCGCTGGCCGCTGGCCGAGAGCCGACAGCCATGTTGACAACGGGCTCATTGACGGCGCAGGAATCAATCAGGCGAGCGCCATCAACTGCCATACCCGAGCGGCTGCCTCGCGCGGCAGCCCGTCACATGGCCCCGCTTTGCACCGGCGGGGCCTGGTTCAGGTATGACCGGAGCCGATCGAATTCTTCGTGGCTGGCGAAGTGCAGCGTAATTCGCCCGCGGCCTTTGGCGGATTGCCTGATCTCGACCTTCGTCCCTAAGGCCAACGAGAGCTGCGATTCCATCTCACGCACGTGCTGTCCCGGCTGGAGCGGCGACGGGCGGCTGTTGCCCTCGGCGTCGACGATCGACAGCGGCTGGCCGTCGACGTTGCGGATGTGGTCCGACACGGCTTGTTCCGTGGCCCGGACCGACAGCGACTCCTTCTGAATTCGCTTGGCGAACGCCACCTGCTCCTGCTCGTCGCCCAGCGGCAACAGCGCCCGCGCATGGCCGGCGCTCAATTCCCCCCGGGCGATCATGTGCTTTACTTCAACCGGCAGATCGAGCAATCGCAGTAAGTTTGAGACCGTTGAACGATCAATGCTCACGCGGCTGGCGACCTCTTCCTGCGTGCAGCCGTACTCGTCCATGTAGCGTTTGAACGAGGTCGCCTTTTCGATGGCGTTCAGGTCCTTTCGCTGAACGTTTTCGACGATCGCCAACTCGGCCATTTGCCGGTCGGCAACGTCGCGAATCTGCACAGGCACGCGCTCCCAGCCAGCCATTTGCGCAGCCCGCAGTCGGCGTTCGCCGGCGATGATCTGATAGCCAGTCTCGGTTTGCCGTACGAGTATGGGCTGCAGAAAGCCGTGCGTGCGAATACTATCGCACAAGTCGGCGATTTCCGCCTCGTCGAAGTTGGTGCGCGGCTGGTACGGATTCGCACTGATGCGGCTGAGCGGCAGCCATTGCTGGCCGTCGGGGGAATGCGTAACTTCTACCCCCGCGCTTTCGCTGCCCGTCGTTTCAGCAGGTCCCTCCAAGTCGACGGTCGGCGAGTCATAGGCCGCGGGTCCGCTCCCTGCCGCTTCGAAGCTGCGTCCCAACAGCGCCTCCAACCCCCGGCCCAAGCGACGTTCCTTAGACACGCTCCAATACCTCCTGGCACAGTTCCACGTAACCGCGGGCCCCCCGCGAGCGCGGGGCGTAGTCGATCACCGAACGACCGTGGCTCGGCGCCTCTGAAACGGCTGCGTCCCGTGGAATAACGGTGGAAAAGACGATATCGCCGAAAAAGTCCCGTACTTCGCGATCGACCTCAGCGGTGAGCTCAAGCGCCGCGTCGTACATCGTGAGCAAGATGCCCCCGAACTTTAATCGGCTATTGGAGCGCGAAATCACCTGTCGGATTACCTCAATCATTTGAGTCAGCCCCTCCATGGCGAAATACTCGCATTGGATGGGCATCAATACCTCGCTAGCACTGGCCAGCGCCGTCCGCGTCAGGGCCCCGACCGAGGGCGGGCAGTCGATCAGGACCTGGTCGAACGACCCCAAGCTCCCCGAAAGGTGCGTTGCCAGCATCAACGAACGAGAATCGGTGGAATTCGCCAGGGCGTCAACGTCCTCGAAGCTTCGCGCTCCTGGCAATAACGCGAGGTTGGGCAGGTGCGTCTCGCGGAAGGACTCGCGCAGCGGTCGGCAGTCGAGCAAGGCGTGCCGCTCGTCCGGCGGACAGCCCAAGCCCGTTGTGGCGTTACACTGCGGGTCGAGATCGACTAGCAGCGTCTTTTGCCCCGCCATGGCGACGGCGCACGCGAGGTTCATGGCGGTCGTCGTCTTGCCGACGCCGCCTTTCTGGTTCGCGATGCAGACTACTCGCGGCACGTGCAAATGGTTCAGGGTTCAACAGGCGAGGTGAGCGGGCGGATTGTAGAGGCGGTTGCACACGATCCCAACGGCAGTTGACGATTCGCCATTGCGACCCGTCCGCTTATCTGCTAGCACCGACGTTTAGCCGCGGCGCTACGGGCCGCTGGAACGGTGCGCCGTTCCGATGCCAAAACTGCTGCCTCCAATCCGACAGGCCGCCCTTCCTTGGCCCCGCTGGGTCGCCGACCGGCGGGCCGCTCGCCCATGATCCTCGTCGCGCTGGCCACCTATAACGAGATCGAAAACCTGCCGTCGCTGACGGCGGCCATCCACCAGCACTTGCCCCAGGCCGACGTGTTGGTGGTCGACGACAACTCGCCCGACGGGACGGGCCTGTGGTGCGACGAAGAGGCCATCCGCTCTCGCTGGTTCTCCGTGATCCATCGCCCGGGGAAGCTGGGGCTAGGCTCCGCGACGTGGACTGCGATGCGGGCGGCCATCGATCGCGGCTACGATCACTTGATTACGCTCGACGCTGATTGGAGTCATCCTCCCGAGGCGCTGCCGCGGCTGGCGGCTGCCGCGAGCGAGGCCGACGTCGTCATTGGTTCGCGCTATTGCCGCGGCGGACGAATCCGCGGGTGGCCCTTCGCCCGCCGCGCTCTTAGCATCGCCATGAACTGGGCGACAAGAATTGCGCTGGGGACTGCGGTCCGCGACGCCAGCGGGGCCTGCCGACTCTATCGAGTCGATAGGCTTAAGCAGCTTGATTTCGCCCGCCTCAAGGCGACAGGTTACGCCTACCTTGAAGAGGTCTTGTGGCAGCTCCATCGCACCGGGGCCACCTTTGTTGAAATTCCTATCACGTTTACCGACCGCCGCGCCGGGACTTCCAAAATCCACCTCGGCGAGGCGTGGGGGAAAGCCGCGGTGCTGGCCCGTCTGGCCATGAGGCGGTGGCGCGGCGTGGAGTAGCGCTGGGTCCAACGAACCGGTTGATTTCGGGCGCCGGCGGGACAGTCGTAGGGGCTGTAGGGGCGTCACGTAGCGGCGGCGGGGGCCCCCCGCCCCGACGCCCCAACCGGTGGTATCCTTTAGGGTAAGGAACCAATGCCGCCGGCAGCACAGGGTTTGGAATCTGATCTCATGGAGCTTTTTCCGGAAGCGGACGACCCGCGGGAAGTGGCTACGTCCGCCGACGTCGAAGCCGACGCTGAGTTCGTCCTGGATCTCGCCGATGCGGCCGCCGAAGAGGCGCTGAACTCGTAGCGCACAAGGCGTTGCCGCTACATTTTCGAGCCGTCGTCGGTTACGATAAGTGCGGCCGTCCCCTGCGCTTGGCGGGGATGCACCGATTCGCCAACCGACACGGGGAACCACGCCCGATGCGCCTTGCAGCGATGCTCTTATTCGCCTGGTTCTGTCATATCTGGGCAGTCGGTTCTCTTAGCGCGGACGGCTTCCAGTGGCAACAACCGGAAGCCGATCACGTCGATTTGCTCTTCGACGGCCGCCCGGCCCTGCGCTACATGATGCCAAAGCTTGATGAGTCGACGGCCGACAAACGTAACGAGACGTTCAAACCCTACCACCATGTGTGGAGTCCCGACGGCGCGACCTTGTTAACGAAGGGGCCGGGGGGACTCTTTCCGCATCATCGAGGTTTATTCTACGGCTTTAATAAGATCACCTACGGCGGCGGCAAGCAGTGCGACACCTGGCACTGCACCGGCAAGACGTATCAGTCGCACGAGAAGGAGCTGTCTCACGAAGCCGCCGGCGGCTCGGCCAGTCAAGTCGTCGCCATCGATTGGCATGGACAAGACGGCGAAGTCTTCGCGCATGAGACGCGCTCCGTCGCGATCAAGCGGCAGAAGCTCGGCGAGGTCGACGGATGGCTGATTGACTTCGCATCGCATCTGGAAACCGCCGATGATCAGCCGATCCATCTCGACGGCGATCCGCAGCACGCCGGCTTCCATTTCCGCGCCTCGCAGGAGGTGCCGGACAAGACCGCGAAGCAGACCTATTACTTGCGGCCCGACGGAAAGGGCCAGCCCGGCGAAACGCGCAACTGGGATCACGAACATCCCGAATCCCCCGACAACGCCAAAAACGAGAACCTGCTCTGGAAGGGGATGAGCATCGTCCTGGGCGACAAGCGTTTCACGATCGTCTATCTTGATCACCCGTCCAACCCAAAGCCGTCGCGTTACAGTGAGCGCGATTATGGCCGATTCGGCTCCTACTTCGTCGCTGACGTGACCAAGGGCCAGCCGCTCAACGTCAAGTATCGTTTGTGGATTCAGGCGGGCGAAATGACGGTCGAGCAGTGCGACGAGCTTAGCAAGACGTTTATCGCCGAAGCAGCCGTCAGCCCGACTCCCGGTTCGGGCTAGGCGACAGCGTGCGCACGGGCAGGCGCCCGAGCTGTATTACGCCGTGCGCAGCGCAAAGTCGTTACCGAATCGGTGCGGGAGCGCGGGCGGCGCCGAGCGGTTACCAGCCCACTCCCTACTTCAGTTTTACTACTAATCGGCAGCAGCCTATGTCCGCGCTTCCCACGCTAAATCCCCCGATCCGCACGCTGCTTGGCCCTGGACCGAGCGACGTCCACCCGCGCGTGCTGGCCGCCATGGCGCGGCCGACGGTGGGCCATCTCGATCCATACTACCTGCAGCTCATGGACAAGCTGCAGAACGGGCTCCGCCAGGTCTTCCGCACCGCTAACCGAATGACCTTTGCCGTCAGCGGAACGGGGTCGGCCGGCATGGAGGGGGCCGTCGTCAACCTCATCGAACCAGGCGACTCGGTGTTGATCTGCGTCAACGGAGTCTTTGGCGGCCGGATGTGCGACGTCGCGGAGCGCTGCGGCGCGAAAGTGACGCGGCTTGAACGCCCTTGGGGCGAAGTCTTTACGCCCGATGAAATCAGAAACGCCGTGGCCGCCGCCAGGCCCAAGCTTGTCGGCATCGTCATGGCTGAAACCTCCACCGGAGCTTGTCAGCCGATCGAGGAGGTTGCCAAGGTCGTCCATGACGCCGGCGCGATGATTCTGGTTGACGCCGTCACGTCGCTCGGCGGGATTCCCGTCGAGGTCGACGCCTGGGGCGTTGATGCGATCTATTCCGGCACGCAAAAATGCCTCTCCTGCCCGCCGGGGCTCGCCCCCATGTCGTTCAATGAGCGGGCGATGGAAGTCGTCAAGAATCGCAAGACCAAGGTACAAAGCTGGTACCTCGACGCGTCGATGCTCGCCAGCTATTGGGGCTCCGACCGCGTCTATCACCACACGGCGCCCATCAACATGAGCTACGCTCTGTATGAAGCAGTGTCAGTGATTCTGGAAGAAGGGCTCGACGCCTGCTTCGCACGGCATGCTCTCAACCACCGTGCGCTCAAAGCGGGTCTCTCCGCTCTGGGCATGCAATACGCCGCGCAAGAAGGTTATCAGCTTCCGATGCTTAACGCGGTGCGCGTGCCGGCGGAGATCAATGAAGCCCAGATCCGCAGCGCCCTGCTGCAACGCTTCGGCATTGAAATCGGCGCGGGCCTCGGCGCCTTCAAGGGCAAAGTGTGGCGCATTGGCCTCATGGGCTACGGCGCACGCCCGGCGAACGTCTACCTGCTCCTCTCGGCGCTCGAGCAGCTCCTCGCGGAGCAGAACTTCCGGTTCGATCATGGCGCCGCCGTCGCCGCCGCCTGCGACGTCTATGCCGCAGGATAAGGCGAATGCGAAGCCGTTTCCGAACCGCCGAACCGCAGCGGCGGGCGGACCTGCTACTTTCTCGCCCTTGACGGCTCGACTACAATCAGCGTTTTTGGGCGGCCCCCACTTGCCGCTTTTCTTGCCGGCTCTCAAAGTTCGACGCCGTCATTGTCTTGATTTGTCCAGCGGAGACCCTCATGGCTCAGCAGTCCACCGGCCAGCTCGATACCGTCATGCACGAAGACCGCGTCTTTTCGCCGTCGGCGGAATTCTCGGCCCGGGCGCGGATCAAGTCGATGGACGACTACCAGCGGCTATGGGACGAAGCCGCAGCCGATCCGCCCGCTTTTTGGGCCAAGTTCGCGAAAGACGAGCTGCACTGGTTCGAGCCGTTTCGGACCTCCTTGGAATGGAACGAGCCCTTCGCGAAATGGTTTGTCGGCGGCAAGACGAACGCCTCCTACAATTGCCTGGACAAGCAGATTTCCGAAGGCCGCGGCGACCGGGTTGCCTTTATCTGGGAAGGAGAGCCTGGCGAGGTTCGCACGCTCACGTACGCGGAGCTGCTGAAGCAGGTCTGCAAGTTCGCCAATGTGTTGAAGACGCTCGGCGTCGAGCGCGGCGACGTCGTGTCGATTTATATGCCGCTTACGCCGGAGCTGGCCATTGCCATGCTGGCTTGCGCACGCATCGGCGCCATCCACTCGGTGATCTTCGCCGGCTTCTCCGCGGAAGCCATCGCCGATCGGAATAACGACGCCCGGGCAAAAATCCAGATTACCGCCGACGCGGGCTACCGCCGCGGCCAAGTCCTGCCTCTCAAGAACACGGTGGACGAGGCGCTCGCCAAATCGCCGACGGTAGAAAAATGCATCGTGCTCGACCGGGTCAACGAGGCTATCCACATGGAGCGCGGTCGCGACTTCTGGTGGCACGAGCTGATGGCGACCGCCAGCGACGATTGCCCGGCCGAACCGCTCGATAGCGAGGCGACGCTCTATATCCTCTACACCAGCGGCTCCACCGGTAAGCCCAAGGGCATACGGCATACGACTGCCGGATACAACTTATTCGTGAAGAAGACCTTCGAATGGGTCTTCGATCATCGCGACGACGACGTCTACTGGTGCACCGCCGACTGCGGATGGGTGACCGGTCACAGCTACGTGGTGTACGGCCCGCTCTCCGCTGGCGCCACAATTGTGCTGTACGAGGGGGCGCCGAACTATCCGCACGAAGGCCGCTTTTGGGAAATCGTGCAAAAGCATCGCGTGACCATCTTTTACACTGCTCCAACCGCCATTCGCGCGTTCATGAAGTGGGGCGACGAGCATGTCGATAAGCACGACCTCTCCAGCTTGCGCGTGCTGGGGACCGTCGGCGAAGGGATCAATCCCGAGGCCTGGATGTGGTACCATCGCAAGATCGGAGGCGAGCGCTGCCCCATCGTCGACACCTGGTGGCAGACCGAAACGGGCGGCATCATGATGAGTCCCCTCCCCGGCGCGACTCCCGCTAAACCAGGAAGCTGCACCAAGCCGCTGCCGGGAGTCATCCCGCAGATCGTCGATTCCCAGGGACAGGAAGTCGACGCCCAGCACGGCGGCTGGTTGACGATCGCGCACCCTTGGCCGGGAATGCTGCGCGGCATTTGGGGAGACGACGATCGATACCGGGAGACCTATTGGAGCAAGGTTTCAGGAAAGTACCTCGCCGGCGACAACGCCCGCCGCGACGCCGACGGCTATTACTGGATCATGGGTCGCATCGACGACGTGTTGAACGTCTCGGGCCACCGGCTTAGCACTATCGAAATTGAAAGCGCGCTCGTCAGCCACCCTCACGTCGCCGAGGCGGCCGCGGTCGGTCGTCCCGATGATCTTAAGGGTGAAGCTGTAGCCGTCTTCGTGACGCTCCGCGGCGCGAAGCCGAGCGAAGCTCTTCGCTCGGAGCTGGTCAAGCACGTTCGCAATCAGATCGGCGCCCTCGCCCAGCCAGACGACGTGCGGTTTACCAATGCGCTTCCCAAAACCCGTAGCGGCAAGATAATGCGGCGCCTCCTGAAGGACATCGCCGCCGGCCGCGAGACCGTCGGCGATACGACGACCCTCGAGGACTACAGCGTCTTGGCAAGGCTCCGCAGCGAAGACGAATAAGCCCCCGCAGCGGCAAATATTGGCGCGCAGCCTCGGCACGACTTTTGCCGGCAGTGGAACCATCTGTCTTTTCCCTCGCGGAGAGTAACGATGGTTCAAAAAGCTGCCGTGGCCCTTGGTTTTGTCGCTGCGCTTGGCGCCCTTCACATCCTGCGCCCCGTTCACGCCCAGCAGCGGTCTCCCCAGGCCGCCCGAGGCGAGGCCCCGCCGGCGGAAGCGCGGCGCGTTCCCGCTGCAAGGCCGCAGGCGCCGCCAGCCGACGCTGTTGCCGATGCCCAACGGGCTCCGCAGACCGCCGGCAGGCAATTGGCCGCGCCGCCCCAGTCCAGCGAGCACGCAGCGGCCGGCAAGCCGGCTATGCCCATAACTGCGGCGCTCAATAACCAGCCTGAACAAGGAAAGATCACCGGATTCGATTTCTATATCGATCCGCTCAATGCGAAGCAGCCCGGGCAAGCTTTTGAAGAGATTATGAAGGCCGACGTCGAGGCGAAGCCCGGCGTGATGCAACTACAGCAGCAACTTCTTGAAAGCCGTTATGACCTCAAGCCGCGGCTGGATAGGGAGGCCAAGATGGCGCGTGGCAAGCCGATCGCCGTCGGCCCCACCGCCAGGTTGCGCAATGGTCTGACATGGGAGCGGCTGGCGGACCTATCGCCGGCGGAAATCAAGCAGGCCGGTGCGTTTCCCTACCCTTCACTGCCGCACCCCAAGCACAGCACCGGCGGGCAGGTCTTCCCCCCGGAACAAATCCGCATGTTTCCGCGGCTTGAGCGGTTCGACGTCGACTTCGACGTCCCGGAAGCATTCCGACCGGAGTTCCCGCCAGCGATTTTTTTGCAGAATCGCCCGGAATTAGGAGACGTGTCCCACGGCGAGGTCGTCTCGATCAACAACTACTATCGCCTATTCAAGCACATCCTGACGCCTGTGCAGCTTGACGGGCTGCGGATGCTGCTGACGCCCTTTCCTCAGGAAGAGTTTAATCCGACCGACGACCGCAAGCACGTGAACCCCAGCCTGGGCGTCGCCTGCTTCGACTGCCATGTGAACGGTCATACGACCGGCCAGTTTCACCTGAATCCGGACGATCGCCCTGAAGAGCGCCGGTTTCGCCTCGATACCACTAGCCTGCGGGGATTGTTCAATCAGCAGATCCACGGCTCAAAGCGCAGCCTGCGATCGGTGGAGGACTTTACGGAGTTCGAGTTCCGCACCGCCTATTTCAACGGCGATCCGATTCATGCCATGAAGAAGGGATTTACCATTTTGGACCGAGTGCAGGTGAGCCACATGGCTCAAATGCAGAATATGTTTGACTTCCCGCCGACCCCCAAGCTTGCCTGGGACGGCAAGCTGGATCCTGCTCAGGCGACGAAGGAAGAAATGCACGGCCAGGAGGTCTTTTTTGGAAAAGGTCGCTGTGCCGAGTGCCATAAGCCGCCGTTCTATCTTGATCACCTAATGCATGACTTGCACCTGGAGCGGTTCCTCGACGAGCCGGGCGACGGGCCTATCAAGACCTTCACCCTGCGCGGCATTAAAGAATCGCCGCCCTATTTGCACGACGGTCGTTGTCTGACGCTCGAGGACACCGTGGAGTTCTTCAATATCGCCCTGTCATTGCAGCTCAACCCCGAGGAGAAGCGCGACTTGACGCTCTTCCTGCGCCAGCTTTAACCGGTTCAGGGGAGTGCCATGCCGTTTCTGCAAGGAGCCCATATGAATACTGGAAATCAGCGCGGTCGCCGCGCCGGCCCAATATCCGTGCCCACCGAGGACGAAGTCCACTTTCCGCGCTTTCCCGAGGCTGCGCCAGCCGCTCCCCCTGAACGCTCGGCATCGGCGCCGCAGAGCTTTGGCGTTGGCCCGAGCACACACGATAGCGGGCCGG
>JADLBW010000205.1 GCA_020847515.1 Pirellulales bacterium | reverse complement strand
GGAGCTAACTCCCGAAAGTTGAATGAGTCCCATAACCGCCGCTGTTTGCTCGTTGTGCACGCGTGATACGATGACCCTGCGGGTCAACGCACAATGAGAAGGAGCACGACCATGTGGCGCTAGGGGTGTGCGATCCGCGATCCACATCTTCTTGTTCGCGCTCTGAAGGGTCAAGCTGCTGGTTTTCCAACACAGGAGACCAGCGATGGCGAAGAGTCAGCGGGATGCGGCGAAGGAGGGGCGGTGGCGTGACTTCGTGAAGCGACACGCGGCGAGCGGACTGTCGGTGCGTGAGTTCTGTCGGCGAGAATCGCTGACCGAGTCCGCGTTCTACGCCTGGCGGCGGACGATCGGAGAGCGAGACGAAGCGCGTCACGCGCGAAGAAGGGCGCCGGCGTTCGTGCCGGCAGTGGTGACGGAGGAATCTCGCCATGAAGGTTCGATCGCCCTGGAGTTGGCCGGCGGCGGCGTGCTGCGATTCGTCGGGCCGGCGGCGGCGGAGCACTTGGCCGACTTGGTCGTCGCCCTCCAATCGCGAGCGGCCCGATGATCGCCGGCGACTTGCAGAACGTGCAGGTCTGGGTGGCGACGACGCCGGTCGACATGCGAAAGTCGTTTGACGGGCTGGCGGAGGTCGTCCGCTCGTTCCTCGGCCACGATCCGCTCTCGGGGAGTCTGTTCGTGTTCCGCAACAAGGGCGGGCATCTCGTGAAGATCCTGTGGTGGGACCGCGACGGGCTGGCGATCTACTACAAGCGACTGGAACGCGGGGCGTTTCAGTTCCCGCGCGGCAGCGGGACCGCGGTCGAGATCACGCGCGAGGGATTGCTGCGGCTGTTGTCGGGCATGAGTATTTCAACCAGGCAGATCGCGTGAACTTGAGCTTGCGAATCTCGCAGCGCTCGTTACAACGTGTCGCATGACGCTCGCGATTGACGAACTTCCGAACGACGTGGCCGCGCTGAAGCGGTTCATCGTCGAGCGCGAACAGCAGCGCGAGTCGCTCATCGCGCAGATTCGCGAGGAAGCGGCTCGGCAGCTGGAAGCGGAGCGCGAACGGCACGCCGCGGAACTGAAGGCGGCGATTGCCGCCTTGCTCCGTCGCTACTACGGCCCCAGGAGCGAATCGTTCGACCCGCGGCAACTCCTGCTGTTCGGCCAAGCCGTCGAGCAGTTGCTGCTCGACGAACAGCGCATCGCCGAGGAAGCGGGCGAGCCGCTCGTCACGCGGCGGGCGAAGAATCGCCACCGCCACGGGCGGCAGCAGCTCCCCGAGTCGCTGGAGCGGATCGAGATCGAGCACGACCTGACGGATGCCGAAAAAGCCTGCCCGGCGTGCGGCTGCGAACGCTGCCGGATCGGGGCGGAGATCAGCGAGCAACTCGAATACTTCCCGGCCGCGTTCAAGGTCCTGAAGCATGTCCGACACAAGTACGGCTGCGCGAAGTGCGACGGCGAGGGCTACAACCCGAACATCGCCACGGCGGTCAAGCCGCCGCAGCCCATCGACAAGGGATTGCCGGGACCGAGCCTGTTGGCGTACGTCGTCACCAGCAAGCTGGGCGATCACCTGCCGCTGTACCGGCTGGAGCGGATCTTCGAGCGGCAGGGCGTCCATGTCGCCCGCAGCACGATGTGCGCTTGGATGGCCGCGGCCGGTGAGTTGGTGAAGCCGCTGGTCAACCTCATGGTTGGCCGCGTGCGGCAATCGCGGGCGATTCACACCGACGACACGCCGGTTCCCATTCAGTCGCCGGGCGCCAAGCAATGCCGGAAGGGCCGCATCTGGTGCTACCTGGGGGACGAGGCCAACCCTTACACGGTGTACGACTACACGCCGAGCCGCTCTCGCGACGGCCCGGCCAAGTGGCTTTCAAAGTACGAAGGCTACTTGCAGGCTGACGCCTACGGCGGCTACGACGGCGTGTTTCATTCGCAGAACGTGACGGAAGTCGCCTGCTGGGCGCATGCGCGGCGGAAGTTCTACGATGCGCAGGACTCCGACGAGCAGCGCGCCGCGCAGATGCTCGCGCTCATCGCTGAGTTGTACGCCATTGAGCGCGAAGCGAAGGACGCCGATGACGCTGCGCGGTTCGCGCTACGCCAATCGCGAAGCGTGTCGGTGCTCGCAAGCATCACGGCGTGGCTCGACGCCGAGGGCGAAGTCGTCCTGCCGCGCAGCCCGATGGGCGCCGCAATCACCTACGCTAAAAACCAGTGGCAAGCGCTCAACGTCTACGTCACCCGCGGCTTCCTCAATATCGACAACAACGCCAGCGAGCGGGCGCTGAAGCGCGTAGCCTTAGGCCGAAAGAATTGGCTTTTTGCCGGCCACGACGCCGCGGCCGAGAACCATGCGCGGCTGTGGTCGCTCATCGCCAGCGCCGAACGCCACGGCGTCGACCCGCAGCGCTACCTCACGAGCGTGCTGGCCAAGATTGGCCAGACGCCGGCAGAGCAACTGGGGCAGTTTCTGCCCGACGCGTGGAAGAAAGAAGACGCGGCCGAGCAGAACGAGCCGACGGACTGACGTCGCCTGCCGCCAGCCTCACTACCGCCGCCCACTCCCGGCATGCGACTGTCCTTCGCAGAACGGACACTGGCGTACATGCGATCGCCGCGCGATCAGTTCCTAACGCTGAGTCAGACCTGGATGAATTC
>JADLBW010000204.1 GCA_020847515.1 Pirellulales bacterium | reverse complement strand
GCGCCGGCAGGTGCGTGTAGCAGCGAGTTGCCTCGCGGCCGTGCGCCGTTTCGGTGGTCGTGTGCTGCCGTACGTCCGCAGTTAATTTACGTGCGGTTCTTACCTGAGATCGAGCGCGGCATGAAGAGCCGCGGCGCGCCGCCGTCGCGGGTTGTGATAAAGCACTTCTTTGAGGAGCGCCGGCGATCCGCGCTCCCCTGCGAAGTGCCACTGGCGGTGCGTCGGCACGTGCTCGTCGGACAGCGGCCACGGATCGAAGGGCTGATAGCCGAGCTCTGCGGCCAGCTTGCTGGAATTCATCGTCACATCGCCGGCCCGCGGTGGCATCTCTCCGGCGTCAGAGCGCGGGCAGCCATGCAATAGTTCAGGATCATAGCCGCCGATGCGGTTGACGATCTGGGCGATCTCGAACAGGCTCAATCGCCTCGGTCCGCCGGCGTGGAAGAGGCCCGTGATTTTGCGACGGGCGAGCACGTCGGCCAGAAGCGGATTGAGGCAATCGGTGTACGTCGGCGTGCGGATTTCGTCGTAGTAGAGCGTCGCCGGCTTCCCTGTTTTGAAGCGATGCTGGATCCAGTCGATCGCCCCCGCATGGCCGTTGAAGCTGACGCCCATGGGCAGGGAGATTCGCAGGATCGCGCTGCTTAGCCGCTGTGCCCACCCGGCGGTTGATTGCGGCGCGGGTGCAATCGCACCAAGAATGATCCGCTCGGCCTCGGCCATCGTCTTGCCATAGACGGTCACCGGGTCGGTCTCGTCGGTCTCGATGTGGCCGCCGCCGCGGGTGCCGGAGAAGACCAGGTCGATCGACAGGTGGACCAGCCGCGTGCTCGTGCCGCCGATCACATCGAGCAGCGTCAGCACGCTGTCGATATTGATTCGCCGGGCCATCGCGGGGTCCATCTCGCACGACTTGAGCTTGCACGTTCCCTCGCAGTTGAGCACGGCGGCGAACTGGTGTTTGTCGAAGAGCCGCTGCATCGCCTGGCGATCGTCGCTGTCGCAGGCGATCACGCCTTCGCGCTGTAGCGGCCAGTTGTCGGTCCGCCGGATTCCGACGACCTGGCCGTGATACTTGCGGCGGAAATAGCGAAATGCGTTATACCCCGCCACGCCGGCCACCCCCGTAATCAACAGCGGCAGCGGCGGCGGAGGATGGCAGATTTGAGAATTCATATTGTCCTTATAGCCGGGACCAAACCTGGTCCCGGCGAGTCCGACACCAAGGACTCTTCCGAAGCGCATGCGTCTAGCGGGTTGGAACGCACAATCCGGGAGCAGGTTTGCTCCCGGCTGTGAGTGATACAGGCGTTATCGCAGCCGCAGCCCTTTGGGCAGTTGCTCGCCGAAAACGCGGTCCTGTTCTTCGCGTGCAAGCTCGCCCCCTTCGGCGACAAGCTTTCGCGCGTGCTCTCCGGCGCGGTGATCGTCGAGCCACTGTAGCACGCGCCCGCGCGCCGCATCGCCCGTGTCGCGGAAGCGGTCGCCTGTCCGGCGAGCCAGGTTGACGACGGCGAACTGTGTGATCGCGTCGCCTTGGCTGTCGTCTTGCAGTCGGTCGAGCCAATCGCTCGCTTCGGCCGGCGGGATGACCGTGTTCAGCGGGCCATACGCCGGCTGGCGAGCGCCGAGCCGAGCCACGGCCCAGACAATCGCCGGGCGAATGGCGGATAGCTTTTTCTTCGGCGATAGGTCCAGCAGCAGGCGGCCGAGTTCGATTTTTACCTCCACGGCCAACAGTTCCAAGGCACCCAGAAGCCGCAGCACTTCGAGCGCTTCGTGCGCCTGAAACGTCGGATCCGATCCCTGGCCGCCGCCGGTGTGCCGTTTGTGCAGGGTGCGGACGGTGGCCAGGAGCGGCTCGGCCAGCGCTCGCTGCTGCCCCTGTGTCAGGCCGCCGGCGATGCGCCGCCACAGGATGAGCGACTCGGTGCGGCTGGTCGCGGCGGCGTGCGCCAGCTTGCCCTGTACGGTTTTCCACGTCTCGGCGACGCGCCAATCATCGACCGCCAGACCGTAGCCGGGCCGCAGGGAATAGCCTAGCAGGTTGAGCCAGCGGGCCTCGTGCGCTGGTGATTTGCGGCGGCCGGGCTCCAGTTCCATCAGCATTTCCCAGATGCGGCGGAGCAGCGAAGTGGGCCATTCATGGCGATCGCTGCCGATCGCCGCCACCAGTCGCTTGACGAGCGGGCCGGGGTCGTCGCTGCCAGATGAGGCAAACGTCGCGGCCAAAACTTGTCGGGCCGACTCGGCCGTCGCTTCATCGACGAAGCCCTGTGATTCGGCGGCTGTCTCGTGAGCTTCGACATCGGTTTGCGTGGCGGAGCGAACGTCGAATTGCAGCCGCCAGGTGCGGTCCCCGCCGACTTCACGGCACCACAGTTCTAGAGTGCCAATCTCCGTCAGCTTCGCAAAGAGCCGCACGGCTACCGTGCCCCGCTCGCGCCGGCTGCGGGTTCTCAGCGCGGTGCGGATCGGCGGCAGGGCGGTCATCTGCTCCGGATCGACAGCCACCAGCTCGCCCGGCCGATCGGTCAGGCGAACGCTCGACGTATAAAGCGGAAACTCGACCGGCTCGGACACCAGCAAGTCAAACTGTCGGCCAATCAGCTCGATCGTCTGCCCCGGCTCGGCGTTGCCAGGCACCAGGCAGAGGGCGGCAGTACCGTGGCCGACGCCGCCGTGGCCGACGCTGCCAGCGTCGGCCGCAATGCCACCGGGCATGCGGATGCTGGCAGCATCCGCCACGGAGATTACTGCGTCGTCCGCTTCAACGCCGATGTAATACGTCCGTGCCAGCGAGGCGACAATCCGTACCCCTTCCCCGCGGCGGACCATACCGTAATACGCCGCCCCGCGGGCTACGGCCAGATCGAGCCGGTCGTTGTCGAGAACCTGCGGGGCTGGGGGCTGGGGGCTACGGCTAGAGCTAGAGGAAGCAGAAGTCGGCGGCGCGAACCAATCGGTCAGACAGTCGAGCAATCGCGCTTTCAAGAGGGGCGATTCGAACACGCCGCCGTTGAACAGCACCGCATCGGGCCGGGCGGGATCGGCATGTTGTGAATGGTGGTCGTGACCGGACAGGCGAGACGCCTGTCCTACGTCGTCCCCTGCGAACCGATGCGCCATCAGAAACGCCGCCAGATACCGCGTCATCGCCGCCTCGGCCGCATAAGGCAAGCCGAATTCCTGAAAGCCGCTGCGGCGGGCGGCCGGCTTGTCGCTCAAACGGACGCGGGGCATAAAACCATCGACCAGGAGTTGCCGCACTTCGTCGCGCGTGACCTTCGCCGAGAGCCCGCCGCCGATCAGCTTCGACCCCGTGCCGGGCAATGCCACCGTAAGCTGCTCCGGGGCGTCCGGCGAGAGCATCTGCTCCTTCACCTGCCGGCTCTGGCGGAGCAGCAAGTCCCACTGCCGCGGGGCGAGTTTGCCGAGGCGACCCTCCAGGTGCTGAGCCAGCGCCAGGTCCATGTTGTCGCCGCCAAGGATCAAGTGATCGCCGACCGCCACGCGGTGAAACTGAATCTTGCCGTCCTCGCCGCGGCGAACGCGGATCAGCGTGAAGTCGGTCGTGCCGCCGCCAATGTCGCAAACGAGGATCTTCTGTCCCGGCGTGACGAGTTCGTCCCAATTCCGCTGATGCTTGTAAATCCACGCATAGAACGCCGCTTGCGGCTCTTCGATCAGCACAACGCGGCTGAGCCCTGCTCGAGCGGCCGCCTCAACCGTCAGCTCGCGGGCGATCTCATCAAACGACGCCGGCAGCGTGAGCACCACGTCCTGCCGCTCCAGGGGCTCCGTCTTGAACTTGTTGTTCCACGAACTGCGAAGATGAGCCAGATAGCGGCTGCTCGCTTCGACCGGCGAAATCCGTTCGACATCGGGTGCGGCGTGCCACGGCAAGAGCTCCGCCGTGCGATCGACCCCCGTATGGCACAGCCACGATTTGGCCGAAGCGATCAGCCGGCCGGGGGCGGCGGCGCCGTAATCGCGGGCCATGAAGCCGACGATGTAGGGGGACTGTCCAAAGTCCAACGTCCAAGGTCCAAGGTCGTGTCGATTGCTCGACTTTGGACTTTGGACTTCGGACATTGGACTGTCCGCGGCTGGCGGTTGATACAGAAAGCTCGGCAGCGTATCGCGGGCTTCGATCTGCCCAGGAGCGACAAGCTGCGGAATCTCCAGCACCCGCACTCTCCACGGCCGTTCGGTCGTATCGACATAGCAGACGGCCGAGTTCGTCGTGCCCAGGTCGATACCCACGACATAGCGGCTGGGCGTTTCTTCCAGAGCTAGTTCGATGGCGGGAGTTGGGTTTGCCATGCGGTAGGCGTTTTATCACAAGTGCCAGCGGTGCTCGCGGCTCGCCGGGGGTGCGTTTGTGGACCGGCTGTCAGCAATTCTAGGGCAACTGGCCGCTATTGTCGGTCGGGGGCAACCAGTAATATGATCGCGTCGCGAGGGCCGGTGGCTGCCTCTTGGGCTGGCAACGTGGAGAATTGGAAATGGGAATGTTCGACGGGAAAAAGGGTTTGATTCTGGGGGTCGCCAACGACCGTTCGATCGCGTGGGCCATCGCCCAGTTGATTATGAAGGAGGGGGGCGTCTGCGGTTTCAACCACCTGCCCGACAAGGCCGACGACGATCGGCAGCGAAACCGCCGCCGCGTCACGCAGCTTACCGACGCTTACAAAGAGCAGGCCGCGTTCGTCCTGCCGCTCGATGTGCAGAAGGACGACGACATCGCCGCCTTCATGGCCCACGCCAAGGAGTCGCTGGGCCAGATCGACTTTCTGCTGCACTCGATCGCCTTCGCCACGCTCGACGACCTGAGAAAAGAGACGATCGCCACCAGTCGCGAGGGCTTCAAACTGGCGATGGAGATCAGCGCCTACAGCCTTTTGGCGGTGGTGAACGCGGCCCGCGACATCTTCAGCCCGCAAGCCGCCGTGCTGACGCTCACTTATTACGGCGGCGAGCGGATCGTGCCGGGCTACAACGTCATGGGCATCTGCAAGGCGGCCCTCGATTCGTGCATGAAATACGCCGCGTTCGATCTGGGCCCGCGGGGTGTGCGGGTCAACGCGCTCAGCGCCGGCCCGCTCAAGACGCTGGCCAGTACGGCCGTCGGCGCCAAGGACATGGAAGGGCTTTACGCGGCCGTCGCTCCGATGGGCCGCAGCGTGACGCACGACGAAGTCGGCCGCGTCGGCGCGTTCCTCCTGTCCAGCATGTCCGACGGCATCACCGCCGAAATCCTTCACGTCGATGCCGGCTACAACGCCATGGGCACCCCCGGCCGCCTGCTCGACCGGCTAAAAGGCTAAAACCGCTAACACGAGCCCGAAGCGCAAGCGAGGGTGTCATGTTTCCCGCTGCAATCCCTCGACGGCGTTTCTTGATAATGCGCTTTCGCCGGGTGGTTGCG
>JADLBW010000203.1 GCA_020847515.1 Pirellulales bacterium | reverse complement strand
CGATCCGCCGAATGCCGGCGCGGAGTCCGAGCTGCAAGAGGTGATCGGCGACGGGGGGGTCGGCGGCGTCTATGCCGCCCGCCAGGCTTCGATCGACCGCACGGTGGCGATCAAAACGCTGCGGGAGGAATTCGCCCACAAGCGCGACCACCGCAACAAGTTCCTCTCGGAAGCGGTCGTCACCGGCGAACTCGACCATCCGAACATCGTGCCGATCTACGACCTGGGCACGAGCGACACGGGGATGCTCTTCTATGCCATGAAGCGCGTCCGCGGCACGCCCTGGTCCGACGTGGTCCGCCACGCGCCGCTGGCCGAGAACCTGCGGGTTCTGATGAGCGTGGCCGACGCGATCGCCTTCGCCCACTCGCGGGGCGTGGTGCATCGCGATCTGAAGCCCGAGAACATCATGCTCGGCGACTACGGCGAAGTGCTGGTCATGGACTGGGGCATCGCTCTTTCGACCGACATGTGCGTCAAGTCGGATCGCATTTCGCAAACGACCAGCATGGGCGGCACGCCCGCCTACATGGCCCCGGAGCTGGCCCTCGGCCCGATCGACACGATCGGCCCGCCGGCCGACGTCTATCTGCTCGGCGCCATGCTCTATGAGATCATCGCCGGCCAGCCGCCGCATACCGGGGCCGACGTCATGCAGTGCCTGTATGCGGCCGCGCGCAACGAGATTCAGCCGACCGACAAAGCGGGCGAGCTGCTCGACATCGCTTATCGAGCCATGGCGAGCCAGCCGGCCGATCGTTATGCGAGCGTCCAAACGTTTCAGGCGGCGGTCCGCGAATATCAGTCGCATAGCGAAAGCATCGTCCTTTCGACGCGGGCCGACCAAGAACTCGCCGCCGCCCGCCGCTCGCGCGATTATCAGGATTTCGCCCGCGCGCTGTTCGCTTTTCAAGAGGCGGCCAGCCTATGGGCCGGGAACGAACGGGCCAAAGCGGGCGAGAACGAGGCCCGCCTGGCTTACGCCCGAACCGCCCTGGAGAAGGAAGATTTCGACCTGGGCGTGTCGCTGCTCGACGAGCGGCACGCGGAGCAGGCGCAGCTCCGCGGGCGACTCGTTTCGGCGCAGCTTGATCGTTCCGCCCGTCAGGCCCGCTTCCAGGGACTCCGCCGCACCGCCCAGGCCCTGGCCGCGACGATCTTCGTCGTCGTCAGCGGCAGTTTGTTCTTCATCATCCAGCAGTATCAGCGAATCAACGGCATCAATGCCCAGTTGCATGGCACGATCAGCAACCTCGAAGCGACGCAAGACCGTCTGGCCCTCGAAAAGGAAAACGTCGAGACCCAGAAGCAAAACGTCGAACGCTCCAACGCCGAGCTGACCAAGACCCAAGAGCGGCTGGTCGGCAGCAATTTGGACCTCGTGGCGGCGAAAAAGGTCGCGCTGAGCGAAGCCCGGACCGCCCGGCAGGAAGAACAGAATGCGGCCGCCGCGTCGTACCGCGCCCAGATCGGCGTCGCGTCCGAACGCATCGACAACAACGCCTTCCGCGACGCCGAGCGCCTGCTCAACGACTATCAATCCTCGCAGTGGTCGTACTTTCGCCACTGGGAGTGGGGGCACTTGAAATGGCTCTGTACGCGGGAGGCGGGCGAGGCGGTGGTGGGGCCGCGGATCGAATCGCTCGCTCGTTCGGCCGACGGTAAGCTGCTCGCCGCCGGCGCCGCCAGCGGGCAGGTGCTCGTCTATACGGCCGACTGGCCTCGGAGCACCTTGCAATTTCTCGGCGAACTGAAGCTTGGCGGAGCGGTGACGGCCCTCAGTATTTCGCCACACGGCGAGCGACTGGCCGCGGCCGGCGATTTCGATCGCGGCGCGATCACGATTTTTCAGCGGCAAGGCGAGCGCTACGAGCCAGCGGGCAAGCCGCTCGCTGGACATCCGGCTGGCGTCTTGAGCGTGACGTTTTCGCCCCGCGGCGAAAAAATCGTCAGCACGGCTCGCGACGGCGCGGTGCGGCTGTGGAACGCGGCGACTGGCAACTCCGAGCAGGCGCTGTTTGGCCACTCCGGCCCGGTCTGGGCCGCCGCTTTCTCGTCCGATGGCCAGAGAATCGTCACCGCCGGCGACGACGCCACGGTGCGGCTGTGGCAAGCGGGTGACGATCAGCCGCGAATTTATCGCGGTCACGAGGGGCCAGTCTATGCGGTGGCGTTCGCTCCGGCGGGAAACTGGATCGCTTCGGCCGGCCGCGACCGAGACATTCACGTGTGGAAGGCCGACCGGGATTTGCGCATCGACTATCAACGGATCGCCCGTGCGCTCGAGCGAGACCGCCGCGGCGCTGCAGCGTCCCAGCCGCAAACCGCGGCCGACGGGCAAAACTCAACCGAGCGGCAAGGGGCATTTCACACACCCGACATCCGGCTCACCGGTCATACGGCCGAGGTCCGTGCGCTGTCGTTCTCTGCCGACGGACACACACTGCTCAGCGGCGGCAACGACAACACGCTGCGTCGCTGGTCGTTCGAGCAAAACCCGCGGAGCAATCATTTCGCAACTGTCTTTCGCGGCCACGGCGGCTGGATTCGCGGCTGCGTGCTGGCGCCAGACGCTCGCTACGCCGCCAGCGGCAGCCTCGACGGCACGATCAAGCTGTGGGACTCCCAAACGTACGAAGAAGTCCGCACGCTGCGGGGCCATGAAGACGCCGTGAATTGGGCCGCCTTCTCCAGCGACGGCCAGCGCATTATTACCGCCGGCCGCGACCGGCGGGCCCTGCTCTGGAACCGCACGAGCCGCGAACCGGTGCTCGTCTTCGACGAAGGTGAGCCGGGCGGCAAAGTGCCGGGCGGACCGAGCGCGCGGCTCAAGGAAGGGCACGATTTTTTGGTCACTAGCGGCCTCTTCTTCCCCGACGAGCGGCACATTGCCACAAGCGCCGGCGACGGTACGGTGCGGATTTGGGATCGGCAAACGGGCGGGCAAGTGCAGCGCCTCGCCGGCACCGGCACGCTCGGCACGCTCGCCCTCTCGCGCGACGGCCGCTGGCTGGCCACAGGCAGCGACAAGACCGACGCCCTGTTGTGGACAACGGACAAACTGGCCGCGCCGGCGGCTCGACTGACGCTTCACGCGGCCGATGTTGCGTCCGCCGCCGTATATGCTCCGGCTGGCGGTGAAAGCGTGTGGATTGCCACGGGCGATGTGCTCGGCGGCTTGAGGCTCTTCCGCTTTGATCCGTTGGCGAGTGCCGCGCGGCTGGTGCATTCACTCAGCGGCCACGCTCAAGGCTACGCGATCACTGGCATCGCCTTCACGCCCGACGGTCGCCGCGTGCTGTCCGCCTCGCAGGACCATACGGTGCTCATGCACGACACGGCGACGGGGGAGCGGCTGCCGACGGTGCTCAAGCACGCCGACAGCATCCGGGCGATGGACGTTTCGGCCGACGGCGCGGAGGCGGTCACGCTCTGCTCGCCGGCGAAAGACACGTATCGCATCACCCTCTGGGAACTAACCAGCGGCCAGTCGCGAAGCGCGGAGCTGGTGCTGCCGCGCCAGGCGGTGACCAGCGTCAACTTCGACACGCAGAAGCGGCGAGCTATTTTGGCCTCGTCCGGCGCACAGTCGAGCCGCCTCTGGCAATGGGATTTCAAGTCATCATCGCCCGAGCCGCTGTGGCCAGGCCGCGAGCTGCGCGGCACCGTCTGGTCGGCCACACCGTCGCCCGAGGGCACCCACTTTCTCGCCGTCGGCGGCAGCCAGGCCCGCCTCCTCTCGGCCGATGAAGGCGAACTCGAACGTATCTTCAGCCCGCACGGCCCGGTGACCGCCGCGGCTTTCTCGCCGCTGGGCCGCCTGGTCGCCACGTGCAGCTCGGATGGCGACGTGAAGCTCTGGTCGGTCGATCCAAAAAGTGAAAACTACGGCCGCGTCGTCCTCCGCCTGGTCCGCCCGCACCCGACCGCCGCCGGCGCGGCGAGCCTCAACTTCGTCGCCTTCGCCCCGCACGAGACCGAGGACGAAGCCACGCTCCTCACCGCCGGCGACGACGGCACGGCAAAAACCTGGCTCGTCCGCGGCGGCGGCGCAACACTAACAGCCACGCTCGCCGGACACCGCAGCCGCGTCCGCTCGGCGCTCTATTCGCCAGACGGCAAGCTAATCCTTACCGCGGGTGACGACCACACGGCCCGCCTCTGGGATGCCGCGACCGGTCAGCCCGCGACGATCGCCGGCGGCGTGCTGCCGCATCCCGACGCCGTCCTCTTCGCCACGTTCTCGCCCGACGGCCAACGGCTCATCGCCGGCTGCGACGACAACAATGCGTATGTGTGGAATCTCGCCGGCGATGCGGACAGGGCTCATCATGTGTTGACGGGCCACACCGCCGCCGTGACCAGCGCGGCCGTTTCGCCCGACGGTCGCCGCGCGGCGACCGGCAGCCAGGACGGCATCGCCAAGCTATGGGACCTCGATAGCGGGAAGGAAGTGCTGAGCCTCAAGCGGCACACGGCCGAATTGACGGCAGTTCATTTTTCACCCGACGGCGATAGCATTCTCACCAGCAGCCTCGACCAGACGGCGCTGCTCTGGCCGGCGGTGAGTATCGGGCCGTCGATCAAGCTCTCCAAAGCGCGGCTGCTCATTGGCCGCGACGCGGGACAGCACCCCATCGATCTGGAGGCCCGAGTGTTCGATCCCGACGCCAGCAACCTGGACGGGGCGACGCTCAGCATCGCGCTGACCGCCGAACACGGCGGTGTAAGGGCGACGATCGAACTGGCCGCCGGGGCCTTGCGCGTCGCGGGCAATCAGGTCTTCGCCAGGCGCGGCGAAAATGAAACGCCGGTGGCCGAATGGATTCCGGCAAGCGGCGAGAGTCAAAACGCCGCCAATTCCGTCGTTCGCTTTCTTCCCGGAGCGACCACCGCCATTGGCCAGCAACTCCTTCGCCAGCTAGCCGTCCGCACCGCCGGGCCGCTCGATGCGCCGCTCGGCATTCATCTGGTTCTCACCGCACCTGATGGCCAGCCCTTGAGCGAAGCCCAAGCGACGGTCCAATCGCTCGACCCCACCGACGCGCCGGGTGCCTTGGCAGCAGCGCAAGCAAAGCAAAAGGGCCGCCCCAAGCGCAAGAGCCGTTAAAGGGCGGCTTTGGCAAACTTTTCACGCGCTTTGTAAGATCGATACCAAATGTCCACCGAACTCGAATGGTGGTTATTTGTGCATTGACCGAGACACTGCAAGGACTTACGGCGACGAACAGTTTTTTCCGCGCCGGCCGGCATGACCAGTGCATTGAACCTGCCTACGATTGCACCGCTCGCCAAACAAATGGCACGAGCGGCGGCTGATTGGGGTTCTCTGTTTCAGACGGTTTTCAAGCAAAGGAGTGTGTCATGTTGGTTTTGTCTCGGAAGCAGCAGCAGCAGATCAAGATCGGGGAGCAGATCACGGTGACGATCCTCCGCGTTACCGGCAACACGGTGCGAGTCGGCATTCAGGCCCCCCGCGAGGTGCGCGTGGTGCGCGGCGAATTGCCCAAGGAGGGTGCCCACCAGCAAACGGAAGGGGCCATTGCCATTGCGACAGAAACGAGCGGCTTGGAAAGCAGCGGCGTCATGGAAATCGGCACGTGCCAGCTTGTCTTTGGCAGCGACGAAACCGACGAAACCAGCGACGAAGTGGTTGCAGGTGCAGGCGGCCAGGAGCTTCCGCCCGTCGTCACTCGCGCACCCGCGGTTTCATCGCGACCGAGCACCACGTTTCGCCACGGCCCGCTGGCCCACCTGGTCGCCGGCTCGGCGGCATTGGCGAAGTGAGGGAGCAGCCGCCAAATTCAGAATGAAGAATTCAGAATGCAGAATGAGTAACATTCTGAATTCTG
>JADLBW010000202.1 GCA_020847515.1 Pirellulales bacterium | reverse complement strand
TGCGGCGTTTGTATTCGGCCAGGGCGGCGTCGAGCCGCTGGTGGGCGGTGGTGTCGCCGGGGACGTTGTGCGAGGGGTGGATGTAAAGCTTCACGCCGCGGTCCGCGAGGACTTCGGCCACGGTGCAGACGGTCATCCAGACGCAGGTGACAAACGCCATCGTCGAGACCGGGCCGACCTTGTCCTGGTGGTTCTTCAGCGGCACCGAGGCGTCTTCGGCCGGGGCGCAGGAGTCGACGACGACGTCGGCGATGTCGAAGATCGTCTTGCCGCAGGAGTGGCGGGTTTGCTTCCCCTTAGCGGCGGCGGCTGAGCCGTAGGCGACGACCTTCAGGCCTCGCTTCTGGGCTTCGAGCGCCACGTCGATGTTGACGTTGTTGATGCCCGAGTGGGAGAAGATCCACATCGTATCGCGGGGGTCGAACTGGTAGCCCTTCATGATTTCGACGCCGTAGCCCTCGGCCCGCTCGAGGAAGAGGAACTGGTGGACGCCCATCTCGCCAGTGATGCGGGTGAAGAAGGTCAGCGGCAGCTCGACCATGGGGTGAAAGCCGACGAAGCCGCCGATCCGGGGGTACATTTCTTCGACGGGGATCGTCGCATGGCCGCAGCCGAAGGTGTGGACCCAGCGGCCGGCCTCGATCGAGTCGGCCATGGCATCGGCGGCGCGGCGAATGGCGGGGCCTTGGGTTTCGTGAATGCGGTTCATGACCGCGGTGGCGTTTTGGAGCCACTGGGTGGCGAGGTTATTCATCGTCGTTCGCTTACAGGGTTTCGGTTCAGTCGCAGAACTACCAGGGTCAGTAAAATCGCGGAGCCGGCCAGGCAGAGGAGCATCATGGTGGCGTATTGCTCGACGCCGTGGGCGTGCGCCACGTAGCCAAAGGTCTTGTTGATCGTCATATTGCCGGCCAGGGCGATGACGAAGATCGTGCTGAAGGCAGTGCCGCAGCGTCGCGGGTACAGGTCGCCGACGTAGCTGAGGACGATGGGAAACACGGCCGCCAGGCCGGCGCCGATGAGCACCGCGGCCAGCAGCGCCAGGGCATAGCCGGGCGCGGCGCGGAGGATGAGGGCGCCGGCCGCGGTTAAGGCGATGCTCGCAACCAGGACGATGCGCGAGCTGACGCGCTGCAGCAGGCCGGCGAGCGCCAGGCGGGCGAGCATCATCGCCCCGGCGACGGCCACCAGTCCCAGTTGCAGTTGCCACTCGCGATGGAGTTGCCCGGAGAGGGTGACCTTCTTGAAGTAACGGGTGATCCAGTCGTTCGACATCCCTTCCATGCCGCTCTGGATGGCCAATGCCAGGCCCGCGAGCAGGAAGATGGGATCGCGAAGGAGCGCCAGGCCGTCGGCCAGCGCGGCGTCGTCCCGCTGCTTCGGCGGCGGGAAGGGGATGGCCAGGCAGTAGGCGACCGGGATGAGGACCGACGCCCCGATGGCGGCGACGATGCTGGTGGATGAATAGACTTGCGAAAGCAATGCGAGCGTGCCGGGCATGGCCAGGGCGCCGATGCCGAAGAAGACCCCCAGCAGACTGAGCCGCGCGGCCCGCTGGCCTTCGCTCATGTCGGCAGCCAGGGCGTTGGTGGCGCCGTTGAGGACGCCGCCGCCGAAGCCGATCGCGAAGACGCAGGCCTGTACGAGCGGTTTGCTGGTCGCAAGGGCGAGTCCTTCGAGGCCGGCGCCGACCACGAGCGACGCGCCTACCAGCATCCAACGATAGCCAAAGCGGTCGACCACCGGCCCGAACACGAGCGAACCGACGAGGATGCCCAGCGGCAACAGGGCGGTGAGCGTGCCGATAGCGACGTCGTCCAGCGCGAAACGCTCGGCGAGCATGTTGTTCACCGACCCCAGCGACAGAAACACGACCCCGAACAGCAGCATCCCCAGGCACGCGGCGGCGAAGACGAGGTTGTGGCGGCGCATGGGCGGTACGTGGGAGATCGGTCCGTCGTGCTCAGTTGTCGGGCTATATGGAGTTGTCCCGCGAATCACGCGAAAGGACGCGAAAGGGGGAATGATGGCGGGGAGGGTTGTGTGGGTGAGCTGGCTTTAGTGGGCTTGTGCGGGTTGATGGCGCTGCGTGTTGAGCGGTTGGGCGAGGAGTTGCGTCGGCCGGTAGGTTCAATCCCTCCCCTGGGCCCTCCCTGCGAGGGAGGGGGATTGTGAGACGATTTCCAACGATTCATTCGCGTTCATTCGCGAGCATCTCTAAATTCTGCGGACTCAGATTTCAACGGGGATCGAGGCTGGCCGCTTCCAGGGCGAGGCGGGCGGCGCCGTAGAGGCCGGCGTCGGCGCCAAGGCGGGCGGCGACGAGCTCGACCTGGTCGACGCTGATCGGCTGCGCCCAGCGACGTGCTTCGGCCGCTATCGCGGGAAGGAACTGGACGGCAGGTCCGAAGACGCCGCCGCCGAAGATGATTTTCTCGGGATTGAAGAGGCTTACAAGGTTGGCGACGGCCATGCCCCAGAATTCCACGGCTTGTCGCAAGACGTCGTGCGCCAGCGGGTCGCCTGCCTGGTAGGCGTCGAACACCTCGCGGGCGGCGAGGCTGGGGGCGGTGCGCAGGACGCCCTGATAATCCGCGCGGTCGTGCAACAGTCGAAGTGCGGCGTGGGCGAGCCCGGCGCCGGAGGCGTGCAGCTCGAAGCAGCCGCAGGTCGCGTAGTCGGGCGAGAAGGGGCGATCGAGGGCCAGCCAGCCGATGGCGCCGGCGACTCCGCCAACGCCGCGAAGGACCTGCCCCCCGGCGAGGATGCCCGCGCCGATGCCGGTGCCGACGGCCAGATAGATGGCGTCGCGGCAGCCGCGGGCGACGCCCTGCCATGCTTCGCCAAGGATGTACGCGGCGCGATCGCTATCGAGGATGATGGGCACGGCCGGGGCAGTTACATTGCCGCCAGCGGGACGAGCGGCCACAGGCAGGGAGGCAGCGACTTCATCCCGTAGAGGGTAATCGTCCCAGCCGGGGATGTTTGGCGCCCAGACCCGCGCAGTGCGGGCGTCGACGATGCCGGGAATCGCAATGCCGATGGCGCCGACGGGATGGCCGGCGGCGAGGGCTTGATCGAGCAGGCGGCGGACTTCCTCGACGATCAGCGCTCCGACCGCCCTGCCCTGTCGGCCTGCCAGCGGAGTGGCGCGCCGCTGATGGGCGACGCCCGCGGCGGTGAACAGGCCGGCGGCGAGCTTCGTGCCGCCCAGATCAACCGCCACGACGACGGGCTCGGCGGCGGCTGCATCGGGGATAGGCGGCATGGGGGCGACCGAGATCGAGATTTTTTGAGCGGCTGGCGGACGCACACGAGGGGAGTGACGCAGGGGATCAGACGTACGGAAGCTGGCCCTTGCGGGCAGCAGCCAATTCGCACAGCAGGTCGGCCAGCGCCTGAGTTACGGCTTCGAAGTAACGGCGGCCCTTGTCGGCCGTCGCGCGGGCGGGATCGCCGCTGCCGGTGTCGGGATGGCTCCTGGACCAGGGCCGAGGGGTCCACACGCCAGGCTGCGCGAGGGCCTTAATTGCAAAGGGAACGCGCTGGCCGCGGCCGGCATGCTCCAGTTCCACCAGGTCGGGACAGAGGAAGAGCAGCAGGCTGGTCTCCATCTCGTCAGCATGGTCGCCGGGGGCTTCAAACGTGGCCTGAGCGACGGCGGGGGCGAGTTGATAGAAATTGACGACGACGATCAGCACGCCGAATTCTGACTGCAGGTCGCGGACGAGCCCCTGAAACTGGTTGCCGCCGTGGCCGTTGACGATCACCAACCGATCGATGCCTTGCCGTGCGAGCGAGCGGATAACGTCGCGGAGCACGGCTAGCGCGGTGGCGGTGGTGAAGCTGACCGTGGCGACCTGATCGAGTTGCTGCTCGTCGTTGCCGTAGGGGATCGTCGGCAGTACGGCCACAGAGGCGCCGCGCTGGTGGGCCAGTTCGGCGGCCCGCTCGGCGACGCGGGTCGCTTCAATGACGTCGGTTCCGTAGGGCAGGTGCCAGTTGTGCGCCTCAGTGGCTCCCCAGGGAAGGAGGGCGAGTTTCGGGGGCGCGGCGGAGAGCTGGCGATGGTTGGCCTCCAATACAAGATAGGGACGCGGCGGCATGTATGGGCCTCAGGGCGCGGCGGTTGGGGCGGGGGTATGGCTATGGGCTGTCGGCAGTGGGCAGTGGGCAGTGGGCAGTGGGCAGTGGGCAGTGGGCAGTGGGTGGCGGGCGGTGGGGTGGCGGGCGGTGGGGTGGCGGATTGACGCGGCGGGGGATCGGCGCGAGTATCGGTGGACTGTTGCGTGTAAGGAAGAAAGCTGTGCAAGAATATTTGGTCAGTAAGGTTGCAATATGACGTCTGGCAAGAAATTGAACTTGTACGATTTGCCCCAGGCCGTTCCGGAGGAAGTCGTTATGACGCTCCACGAGGCGGCGGGGCTGCGGATTGAGCGAATCGTTTCGCGAGGGCAGGCTTCGGCGGAGGGCTTTTGGTACGACCAGCAGGAACACGAATGGGTGCTGGTCGTCCAGGGCGGCGGGCGGGTGGAGTTCGAGAATGGGGAGGTGCGAAAGTTGGCGACCGGCGATCACCTCTTTATTCCGGCTCGCACGCGTCATCGGGTGCAATGGACCGATCCTGCGGAGACGACCATTTGGCTGGCGGTGCATTACGGCGGCGTCGGCGAGGATTCGCAAGCCGAATCGATGACTCTACGGGGCTGAATCGACGGGCGATGCTGTAGTATCGGGCAGCAGTTGCTTGTCGAACCAGTCGGCCAGCTTGGCGACTTCGACCGGAATCGTAAACCACGGGTGGCCGCCGCCCGGCTTGACGATCAGCTCGACGGGCACGCCCGCCTGTTGCAGCGCGTCGCGCAGGGCCTGGGACTGCTGTAGCGGAACGACCGGGTCGGCGTCGCCATGGATGAGCAGCGTCGGCGGGGCGTCGGCGGTTACGAGGCGCGCCGGGGAAATCGCTTTAAGGGCGTCTTCGAGGCGCTCGCTCGCAGCGGGGTCGGCGCCCTGGGGCAGGGCCAGCCGCCGCGCGGCCTTGCCGATGCGGCTATCGGCCGAAAGGTCGATGGGATGGCCGTCCCAATTGAGAAAATCGGTGGGAGGAAAGAAGACGGCGAGGGCCTTGACGGGGCTGGGCGTCGTCGGCTGGCCGTCGCCGTTGCCGTTGCCTGTCGACTTGCCGCTGTCGTGGCCTCGATCGCCTGTTGCCGTGACGGCGGCCAGGCAGGCGAGGTGACCGCCGGCGGAAGCGCCCATGAGTCCCAAGCGATCGGGATCGACATGGTATTGGTCGGCATGGTCGCGGACCCAGCGAATGCCTTGATTGAGATTAGAGATCATTTCCGGGGCGCTGAACTTGGTGATTGATCCGGGGCGGACGGCGAACACGGTGTATCCTCGGCGGCAGAGAATATGAAAGGTTTGCGCGCGAAGGTGGTCGTTAATTTTGCCGCGGTCCGAGTGCCAGGCGCCGCTTATGACGTTGACCAGGCCCCGGCCGTTGCCCGGACCATTTGGCGTAAAGACGTCCATCAGCAGTCCAACGCCATCGACTTCGGCATAGACAATGTTCTGGTGCTGAACGAACGGAGTATCTGCCGCCGCCAGGGGCCATGCGGCGGTGCAGGCTACGGCGAAACGAGCGAGCTGCAGCGTATTGCGGAGAGCGTACATGGTTTGCGATCTCGATGCGAAGAGGGTTGGTTGGCAGTTGATTGAGCTTGGGCGATGAGCGGGGGCGTTCGGCGGGCCATCGCAAGGCCGAGCCATCAGTACCGGGGCGATCCGTTTTTCGAACTATTGAGATCTGAGCGACTAAGGAACCCTGCCCTGGCTGTCGGCTAGCGGCTAGCGGCCGACGGCCAGAGGGAGATAGCCTAATTCTGGCTGCGAGCCGAGAGTCGATAGCACAACGGGTTCATTAGCGGCGCAGGCATCAATAGCGCAGGCGTCATGGCCACGGACGTCACCAGTCGTGGCCATGTTCTGGAGGGGAAATCGGGCATGTCCACGCGGACGTGGACATGGCACACCCGCGCCCCTTTCTCCGGGTTGGAAAATGGATCGGCGCCGCCACCAGTATAGCGGCGCGCGGGGCCAGGCGTGGGGAGCGGCTACGCCGGCGAAAGCGGGTAGAAGACCGGCGCTTACGGGGACACATTCAGGACTTCCCGCAAGGCGGCGGTTTCGATGGGTTTTACGAGATGATGATCGAAGCCGGCGTCTGCAGTCCGCTGGCGATCGCTCTGCTGCCCCCAGCCGCTGGTGGCTACAAGGGTAAGTTGCCGGCCCCAGGGCTCTTGTCGCATGCGCCGGGCGGCTTCGTAGCCGTTGAGGCGGGGCATGCCGAGGTCCATCAGCACGATCTCCGGCTGGAAGGCTTGGGCGACTTCGAGGGCCTCCAGGCCGTCGTGGGCTCGGCGGACGTCGCCTCCTAAGAGCGAGACGAGGCGGCTAAGCGTTTCGAGGGCGTCGGCGTTGTCGTCAACCACCAAAATGCGCCGCTTAACGGCGGGAGGCTGGAACTGGCGCTGGCCAGCGGCCCCGTTGGTGGGCGCCGCGGAAGGCGGCATGACGGGAATTCGGATGCGAAACGTAGTGCCCTGATTGCGGCCGGGGCTCTCGACCTGGACGCTGCCGCCGTGAAGCTCAACTAGCCGCTGCACCAAAGTCAGGCCGATTCCCAGGCCTGAATGGCCGAACTGGCCGTGTTGTTCGATTTGTTCGAACATGTCGAAGACGCAGCCCAATTTGTCGCTGGGAATGCCAATGCCGGTGTCGGAGACCGTCAGGCTGACTTCGTTGCCGGCGCGCTCGGCGGCGATCTCGATGCGACCCCTGGCGGGCGTGTATTTGGCGGCGTTGTTGAGGAGATTGACGATCACCTGGGTCAGTCGGTTGGCGTCGGCGTAGAGCAGGAGCGGCTCGTCGGGCATGCGCACGATGAGCTCGTGGCGATCCTGTTCGATGATTGGTCGGGTCGCTTCAACGGCGAGCCGGACGACGTCGGCCAGATCGACGCGGTCCTTGCGCAGCTCCAGCTTGCCGCGGGTGATGCGCGAGACGTCCATCAAGTCGTCGATCAGCCGCACCATGTGCTGCGTTTGCCGCTGCATCATGGCGCGTAGCTCGTCGATGGCGCGCGGGTCGTGGGCCGATTGCGCGAGGATCTCCAAGCCGGTGGAGATCGGCGCCAGGGGGTTGCGCAATTCGTGAGCCAGCGTCGCCAGGAACTCGTCCTTCCGGCGGTCGGCGTTGCGGAGGGCGGTTTCGGTCCGTTTGCGTTCGGATTCGTCGCGGAAGACCAGCACGGCG
>JADLBW010000201.1 GCA_020847515.1 Pirellulales bacterium | reverse complement strand
GTGCCGGGCATGTTGAGCGCCCAGATTTCCTTGAGCGGGATTTCCTCAGCGGTAGTCGAGAACTCCGCAAAGACGGCCAACGCAATTGCCAGACAAAGACGAGCCATGAAATGACCTCCTATTAGCGCCCCGCCGGGCATTGTAGCGGAATGCGGCCAGCACAGCGCGGTGACCACAGCAAGTTGTGGCGTGCCCTATTGGAGCGCTCGCATCACGGTTGGCGAATCACGGCCGCATGGAGCAAACCCTGCTCCGCACCGGCACTGCCTGGAATCCAAATCTTTCTGGGGAATCTTTCTGGGGAATAATAGAGAAGAGCATCCGTCGTCCGCGTCCGAATGCCTTGACCTTCAATACAGGGGCTATCGCCTCCTGTTCTTTCCCTAATGACGCCCAGTTCGGGCTGGCTCTGGCCGCTGGACTGGTGCGCCGTTGGCCTGGGGCTGGGCGGGGGTACAATGAGCGTCTTGGGAGTACCCGTTTCTGGGCGAGGAGTTTGTGATGTTTGCAGCGATTCATTCGAGGCATAAGCGGCTGTTGGCGTTCGTCTTCGGCGTGCTGCTGGCGGTCGGCGTCGTCGTGGCGGCGATCCGGCAAGCGCAGGGATGCCCGTTCTGCAGCGCGGCGATGCAAACGCTGGGACAGGAGATCGCCAGCGCCGACGGGGCGGTGATCGCGCAGTTGGCGGCGCCGATCCCTGAGTCGGTCGCCGCGGCGCCGGCGGCCGGGGCTGCCGGCGCGGCGCTGGCGACAGCGAAGTTCCGCATCGTCGAGGTGCTGCGCGGCGAGGAGAAACTCGGCGGCGCGAAGGAGCTGGACGTGGTGTACTTCGGGCAAGATCCGCCCGAGAAGCGATTTCTCATCACGGGCCTGGCGGCGATCACCCCCGACAAGATCGAGTGGACGACGCCGGTGCCGCTGTCGGATCGGGCCGTCGAGTACGTGCGGAGGCTGCCGGGGCTGCCGGCGAGCGGAATTGAGCGGCTGGTGTTTTTCCAGAAGCACCTGGAAGACGCCGATCCGCTGTTGGCGCAGGACGCCTACGATGAATTCGCGCGGGCGCCGTACGCCGAGATTACCGCGCTGGCGCCGCATATGGAGCACGACCGGTTGATCGAGTGGATCAATGATCCGTCGGTCGGTCCGTCGGGCCGGCGATTGTACTTGACGATGCTGGGGGTGTGCGGGCAGCCGGAAGACGTGGCCAGGCTGGAGAAACTGCTGCGGTATGACTACCAGCTCATGAAGCCGGGCATCGCAGCGGCGCTGGTCAACTGCGGCGCCAGCGGCGCCGCCGTCGGCATGGGGCTGACGGACGAAATGATGCATGCCGACGAGCGGCGGAAGAAAGAAAGCCTCGATGCGCTCATCGCGTGCTATCTGAAGCTCAAGGGCTCCGACGGGCTGGCCTTGGTCAACGAGAAGTTCCTGGGCAATCCGACGGTGGAGTACAAGAATCTCCATTCGGCGATCATGGCGCTGCGGTTTCACGGCGAGGAGACCGACATCCTGCCGCGGGAAAAGCTGCTGGAATCGATGCGGCTGGCCCTGGATCACAAGGAGTTCGCCGACCAGGTGATTCCCGATCTCACCCGCTGGGAGGATTGGGAAGTGATGCCGCGGCTGGTGACGATGTTCAAAGACTCGGAAAAGGACGACTGGATCCGGCAGCCGGTGGCCTCCTACCTGTTGGTGGCGGCGGAACAGCCGGGCGAAGTGGGCCAGCGCGGGCAGGCGGCGCTGGCTGAGCTTGAATCGCTCGACGCGGAGACGGTTGAGCGGGCGAGGAGCCTATCGGCGTTCAGTTTTCTGGCCAAGGCGGCCAGTGCGCCCAACGGGACGGCGGCGCCGGCGGCGGACGCTCCGCCCCCAGGGCCGGCGGCCCAGGCGGAGGCCAAGCCGCCAGCGGCCGGGGGGGCGAACGCTGGCGGCGCGAGCGACGTACAATCACAGGAAGGGACCCCGGCGGAGGCGCCGGCCGCTAAGCCGCGGGCCGCGGGACCGGTCGCGACGGATGCGGAATTGCCCGCGCCGAGCAAGCTGAAGATTATTGGCGTGCCGATTTTGGCGGCGTTGGCACTGCTGGGCATTTTTGCCGTGCTGCTGCGGGGCACCGATCCCCGATCGTCGCAGGAAGGGGCGGGCCCCTAAGCAGGCCGCGAGCCGAGGCGGCAAACGGCACGCTCGCCGAGCGAACGCGAGAGAACACTTCGAGAGCGAATATGGCGACTGACGCATTGGCAGCCCGGGGGGCTGCGGTAGAGAGCGAGCCGTTCGATTACAAGCCGCTGAGCACGACGGCCGTGGCCTCGCTGGTGTTTGGGCTGTTGTCGACGGCGATCTTCCTCTCGGGCGGCAATTTCGAGGACGCCTTGAGCTTAAGCCCGCTGGCGCTGCTCGGGTTGGCGCTGGGCTGTCGGTCGTTGTCGGTAATGCGGGCCAGTCCGGATCAGTTTTCCGGCGGCGGGCTGGCCAAGGCGGGGACGGCGCTGTCGGCGGTTTGCCTGGCAGGGGGTCTGGCGTTTTCCGGCTACCTGCACGCCACCGAAGTGCCGGAGGGGTATGTCCGGACGTCGTTCATCGACCTGCGGCCGGATGAAGTGGACCTGCGGGGGGATCATTTCATTCCGCCGGAGGCGGCCAAGCTCGACGGCCAGAAGGTGTTCATCAAGGGGTACATGCGGCCGGGATCGCATTACAGCGACGGCGGCAGCGCGGTCGCCAACGGCATCCGCACGTTTCTGCTGGTGCGGGACAACGCCCAGTGCTGCTTTGGCGATTTGAGCAGCGTCAAGTATTTTGACCAGGTCGCGGTGGCCATGGCGACCAACCAGCGGTTAAGCTACAGCCCAGGGTTGTACCGCATGGGCGGTACGCTGCGGATTTTTTCGCAGAACGCGGGGGACACCTCGCGAGGGCCGACGTACGTGTTGGAAGCCGACTACGCGAAATGACGCGAGCCTGGATTGCCGTCGCCGCCCTGGGGCTGTTGCCTGCGCTCGGCGGCTGCAGCGACGCCTCCGGCGTTCGCGAGGCCCGCGCGGGCGACGCCCGGTCTTCCGCTACGATAGGCGGCCGAGGCCCGCGGTCGGATAGCGGCGCCGCCGCAAGCGGCCAAGTCGCGACGCCTGCCGATCTGGCGGCGTCGGGGGCGAGCCGTGCGCCGCGGGCGATTGATGCGGCGGCCGCCGCGGAATCGCCGCCGGGGGGCATCGTCGAGGCGACGTTCGACGACGTCAAGTTCCCGATGGAAAAGACCGAGCGGTTCGACCGCTCGATGCTGACTGAGAAGGTTCACGGACTGTTCGGCAAGCGGATTCGCATCCGCGGCTACATGTACCCGACGCTGCGGAAGAAGGGGCTCACGCAGTTCGTGCTGGTGCGGGACAACATGGAGTGTTGTTTCGGGCCCGGGGCGGCGCTGTTCGATTGCATCCTGGTGACGATGGCCCCGGGGCGAACGGCGGAGTATTCGATTCGGCCGATTGCGGTCGAGGGGGCCTTTCGGCTGGAGGAATTGCCGGGTCCGGACGGGCGGCCGCTGGCGATCTACCAGATGGTGGGCGAGGGGGTGACTTCGGGCGGGTGAGGCGCCGGGCTTGTTGCGTCTGCCGCGGTCGCGCGCACCAGCGACCCCCGGCCTTCCCTTCCCGCCCGAGGCGAGACGAAGGGGGGCCTATTTGGGCTTGGGCTTCTGGTCGTCGGGCGGTTCGTCGCCGAGGCCCAGTGCGGAGAGCCAGCGGCGGCGAGGGCGGGCTTCGCCGTCGGGGGCGGCCGAGGGGGGCTCGAATTTCTGCAATTCGAACAGTCGTCCTTTGACCGTCGCCTGCTCGCGGGCGAGCCGGGCCCGTTCGACCGAGAGCTCCAGCTCGGCGGCGCGGACCTTTTCTTCCCACTCGCCCTGCAGCCGGGCCAGGCGCTCGCGCTCGGCGGCGATGAGCGGCTCGGCGCTCAGAATCTGCTCGGCCTGCTCCGCGGGGTCGGGGACGTCGGCGGCGTGGCGGCGAGGCTGTTGCGCCCGCAAGTCGGCCAGTTCGCGATCCTTGTCAGCCAGTGCGCGGTCGGTCGCGGCGATCGCGTCTTCGATGCGGGCCCGCTCTTTCTTCCGGTCGGCGGAAACGGGGCCTCCGTCGTCTTCGGCTTCCAGCAGCGCCATCAGGCGGGCCTTTTGGGCGGCCCAGTCGAGCGGGCCGGAGTGGGGGGCGGCGGCTGACGACGGGGACCTCGCCTGCGACAATTGCTCGCGCAGCTCGCCGTTCTGCTGCTTGAGCTGGCGAACGTCGTCGACGGCCATTTCGAAGCGCCGCTGCAGGTCGTCGGCGTCGCCCTGCGACGCCGCGGCTTGCGCCGCCTCCAGCGCCGTTTCGAGCGACCGGACGCGCGCAGCCAGGTCGCCGCGTTCGACCCGCAGGGCGACCAGTTCCGGCGACTGGCCGTCATCGGCGGCCGGGCGGGCGGACAGTTCCTCGCGAAGCTGATCGTTGTCGCGCTTAAGCTGCTGCACGTCGGCCAGGGCGAGATCGAACTTCTGTTGCAGGGCTGCTAATTCGGCCGCCGGGCATGTCGATTCGCGAAGCTGCTGCAACTGGGCCTGCAGCGAGTCGATCGTGAGCTGCGACTGCTGGGCGGCGCGATCGCTTTCGTCGCCGCGGGATTGAGCGAGCGCCAGTTGCTGCTGCAGCTCGGCCATGGCGGCGTCGGTGGCGCCGCTGGCGGCGAGTTGCTGCTGGGCGTCTTGGGCGGCTTGCTCAAAGCGACGGCAGTCGGCCAGCGCTGCAGTCAGTTCCTGGGACAGGGTCGCCTGCTGGGCTTCCAAGGCGGCGATGCGGTCGGTGAGCTTCGCCTGGTTCGCCTCGGCCGCGGCGCGTTGCTGGGCGGACTGCGTTTCATGTTCGACTCGCTCGGTTTCCAGCGCTGCCAGCCGCTGCGATAGTTCGGCGCTGGCCGCTTGGGCGGCGAGCAACTGATCGGACAGCGAACCCGCCTGGCTGGCAGCTTCCGCGTCGGCTTGGGCTAGCTCGGCCCGGGCTGAGGCGAGCTCGCCATTCAGAGCCGCCAGCCGGGTTTCCAATTCGCTGCGAGCGGCGTCCGATTCGGTCTGGCGTCGCGCCGCCGCGTCGGCAGCGGCGTCGCTGGCGGCTTGAAGGCGGGCAAGCTGATCGTGGAGCGAAGCGAGGGTTTGGCGATACTGGTCGCATTGGCGCTCTAAATCGCCGGCCGCTTCGGAGCGCGCGGCCAGATCCGCCTCCAGCTCGGCGCAGCGACCCTGGCGCGCGGCGATTTCCAGCTCCGCATCGCGGCGGGCGGCTTCTAGTGACGCGACATGCTCGGCGTTCAGCTCGTCGATTCGCTCTTCGGCCGACCGGCGCTGGGCGCGGACCGATTCGAGATCGCGCGCGAGGGCGTCGAGTCGCTCGTCGGCAGCCGCCTTCTCGCGGCGGAGGGCTTCGAGGTCGGCGAGCAGTTGGGCGGACTGGTCGCCCGACCTGGCTTGCAGCTCAGCGATGGCGGCGCGGGCAGCGGCGACCTGTTCGCTGAACTTTTCATGCCGCTGTCGATCCTCGTCGCGCTGGCGCTCGGCGGCGTCGAGCTCGTCGCGGAGCTGGCGGATTTCGCTCTGGGCGTCAGCAAGCTGGTTGGCGGCCTCCTGGCAGGCCGTGCAGGGCTGCGATTGAATGGCATCGAGCTGGCGTCGGGCGAGGGCGAGCTGCTCGACGAATTTCTCGTGTTTTTGGCGACCTTCTTCGAGTTGCGCGTGGAGGGAGGCGATTTCGCCGTCGCGACCCTCGCTCGACTGCTGTTGGAGCCGAGCCGAGGTGGCTTCGAATTCTTCGGCGAGCTGCCGGACGCGGAGGTTGAGCTCCGTCTCGATCTGGGCCAGACGGCTGCGATGCTCCTCGAGCGCCAGATTGGCGCGCTCGCGCAAGGCTCGCAGCTTTTCGGCTGCGATCTGCGCTCGATCGCCCGGTTTTCCGGGCCGAGGTTTCGCTTCTTCCATGACGAAGGCCAACTACAGGTGCAGGCTCAGGCAGAGCGGTCTCCCCCACACGCGCGCAGGCGGGCCGAAGCCGGTCCTGGCCTGCGGCGACGATAGGGTTTACCAACGGTATATAGGCCGCCCGCGAGGGATCGTCAAAGAGAAGACGCCCAAGGCGCGAATAGGGGGAAGGCGCCGGCGGCGACGATGGCGCCAGGCGGAGCGGATCGGCCGCTTACGAACGGCTTGTGGGGGCCAGCACGGAGGGGTTGACGACATTCTCCGGCGTATCGCCGCGGAGGTAGGCGGCCACCTGGCGGGCGACGCGGGTCCGTAGCTCTTCGGTAGCCTGGCTGGAGTAAAAGGCCACGTGGGGCGTCACAATCACGCGGGGATCGTTCCAGGGGGGCTGGGCGAGGTCAGGGGGCTCGGGTTCTTGCACGTCGAGCCCGGCGCCGGCGAGGCGGCGGTCGGCCAGCGCCTCGGCCAGGGCGGCGTGGTCTACCAGGCCGCCGCGGGAGGTGTTCACGAGGTAGGCCGTCGGTTTCATCAACTGGAGGGTCTGGCGATTGATCAAATGCCTCGTATCGGCGGTCAGGGGGGCTTGGAGCGACACGTAATCGCTCTGGCGAAGCAGTTGGTCGAGCGGCATCAGCTCGACCCCTGGCACCGGCCGACCGGACCGATTCGTCCCCACGACCCGCATGCCGACGGCGGCGGCGCGGGCGGCGAGGATTTTGCCGATTTGACCGAGGCCGACGATGCCGAGGGTTTTGCCGCTGACGCGTTCGGCGGGCAGTCCGGCGACCAGGTCGTACTGGCCTTGCTTGGCGGCGAGGTGATAGCCGGCGATGTTCCGCGCCAGGGCGAAGATGAGGGCCAGCGCGTGCTCGGCGACCTCATTGATGCAGTAGTCGGGGACGTTGGTCACCAGGATGCCGCGGGAGGTGGCGTGCGGGACGTCGATGTTATCGAGCCCGATGCCGGTGCGTGCGATGTGGCGGCAGCGGTCGGCGGCGTCGATGACGCGGGCGGTGACCTTGGCCCAGCAGGTGAGGATGGCATCGACGCCGGGCGCCAGGTTGGCGAGGGTGGCCTCCTGATTGTCGGGAGACGCGACGATTTCGCAGTCGACCTCGGCGAGGATGGACCGCTCGATCGCGATGTCGGCCCAGGGGTAGTCGGTGTAGAGGGCGCGGAAGGTGGGCATGTGACTGGGGACGGGGGTAAGGGGGATTGGGGATTG
>JADLBW010000200.1 GCA_020847515.1 Pirellulales bacterium | reverse complement strand
CGCCCATGTCCGACCGCCGCCCACCCGCGCCGATACTCCGCCCGCACACGCCCGCTGTGCCGGTCGGGCCCAAGCTCCGCCTTCCGCTCTTCTCTTTCTGCCTTCGCGGGCAGTGGGCAGTGGGGAGCCGCTCTCCGCTCTCGGCTCTCCGCTCTCCGCTTTCCGCCCGCGCCGGCCTCACGCTCATCGAAATGCTCGTCGCGCTGGCCGTGACGCTGGTGATGATGGCCGCCGTGGTAAACCTGTTTGCCAACCTCAGCGGCGGCATCCGCAATCGTCGCGCGATGATCGAAGCGGGCGGCCAGCTTCGCCAGGTCCGCAACCGACTGCAGCTCGACCTGGCCGGCGCCACCTGCGCCGGCCGCACCTGGGTCCAACCGGCCGAGAATCAGGGTTACATTGAATACATCGAAGGGCAGTGGAACGACAGCCGGCCCAGTTCGCTGCTTAGCGATGGCAACGGCGACAACCGCCCCGACGGCATCGACTTCGCTACCTCGGCGATTCCCAGCGGCGGCGATCCGATGACTCGCACCCCCTACACTTCGAGCCTTGCGTGGTATGAAGGCGACGTCACCAATGCCGGCGCCCTGGGCGATTGGGACGACGTCCTCGCCCTGACCGTCCGCAGCGAAAGCGAACCGTTCGCCGCGCAGGTGGAAAACGTCGCGACTGGCGCCGTCGTGACGGTCGAGTCGCCGCTGGCCGAGGTCGTCTGGTATGCTGGCGAGAACCCGGCCGACGACCCTTCAACTCCGCAGGACGAAACAATCGTCGACGGCAATCGGCTCGAACCAGGCATGCGGCGGCTCTATCGGCGGGCCTATCTCATTGCCCCCTGGCTTGGCCCGTGGCCGTTCGACAGCAGTAAGCCCAGTAACAATCGGCCCGCCAACGTCTCGGTCCGTTACGATCCAGCCGCCAACATGTGGCTTGCCAACACGCTGGGCGAGCTTAGCAAGCGGGAATTTCGGGCAGGCCGCGTGCGCAATTCGGATTTTCCTCACCTGCTGACCAACACCAATAGCGACAACGACTACCTGGTGCTCTCCGATCTGCTGGCCTTCGACGTGCGGATCTATGACGCCGGCGCCCCGCTGTTCGCCGCCGCCACCGCCGCCGTCCTGCAGCCGGGCGACGTCGCCTGGCCCGCCGCTGCGGCGACGGCCATCTCCAGGACTACTCCGCCCGCCAGTTTCGGCGCCTACGTCGACCTTGGTTGGGCCGTTCAGCCGGGAGCCAGCAACCTGCTCTGGCCGTTGCCCACCGGTTCCGCCATGGCCGCAACCGCCAGTGCTCCGCTGCGCGGCCTTACGGAGCTGCGCAGCACGTTCGCCACGGTGAAGATCGAAAGCCCGGTCTTTCACACGGCCCATCAGCCCGGCTGGCATCCGCGGAATCGCACAAACCTGGTCGGCTTTCCGGCCGTGTATGACACCTGGTCGTTCCATTACGAAAACGACGGCATCAATCAGGATGCGGCGGTCTTGTTCCCACAAATCGCCGACGTCGTCACCGATCAAGGTACAAACGGCCTGGACGATCTCGTCAAGTACGACACGGCGCTGGACGTCGATTCGCTCAACGGCGCAGGCAGCGCCCTGCAAGCTTACGGCGTCGACGACGTCGGCGAGCGCGAGACGGCCCCGCCGTACGACGTGCCGCTGGTCGGGCTGCAGGTCCGCCTGCGAATCTACGAACCCGATGCCCGCCAAGTCCGCGAAGTCAGCGTGACGCAGAGTTTCGAGCAGTAGAGCTGTTAGCTGTTAGCTGTTAGCTGTTAGCTATAAGCTGTTTGCTGGTAGCCAGAGGACGATGTGCATGCTGCGTTCGCGGGATGGCTCGTTCTGGCTAACAGCTTAAAGCCTAAAGCTTATAGCTCACAGCTTCCTTCCTATGTTCCTCGCCCACTCGATCCGACTGCGCGACCCCTGGCAGTGCGAGCCGAACGCCGACGGCCGCCTCCGCTGGACGCGCACGTTCCACCGCCCCACGGGCCTGGAAGCGGACGACGACCTGTGGCTCGTCCTCTCCGGCCTGCCGCCGGGCGCCGAAGTGCGGGTGAACGGCTACGAGTTCGACCCGCGGGCTCGGGATTCTTTTGCGACTAGCGACGCCGCGGGCAATGACGCTCCCCAGTCGCAGAATCATCGCGACCCCATCCGCGGCGCCATAGCCGGCAGCGCGCCAATCCCGTCGGTCCCAGAGCCCATGAATCTTCCAGCCCCCTCCCCCCTCGCGGGGAGGGCTGGGGAGGGGGCCGCCCCGGGTACAAACTCGAATCATTCAAGCCCGCCAGCCGGAGCCAAGCTGCCGGCCCGATTCAACCTCACCGCCATCCTGGCCGACACGAACAAAATCGAAATCCTCCTTCCCCCTCGGGCCTCACCCCTCAGGTCTCAAACCTCCTTCACCTACGATGCCCGCTTGGCGATCATGGAGCGGTCCTGAGTTCCAGTGGCGCCCCGTCCGATTCAGCGGCGCCGATGGCGCCGTACGGCCAAGCAAGTTAACGAACCGCTGACGCCAACCGCCAGCGACGATGGCTCCGGGATGATGGGTGCGCTCGCATAGATAAAGAGTACCGGACGGACCTCGGCGCTAAAATTCATGTTGTCGATCGTGCCGCCGAAGATAATAGGCCTTACGGGCTCATAAAGGAGGTGCAGTTCGACTGGCGTAAATTCGAAGTTGTCGCCAAAGTTCTCGTCCCCCTTGATGCGTGAAATCATTTGCGAAGACCTATGCAACACATAGTCAACACTAAATGGTGTATTGGCTGATTCAGTCGGACCGATCACCTCATAGACTCCATTCAATGTGAACGTATCAGGCGCAAATGTAAGACTGTTTCTCATAAGAAAATATGGAGGCTTGCCGATTGGTTTGATCCCGGCAGTATCAGAAGATGCGAGCATCGGTCCGGCATCTGTGAATCCAGTATAGCGAACCCTCTGCTCAAAGCGGCCCTCGACCCGCTTCGTTATTGGGGGTAGGGGAAAATCGGCCGGGAGTGTCACCACAAAATCAGCGTCGAACGTCCGATTTTCAGTCAGACTGGGCACAACTGTGGGCTTAACCGCAATCGCATTCACAAACCCCGTGTCGCTCGTCGTATCGACGGTGATTGTGACCGATTCCAGCCCGAAGGACGGCTCCACCCTGAAGCTTTCACGACGAATGATGCCGACTCCAGGAACAGTCGCTTCCGTCGATATCGATAGGACATTGCCAAAGGATCTTCCAGTCCGCGACGTCGATGTGTACGTCGCCGCCATGCTGACGTCAGCACAAGTCAAGCAAACAAGACCGGTCATCGTCGTAATCGTCGTTCGCATCACTTAATCTCCTAGTTGCCAAGTAAAGAATCAGAGGAGTATCCCTAACGGTTAGAATGAACGGCTAGTTCGATTTAGCTGTGGCATTGCGCGGTTACGGAAAAGCGGGCGCGCAAAGTGCAGCCGCACACGGCACAGACCTGCGGATGAGCCGCCAAGAAGAAGCCATCAGGCGCGGAACTGCACTCACGCCGGTTAGAGAAAGACCGCCCTTGCGATCATTAGCATTTACGTCATGGCCGCGAGGGAAATCGCCGAACTTGCGCGATTGTAAACTCCATCATCGCGCATGCCAATAGATTGCAGGGCAAGTTGACCGTGGCTGGTTGCCGTCGCGGCTAGACCGCCGAGTGGCGGCGCACAAAGCCGGCATATCCTGCCGTTGCTACTGTCGCGCGCCAGCATTTTCTGTTGTTAATTTGCGGCGACTTATGCTCAACTGACTGCAAATCGGACATGACGCGTCGTCAGTCCTAATTCATGCCTTTGGCTCCTTTTTTTGCACCTGCTCTCGATCGAAGCCATGCTTGCCTACATCTACACAATCCTCTGGCGTTCCTCCATGCAACCGCTCGCGGTTGTATTTATTTTGCTGGCTCTTCACGCAGCCACCGCGACGGCCGCGGAGACGAACATGCTCACCCCGGAGCAAGCGGCCGAAGGCTGGATCAGCCTGTTCGACGGCGAAACGCTCTTCGGCTGGCAGCCGACCAGCAAAGCTAACTGGCGAGTCGAACGCGGCGCGATCGCCGTCAGCGAGGGCGAAGAAGGGTTTCTCATGACGACCAGCCAGTTCGCCGATTACGAGCTGCACGTCGAAGTGCAGGGATTTCTCGGAACCAACAGCGGAGTCTTTCTGCACGCGCCGTTGGCCCCGAAGGACCCGGCGAAGGATTGTTATGAGTTGAACATCGCTCCAGCAAGTAACCCGTTTCCCACTGGTTCGCTTGTCGGACGCGTGAAAAGCGCCCAGATGGCGCTTAGCAACACGATCAATGCCGGATCGGACGTTCCAGCCGATTCGTTTGACGTTCGCGTAGAGCAAGAGGCTGTCACGGTCGTCATGAACGGCGGCAAGCCGTTAAAGTACCTGGACCAAATGCCCCTCCGCCGCGGCCACATCGGCCTGCAATTCCGAGCAGGACCGGTCTCGTTCCGCAACATCCGCCTCAAGCCGCTGAACCTGCAGCCGTTGCTCAACGGCAAGGACCTCGCCGGCTGGAATGCCGACGAAAAACGGGCTAGTAAGTTTGAGATAGTTCCGTCCCCAGAGGCCTCCGGCTCTTTCCCTCTGGAGGGGAGGGAACCGGAGGATTCGAATGACGCACCGCGGGGTCGTGATGCTTTGGCGACTGGAGGCGCACCATCGCCACGGGACTCGCCAGGCGCAAAAGAATCCCGACCCCTTTCAGCGCCGCTTACCGAACTGAAAGTCACCGGCGGCAGCGGGCAGCTTGAAAGCGAGGCCTCCTTTGGCGACTTCACGTTGCAGTTCGATTGCCGCGTCGACGGCGACGGCCTCAACTCCGGCGTCTTCTTCCGCTGCATTCCGCGCGAGTATATGCAGGGCTACGAGTGCCAGATTCACAACGGCATGAAGGAGGGCGATCCGACCCAGCCGACCGACTTCGGCACCGGCGCCATCTACCGCCGCATCCCCGCTCGGAGGATCGTCGCCCAGGACCACGAGTGGTTCACGACGACGGTGAACGCCGTCGGGGCCCACATCGCCGTCTGGGTCAACGGGCGCCAGGTCACCGACTGGACCGACCCGCGCCCGGCGAACGAAAACCCCCGCGCCGGCCTCCGCATCGCCCCCGGCACAATCGCCCTCCAAGGCCACGACCCGACGACGAACCTCCGCTTCCGCAATATCAAAATCCGGGAACTGCCGGGGACGGCGAAATGACCACGCACCAAGGACCAAGCACCAAGGGCCAGGGACCAGGGACCGGCAGAGACGCCGGCTTGCGTTGTTTGGTCATTGGGATTTGGTCATTGGAGCTTTCGATTATTTCCGCCATTGGTCATTGGGACTTGGTTATTCGGACTTGGTCATTCGGACTTGCTCATTGGGACTTGGTCATTCGGACTTGCTCATTGGGACTTGGTTATTCGGACTGGTCATTGGTCATTTACGACCGATGGGGCGAACCATCATAATCAAGAGTTCGCTCTTAACCCTTGACCCAGCCACTTGAACCTACAACTCCCATGTCTAGCTGCGTGCTTGCGTATTCCGGCGGTCTTGATACTTCTGTCATCCTCGGTTGGCTGCAGGACGAGGGGTACGACGTCCATGCCGTCTACGTCGACCTCGGCCAGCCCTGCGAGGACCGCGAGGCGATCCTCAAGAAGGCCCGCGATTGCGGCGCCAAGTCCGCCCGCCTGGTCGACGCTCGCGAAGAGCTGTGTCGCGACTTCGCCTTTCCTGTTCTGCAGTGGCAGGCCAAGTACGAAGGGATCTACCTGCTGGGCACGTCGATCGCGCGGCCGCTCATCTCGAAGGTCTGCCTGCAGGTCGCTCGCGAGGTCGGCGCTTCAGGCTATGCCCACGGCGCCACCGGCAAGGGGAACGACCAGTGCCGCTTCCAACTCGCCGCCGAGGCCCTGGAGCCGAGCGTGAAGATCATCGCCCCCTGGCGAATGCAGCGGTTCCGCGACACCTTCCCCGGCCGCAAGGAAATGATCGACTACTGCACGGCGAAGAACATTCCGGTGAAGGCCTCGATCTCCAAGCCCTACAGCAGCGACGAGAACTGCCTGCACATCTCCTACGAAGCGGGCGACCTGGAAGACCCGGCGGTCAACGGCGTCTCGATCATCGACTTCGGCATGACCGTCTCGCCGCAGCAGGCCCCCGACCTGCTTGAGCAGGTGCGGATCGGCTTTGACTCAGGCGTACCGACGTCGATTAACGGGGAAAAGAAGTCGCCCCTCGATCTGGTGCAGCTCATGAACAAGATCGCCGGCCGCAACGGCGTCGGGCGGATCGACATCGTCGAGAACCGGTTCGTCGGTATGAAGAGCCGCGGCGTTTACGAATCGCCGGGCATGACGACGCTCTACGCCGCGCACTTGGCGCTCGAGCAGTTGACGATCGACCGCGAGACGGTTCACTTGCGCGATCGGATCAGCCCT
>JADLBW010000199.1 GCA_020847515.1 Pirellulales bacterium | reverse complement strand
GGCGTCGGCACGCGGGCCGGCCCGGCGTTCGGAGCGCCGCCCCGCGCGCTCACTTGGACCACCGAGCACCTCGCCCCCTTCCACGAGTCGTATTTCGTGGCCCTCCTGCTCGGCGCCGCCTGGCTCGGCTTTTGCGCGCTGCTGGCCGGCGTGCTGATGACCGGCCTCTTGCCGTTCATCGAGCGTTTGTTCGACGTGCAGACCGATATCAGCCTGCTGGAACTGGGCGACGTGCAGCATCCGCTGTTGCAAGAGCTCGTCCGCCGCGCTCCGGGCACCTACAACCACTCGATCAACGTCGCTTCGATCGCCGAGACGGCGGCCGACGCGATCGGCGCCAATGGCTTGCTCGTCCGCGTCGGCGCTTATTTCCACGACATCGGCAAGATGCTCAAGCCGTCGTACTTCGTCGAAAACCAGGGGCTGGAAGGGAATCGCCACGAATCGCTGCAGCCGGCGATGAGCACGCTGGTAATCATCGCCCACGTCAAGGACGGGGCCGATCTGGCCCGGCAGCATCGCCTGCCGCAGTCGATCCTCGACTTCATCGAGCAGCATCACGGCACGACCCTCGTCGAATATTTCTATCGTCGCGAGGCCCAGCGGCTGAAGGAAGATCCCGACGCCGGCGAGCTCGACGAATCGACCTTCCGCTATCCCGGCCCCAAGCCGCAGAGCAAAGAGGCGGGCGTGCTGATGCTTTCGGACGTGGTGGAGAGCGCCAGCCGGGCGCTGGTCGATCCGACGCCCGCCCGCATCGAGAGCCTGGTCCACGACCTGGCGATGAAGCGGCTTCTGGACGGCCAGTTCGACGACTGCGGCCTGACGCTCGCCGAGCTGCGGACGATCGAAGACTCGCTCGTCAAAAGCCTGACGGCCGTCTATCACGGCCGCGTGAAATATCCTGAGCACCAGACGGTCTAAACGAGGCCCGGCGCTAGAACGCCCCGGTTGGTTGACCTTGGAAGTATCGCGCGCGGCGTTCTATACTCTGGCCCTCCGGCGGATGCGGGTTCTTTTTCCGTGGGGCTAGCGAGGACGCAAGATGCGCAAGGCCATTGCCCTGTGGTGCTGTCTGATCGTTGGAATGGAGGGGGTCGCGGTCCTGGCGGGAGCGATCGGCGGGGCCTGTTTCCTGGCTTTCAAAAGCCCAGGCCTGTGGCCGATTCGATTGGAGTTTCACTGCGGCGATGAAGCGCCCCCTTCGCCGGCGTTGCCATCGGCTCTGCCGCCCACCGCTGCCGCGACGGCTTACACAGCAAGCGCTCCGGCCGGCGTGGTTCCTTCCCTGGAAAGCGCCGCTCCGAGCGCTTGGCCCGCGCCGGGGGAAGCCTCGATCGTCGCCCTGCGCGGAGAGCACGGCAGCTTATTGACCGGAACCGTGCTGGGCCAAAGCCTCAGCCCGGCAGCCGAGCAAGATCTGTTCGTGGGGGCTTTGCGACACGCGGCCGCCGAAAGGGCGGAAGCTGACGCTGCAGAAACGAAAAAGAGGCTCGACCCGTCGCTCAGCGCCGAACAAGCCGGACCTGCCGCGGAGCAGACGGCTACCGTGCCAGACGAACTTCGCCCGGCGGTTTCCGCGCGAGAAGAAGCCGCCCGCTTTGCCGTTGAGCGACTGTATGAAATGGCCGATGTCGATGAGCGCTGCGGCGAAGTCGAACGGGCCGATTCTTGGCGATCGCTGGCCCGCGGCCTGCGTCAAACGGCGCTCGGCGAGACCTTTATTCCGTTGCAAACAATATCCGCCCCGGCGGGCGGGCAGAGCACACGATTGGACGGCGCGACGACAGCCGCAGACAATCGGGAACTCGACTAATCGCGCGAAAGGGCAAATACCAAGGACTACCTACCGCGGTTCCTCCGGTATCTCCACCCACCGCCGCTCGGCGTGTGACCTGAGCACGCTGTCGGCGACTGTTTGCGCTCGCAGGCCGTCGTAGAAGCTCGGCACTGCCTGCCGCTGTTCGCAGATCGCGCTGACGAACTCGAAGACCAGGTCGTAGCGAAACACGGTGGCCGGTTCGCCTTGGTGGGCGTCGCGGGGGCTATGGGCGGGTTTGAGGAATTCTTAGGGAACATCGACCGGCGCGAGATCCTGCCCCGTTTTGCCGAGCATCAGTTGGTTGGGCAGGTGCAGGCGATAGACGGCCGACGCCAGCGAGCCGTTGATTTCGGCCCATTCGTGGCCGAAGCCGTTGAAGCCGTACCCCTTGGCGAGCGTGGTCCCTTCCCAGACGCCGGTCGCGCCGCTGTGGACTTCGGCGATCAGGCTCGACCAGTCATCGACATCGCTGGGCGGGCAATCGCGGCCGTCGGTTGTCTTGGTCCGCGGGGCGAAGCGGGCGACCGCGCCGCACAGCGACTGGAGCGGCCCCAGCAGGTCGATGGCGAAGTCGATGCGGTGGATCGTCATGTCGAACAGATCGCCCGCCCCGGCTTGCTTCTTATATTGCCGCCAGCCCCAGCTCGTCTCGGGCCAGTCGAGGAAGCGCTGGCTGCGGAAGTGCCGCAGTTCGCCCAGCGCCCCGCTGTGCGCCAGGTGCCGCAGGTAGCGCATCGACGGAGCGAAGCGATAGGTGAACGCCGTCATGTGAACGACGCCCGCGCTCTGGCAGGCCGCGTACATCTCGCGGACTTCCGCCGCATTGAGGGCCAGCGGCTTCTCGCACATCACGTGTTTGCCGTGCTCTGCGGCGGCCAGCACGATCTCGCGGTGGGTGAAGTTCGGCGTGGCGATGATCACCGCATCGACGTTCTCATCGGCGCAAACCGCCTGGAAATCGGTCGTCAGGCGGTCGCACGACCAATCGGATTTGCGCTTCTCCAACAGTTCGCGGCTGGCGTCGCACACCGCGACGAGCCGCGAGCGCGGATCGAGCCGAATGGCCGGCACGTGGTGATAATCGCTCACGGCCCCCGCCCCGATGATGGCGATGCGAACCGGATTGTCGGCGGAATGCTGTGGCATGGGGCGTCTTGTCGTTAGCTATGCAGGCGAGTTGAGGATGGCCGGTTGAACGTGAAATCAGTGGGCTAAAGCGTACACCAGTTGGGGGCAAAATCGAAGGACCGATCTCTGTACGCATTTGCTTGAGACGCGCGTTTCCCCTTTTCTCGCGAATGAATCAACTCGTTCCGTTCGCCCCTCATCCCCAGCCCTTTTCCCTCAGTATTACCCACAACTAGGGCGTACTGAGCGACTGAGTTCGGGGATGCTGGGACGGTGTGATAGCTGTTCG
>JADLBW010000198.1 GCA_020847515.1 Pirellulales bacterium | reverse complement strand
TCTCACCGTCGTCGAAACCTGCCGCCAACAACAACGGCCCGTGTTCGACTACCTGACTCAAGCAACCCAAGCCCGCTGCGCCGGCCAAGAAGCTCCCTCGCTACTCCCCAGGCCGTGAATGGTTACAATCCTGGCCATTCATGTCGCATCATTCAGGCGCCCTGGGTCTCGGATTGGCCCGTTTGAGCATCATTTCAGCGGCGATGAAAATGAAGGCGCTGGAAACTAGGAACCGAATGCTCATCGCGCCAACCATGAGCGGCAGCGAGCCGGACGAGGGCCCCCCTGGAGAGAACCCGCCAGTCGGCGGATCCCGAATCAAAGCGACCAGAAAGACGGCTACAAGGGTCGCCATTACGGCGGCGCTCAACCACTTCAAGGAGAGTGCAGAGTATTTGGAATGCCTCGCCAACTGGGATGCCCGATGGACGGCCGGCATTCTCTCTGAGAATTTCTGGCTGAAATTGGTTCTGTAACAAAACTTTTGGCTACTTGCTTAGGCTGGGGTCAGTGAGCGAAGGTTGAACTGAATGCGAACGTTAAGTGCCGTCGGCCGTTTCCGCCGCCGCCACGCGGTTGATTGAAGCCGCGTGGGTCACCGGATCGACGATCAGCACGTTCTCGCCGAAATCGAGCTCGGCGCTGTCCTCTTTAACTCGGCGGCCGCGGTCGTCGAGCTTCATGTCGGCGTCGGCGGTAACGCGCTTGGCCACCGAGACGAGCTGGCTGTACAGCCCGTCTTTGTCGACGCCGTTCACTTCGCTCACCGCGCCGGCGACTTCTTTGAGGTACCGCATGAAGATCTCGCGGCGGTCGCTCTGCTGCTTCACCCGCAGCCGCTTGCGAACGTACATGCCCAGCTTGCGGCCGACGGCCTGCAGGCCCAGGCGAATTTCCTTCTGGATTTCCGGGTAGCTGGCGATGGCCTCCTTCGATTCGCTGGTGAACGGCACCCACACGCTGGCGATGTGGACCATGACGTAGACCGGCCCCTTGGGGAGTCCGCCGCGGGATTGGCTGAGGCCGTAGCTCCGCCAGTTGGTGCTGGTGATGGTTTGCGTGATCGCGCAGGCGGCCTGCTGGAACTGCAGCGGCACGCGGTTGGCGTACCGCATGACTTCCATCGTTTGCCCCTCGGCGACGTTGACGTTCTGCATCGCCTCGAGCAGCCGCTGGCGTTCCTTGGGCTTAAGGGTCTTGGGCGTTTGGCGGGTGCCGAGACTGGCTGCTCTTAGAATGCGGTCGGCCGCCTCGGCCCCCAGGCCGTTGAACGTGTGGATAAGGAACTGCCGCACCGTGCGAGCGTCGGTCTCCTCGAGCAGGTCGAAGAGCAGGTCCTTGTCGACGTTCTGCGTGGCGGCGGCGCCCCCGTAGGCCAGGCCGACCTCGATCTGAAACGGGTTGCCGCGATACACGGCCGGCGGCCGGGTGGCGGCAGCGTAAAACTCGCCGGGCACAACCTGATGCAGGCCCTTGAGGATCAGCTCCTCGCCGATGGGACAGATGCAGTCGGTCGCCGGCGGCGAAATCTTGGTGGCCTGGATCGCCTGGAACAGGGCGTCAGCCTCCTGCCGGCCCAGCCGCTTGGCCCAGGCTCGCGGCGAGACCTTGGCCGTGTTGCAGATCTTCCGGGCGACCGCCGGCGTGACGCGCGAAAACTTGCTCACGAAGAACTGCGTGATCGTCTCGCCGTCGGCCTCGCTGAGCATCGCCGCCAGCCGGCCCAATTCCACGCCGTAGGGATGGGGCAAGATTTCCTTGGGTTCCGGCGGGAGTTTTTCGGCGGCCCGCTGGTAGTCCCGCGTGTTGCCCTCGGGGTCGGTGTAGTGCAGCTTGATGTGCGGATTGGCGATCGCCGTCTGGTAGAGGTACTCGTCGACGCTGCCGCGGCCGCGAATGAATTTAGCCTCCAGCTCGATGGTCACGCGGGTGCCATGGGGCATGTCGACCCACTCGATGCCGTGCTTCTCGACGTCCTTCTGGCCTTTCTCGCCCGGAGCGACGTCGACGCCTTCCCCGCCGCCGTTGAGGATCTTGGCCTCGTTGCGCTTGGTGTCGATCTGGATCTCGAAGTAGTGAGCCGGCTTCTTGGCGCCGATCCGCGAAAGGAGCTTCACCGGCTTGCCGGTCGTCTGCACGCCGTACATGCCGGCGGCCGAAATGCCGATGCCCTGCTGGCCCCGGCTTTGGCGCAGGCGGTGGAACTTCGAGCCGTAGAGCAGCTTGCCGAAGATCAGCGGGATTTGCTTTTTGACGATGCCGGGGCCGTTGTCCTGGACGCCGACTTTATAGCGGTCGGCCGAGGTTTGCTCGATGTGGACCCAAATCTCCGGCAGGATGCCGGCTTCCTCGCAGGCGTCGAGCGAGTTGTCGACGGCTTCCTTGATCGTAGTGAGCAGGGCCTTGCGGGGGTTATCGAACCCCAGCAGGTGGCGGTTCTTGGCAAAGAACTCGCTGACGGAGATGTCGCGCTGCTTGGCCGCCATCGACTGGGCGGTGGCGCGGCGGGGCGCCGTGGCGCTGGGCGCATCGTGGTCGGCGCCGTTGGTTGACGGCGGCGGCCCGATCGCCTCGGCGCCGGCGTCAACGTCGACGGCGTGGCCGCTGGTTTCGACGTCAACCGCGGCGGCCAGGCGGGCGCGGCGTTTCGGCGCGGCGCCTTCCTTCTTCAGCGACATGGCCTTGAGCGGACGGGAATTGGTCGTCTTACGGGTCGCCAAGGCGACTTCTCCTGTTGCCTGTGCTGCAGCCCGCCGCAGGGCGAGCGATCCAGCTCGTCAGAGATGATTCGATGGCGGGTCTTACGGCGAATCCCTCCCGACTCGCCTTAGACGCATTGCGGAAAGGCGGAAGGCCCGGACAGGCGCCTGTCATCGCGACAGGCCTGCCCTTGCAGGGACTCGAATGCCGGAGGCGCTCAGCCGCAAGGTTTGGTCACTCTCGCCATCGGCATTCCTCCGCGGCTCGCTGAGGCGGCGCGAAGATGTAGCGATTGTCCGAATTATACCGGGCCCGACAGGCGCGTCACGCCCTAACTGCGCCGCACGCTACCACCGTCACAAACGGTGCGGCTGTTACGGCTGGCACAAGAAAACTCATCGGCACAGGCCCGGCGGTCCGACACCATGAACTGTTGCTAAGCAGCTTCGCGTCCTTCCTGCGACGCGGAGTCCCCGCCTCCAAGACCCACCCCTAAAGTGCGGCGCCGTGCACCCGCTTCGGACCGCCCGCTGAAGCGACCCGTGCACTTCAGGACCGCGGGCCGCACGGCGGCTCGCGGCATTGCTCACCGTGCTAGCGTCGCGGCGCCGGGCGCCGCAGCCCTCCCAATAAAACTTCCGTTCTCACGATAAGGAGCGTATTGATGTCGACCCGCATCACTGCGATCGGACTCGTGGCCGTCGGCCTGGTGGCCGGCTCGCTCGCGTCGTCCGCTCAGGCTGAAGGACTGTATCGCCGAGTCATCAGCTACCAGAACAAACAGGACCTGTTCTACAACAACTACGAAGGCCCCAATCCCAGCGGCGTCCCGGCGGCGATGTACCCCTCCCCGCGGCCCGTACCGGTGAATGTCGGCCACACCTACTTCACCTACCAGCCGTTCTACCCGCAGGAATACCTGTACAAGCACACGCGGTCGCACTACGCCTATCACCCGGGCTGCGGCTGGTCGCGGGCGAAGGTTCGCTACCACACCGGGGGCCTTTGGCTCGACCACTGGTGGTGGAACATGAAAGGCGACGCCGACATCTTCCCGCACGGCTTTTGAACCGCTGCGGCGAGTCCTGCGGGTTAACGTATCCAATTCAACTCTCGAAGGAACTGAAACGTGAACAAGCCCCTTGCCCTGGGCGCGCTGGCCGCAGCGGCGGCGTTCGCCTCCTGCGCCGCCACGGCCAGCGCCGAAATGCCCTATCTCAAGCCGCTCCGCCGCGCGGAGCTGTATAACTGGCACGCCAACTACGTGTATACGCCCTACGGCGCCCCGACGGCGCTGGTCGTGCCGCCGACCGCCCAGTTGCAGACCAACTGGAGTTGGGGGGCCCCCAGTCTGTGCATTTCGCGGATCGACCACCAGTTCACCCGCAACTACCCGGGCCCCGGGCCGTTCGTGGCCGGTCGACCGTTCCGCTACACCCCGGCGTGGCCGCAGAGCACGGCTCAATTCGGCGTGTATCACGTACGCGGGCCGTGGTATCCGACGCAGCCCTAGCCGCAGCCCGGGACGTAGCCCTTAAACGAGTCGACTCCGTCGCGCGGAATACCCCCGTTCCGCGGCTGGACGAGTCCTCGAGACAGCCCCGACCTTACCGGCCGGGGCTGCTTCTTGCGCTGCCGAGAACTGTTGAGGTCGTGCCCGGGGCGCCTCGGCGCGGGCGGACGTGCGCTATCCGAGGCGCCGAGCTCGTCCTGGGCCGGGCGGCGCGGGCGTCTGGAGTCGTCGCCCTCGCCTCATGCAGCTTGGGCCGTATACTGAACTGCCGCAGAATAATCGCCCGCCCGATTTGACGTTCCGCTTCCCTAGGTAGCCCCCTTGAGTCTGCACATCATCCACTATCCGCATCCGACGTTGCGCCACGTCTCGAAGCCGCTGAAGCGGGTCGACGCAGAACTGAAGCATTGGATCGACCAGATGTTCGAGCTGATGTATGAGCACGAGGGCGTAGGCCTGGCGGCCAACCAGGTTGACCTGCCTTATCGGGTGTTCGTCTGCAATCCTGAGGGGGACCCGGCGAACAAAGAAGCCGAATTCGTCTTTATTAATCCGGTGATCAAAAGGGGCTCCGGCCAGCACGAAAAAGAAGAAGGCTGTTTGAGCATTCCTGGGGTGTACGCGCCGGTCGTCCGCAAGGAAAAGATCGTCGTGCAGGCGTACAATCTCGCCGGCGAAGAGATCAGCGGGGAACTCGACGGCTTGTTCGCCCGGATTGTGCAGCACGAGACCGACCACCTCGACGGGCGGCTGTTCATCGACCGCCTGACCCCCACTCAATTGGCGGACGTCTCCGGCGAGCTGGAGGAATTTGAGATCGACTTCAACAGCAAGCGCGCCGTCGGCGAACTACCTTCCGACGAGCGAATCGCCGCAAGGCTGGCCGAATTAGAACGCCTAAGAACTTAGCCGCGAAAAGGCGCAGCGGACGCAAAACAGTACCAGGCCGAACGTGTATCTTATCCAATTGATGACTCACGCTTTCGGCTTTTCCGTTGTGCGTTTCTTGCGGCTTTTTGCGGCCCCCTCTGTTTTGAGGTAATGAATTGCGATTGGCGATGCTCGGGACGGGCCCGTTTGCCGTGCCGACGCTGCGGCGTCTAGCGGCGGCGCAGCACGAGATCGTGTGCGTTGCGACGCGGCCGCCGCGCGGACGACGGGCCGAGAAGCCGCCAATGCAGGCGGCGGCAGAGGAACTGGGCATCTCCGTCTGGCAGCCGGAGACCGTCAACGACGAGGCGGCGGTCGCTGAGCTGCGCCGCTTGCAGCCGGAGCTGGTCGTCGTCTGCGATTATGGCGAGATTCTCAAGCCAGAGGTGCTCGCCGTCGCTCCGCTTGGCGCCATCAACCTGCACGGATCGCTGCTGCCGAAGTATCGCGGCGCGGCGCCGGTACAGTGGGCCGTGCTCAATGGCGACGCCGAGACGGGCAATACCGTCTTTCAAATTACGCCGGGCCTGGATGCCGGGCCGATCCTCGGTAGCGACCGCATCGCGATCGATCCGGACGAGACCGCCGGCCAGCTCGAAGCACGCTTGGCCCAGCGCGGCGGCGAGTTGGTGCTGTCGGTGATCGAGCAGCTTGTCGCCGGCAATGCGAGGCCCATACAGCAGGACCGCTCGCAGGCGAGCAAAGCGCCGCGACTGCAAAAGGAACATGGCCAGATCGACTGGTCGCGGCCGGCGGTCAGCATCAACAACCAGGTCCGCGGCCTCGATCCGTGGCCGCGGGCGTACACGGACTGGCAGCGGGCCGCCGCCAATCCGCTACGGCTGATCATCCATCGGGCCCGCGTCGTCGAGACGCCCGACGCCGGCGTCGTGCCGACCGATCCCGGGACGATCCTCGAAGCTGGCCCGCGGCTGCTCGCCGCCGCCGGCGACGGCGTGCTGGAACTGCTCACCGTCCAACCCGCCGGCAAACGGGCGATGACGGCCGCCGAGCTGCTGCGCGGCTACCCGCTAGCGGTGGGCCAACAGCTTGGATCCCGGTCCGATCGCCCGGCGGCCCCGGGCTCTGTCTGGGGGTGAGCAACCGCCGAAGTGGGGAACGGTTGTCCCACGAGCAGCAGCTAGGGGAAGAGCCTGGGGCCGCATTAGACGATCCCTATTACTGCCGACGCGGCCCTGTGCCGCCGAGCCGGCCAACTCCCCTCGTCCCCACGCCGCTTGCGCGGGTATGATACAGCATCGCGTCGCCGGGGACGGCGGCGCCGCGGAGGTACCGGTTCGATGGATCGAGTCGACATATTGCTGATCGGCGCTGCGGGCTACGTCGCCATCCTGTCGCTGGTGCGGTTGATGGCCGCCCGCCGCGACGACGTTATCCGGCAGATCCGCGAGGAGCTTGGTCGCCGCCGCGCAGCAAAGGCCGACGACGAGGACGGTGACGGAGAAGACCGCCAGGCTGCCTAGCGAGTCGCCGTTCGCAGCGTCGCGGTGCGAACGTCCTCGCGTGCGGATCCGCAGCCGTCCGAAAGGCGATTGCCTCGGGACGATTGCCGCATCCCGAGACGGCGTGGCAGTCCGGTCGATTCGATGAGAACCCAACAGTGCAACCGTCGGGCTTCGGAAGAGTCGCAATTGCCGGACGTCGGCTCTGGGTCGTCGGCTGAAGGCCAGAATGGGGTATTTTTACTCTTGCTAACAGCCGCCAGCCGCCAGCCAGGCACGATTCATTAAGCGCGCAGGTCTCGCTGAAGCTTCGTCATTTGCCGCCCTGTCGCGTACATTCGCGCCATTCGCGGGCAAGCGACCGCGAAGATGAGTTATGTAAACAATAGAATGCACCGCCCTGATTGAACGATCACGACCGCATGGCGAAAAAGCTTTACATCGAAACCGTCGGCTGCCAGATGAACGTGCTCGACAGCGAGCTGGTGGTCGCGAGCCTGCGCCAGCGGGGGTACGAACTGACCCATTCCACCGACGACGCCGATTGCATCCTCTTCAACACCTGCAGCGTCCGCGAGCATGCGGAGGAGAAGATCTACAGCGCCCTGGGCCGGCTGAAGAACGCCAAGCGGAATAACCCCGACAAGGTCATCGGCGTTATCGGCTGCATGGCCCAGAACCACCAGCGGACGGTGTTCGAGCGGGCGCCCTACGTCGATCTGGTCGTGGGGCCTGGCCAACTCCACCAGGTGCCGGACCTCATCGACAGGGTCTCCGCCGGCGCCGGCCCGCAATTGGAAGTAAGCCTGGGCCGCAAAGAAGGCAGCCGCGAGGACGTCGCGCGCAGCCACGAGAGCTTCGATCCGCTGCGCGATCCGACAATGCGCCCCACGCCGTTCCAGGCGTACGTGCGGATCCAGATCGGCTGCGACAAGTTCTGCACCTACTGCATCGTGCCGAGCGTCCGCGGCCCCGAGCAGAGCCGCCCGCCCGAGCATATCCTGGCCGAGGCTCGGCAACTTGCCTGTGAAGGCTGCAAGGAGATCACGCTGCTGGGCCAGACCGTCAACAGCTACCGCCACCGCGGCTCGAACGGCACGACCCGCCTGAGCGACTTGCTGTACCTGCTGCACGATATCACAGGCGTCGAGCGGATCAAGTTTGTCACCAACTATCCCAAGGACATGACCGACGATCTGCTGGCCGCCGTTCGCGACCTGCCGAAGGTCTGCAAGTACCTGCACGTGCCGGCGCAGAGCGGCTCGAACCGCATGCTCGCGCGAATGAAGCGAGGGTACACGAACGAACAGTACCGCGAGATGCACGCCCGCACCCGCGAGTGGCTTCCCTCGGCGAGCATCACCAGCGACTTCATCGTCGGCTTCAGCGGCGAGACCGACGCCGACTTCGAGCAATCCTGTGAGCTGGTCCGCGACTGCCGGTTCAAGAACAGCTTTATTTTTAAGTACAGCGTCCGTCCGGGAACGAAGGGCGCCGAGCTGTATGCCGACGACGTGCCGGAAGAGGAGAAGCGGCGTCGAAACAACGAATTGCTGGCCATTCAGAACCAAATCGCCGAGGAGGACAACGGGCCGTTTCTGGGCCGGCAGGTTGACGTGCTGGTCGAGGGTCCGAGTAAAGCGACTCGCCGGGCCGCCGAGGGCGCCACGGGCATCTTACCAGTGGCCGGGTTGGGGCAGAGTCAGTCGGCACTTCGCACTGGCGACACGCCAGTGGCACACGGCGACACGCCAGTGGCACACGGCGACACGCCAGTGGCACACGGCGACACGCCAGTGGCACACGGCGACACGCTGGTAGCACATGGATCCCAGGCCCATGGGCCGGTGCAACTCGTCGGCCGCACGATGTGCGACCGGATCGTGGTGTTCGACGGCAATCCGCGGCAGATCGGTCAAACGGTTCCTGTGTCGATCTACGACGCCAATGCCCACACCCTCTTCGGGGCCGTCGTCACGCAGCACGTCGGGCCGGAGTTGTTCACGCTTACGGTATAGCTTGACCGTCTGGCAATCTTCACCTCGCAGGCCGACGGGCCATTGCAGGTCGAAGGACCCTGCACGCTGAAGGAACCTCGCACGCCGAAGGGATCCAGCAAGTCAAAGGAACCCTACACGCCGAAGGGACCCTGCAAGCCGGAGGGATTTTGCAGGCCGAAGGAACCTTGAAGCCCCCAAGGGCCCTCGCAGGCCGAAGGCCTGCCTCACCGTAGCCTGGGGCAACGCCCCAGGTACGCTAAGTCACATGACGGTTTGGCCGAAGGCCATATTAACCTGCGTTGCATGAGCATGGCCTTCAGCCAGGAAACGCGATCGTGCGGCTAGCTCCGAGGGCGTTGCCCTAGGCTACGGTAAAGACGGCCTTCGGCCAGCGCTGATTGGCGGCGTCGGCCCGCTGGACGGCAATGGGAACCGTCAGCGCAATCATTCGACCGTCCCGGGACGGTCGGGCTATCTGTTGATTCGCTCCCCCGGCGGTGAGAGAATGATCATTGCGTCCTTACGCGGAGGGCGTCCCCACGGCAGCAGCCGATTGCCAGGCGCCCGTTTTTCGCTCCATTTCCGTAGGCGGCCCAGGTTCACCCGGGTGGATTCCCGTCCATGCCAGGGCAAACATTCGTGATGCAGATCGACCGCCTACGCACCATGCTCGACGATCCGGCCGAGGCCGAGTCGTGGCTTCGCCCGCTGGGTTTCGCCGATGTGCGGACCGGCCATAGCAACCTCCTGCGGCTGGCCTCCGCCGGCGTGCCGCTCGACCTGCTGGGGACAATTAGCGGGCAGTTTGCCGCGACGGCACACAAGCTCGCCGATCCCGATATGGCGCTCAACAACCTCGAGCGCTATCTGCTCGCGGGCCGCAGTCCGCTTTCTACCGCCGCGCTATTCGAGCGCGATCCGCAGGCGCTGGCGCCGCTGCTGATGCTATTCTGCGCGAGCCAGCATTTAGCGGACATGTTGTGCAGCGATCCGGAAAGTTACGACCTGCTGCGGATGACGGCCGGACGAGCGGTAGCCCGCGACGTGCTGGTCGAGGAGCTGATCGCCGAAATTCGGGCCCTCAGCAGCGAAGAAGAAGTGATGGCGGCCCTGCGGCGGTTCAAACGCCGCGAAACCTTGCGCATCGCCTACGGCGACATTGTGAAGGGGCACTCCGTCGCGAAAGTGACGCGGCAGATCTCCTACGTCGCCGACGCCTGTGTGGAAGCGGCGCTCGACTTCGCCCAAGGGCAGGTCACCCAGAAGCAGTCGCGACGCAACGGTCGCAACGGCCAGCCGCCGCGGCTGGTCGTTCTCGCCCTCGGCAAGCTGGGCGGCCGCGAATTGAACTACTCCAGCGACATCGACCTGGTGATGCTCTATCAGGACGCCGTCGCTGAGACGGCCGCCGGGGGCGACGGGGGCGAATACGCCCAGCGGCTGGCCCGCGAGGTTATCCGGCTGCTTACCGAGACGACCGAACTAGGGTTCGTCTACCGTGTGGATATGCGACTTCGACCGGACGGCCGGACCGGGCAGCTTTGCACCCGCGTCGATCAGGCGCTGGCCTACTACGATACCCGCGGTCGCACCTGGGAGCGGCAGGCGTATATCAAGGCCCGGGCGATTGCCGGCGACATCGAGCTGGGCAAGAAATATCTCCGGCAGTTGCGGCCGTGGATCTATCGCCGCTATCTCAGCCTGGCTGACATCACGGGCATCAAGGGGCTGAAGCGAAAGATCGAAAAGCACGCCGAGGACGCCGGAGTCGCCGCTCGCCACGTTAAGACGGGGCGCGGCGGCATTCGCGATATCGAGTTTGTGATCCAGTTTCTGCAGTTGCTCAATGGCGGAGCGATGCATTCGGTTCGTACGGGCAATACGCTGACGGCGATCGAGCGGCTAGAGCAGGTCGGCTGCCTCACCCACCAGGAGCGGACGATTCTGGAGGACAATTACAGCTTTCTCCGCAAGGTTGAGCATCGACTGCAGATCATGTTCGACCTGCAGACGCACGAGTTGCCCGTCAGCGACGCCGAGCTGACGAAGCTTGCGCGGCGGCTGGGCTACCGCGCCAGCGAGTCGGCTACTCCGCTCGAGGCGTTCAAAAAAGACTACTCGGACCGCGCGGCGGTGAACCGGCGGATCTTAGACCATCTGCTGCACGACGCCTTCCCCGAAGAAGCCGCCGAGGAGCCGGAGATCGACCTGGTCAACGAGCCCGATCCGTCGCCCGAGACGATCGCCGCGGTGTTGGGCCGCTACCCGTTCCAGGACGTGCATACGGCCTACGACAATCTGATGTCGCTCGCCCAGGAGACGATCCCGTTTCTATCGACGCGGCGTTGCCGGTTGTTTCTGGCGGCGATTGCCCCGCGGCTGCTGGCGGCGATCGGCAAGACGCCCGATCCTGACGCCACGCTAGTGACGCTCAGCCGCGTGAGCGACTCGCTGGGGGGCAAGGGCGCCCTCTGGGAACTGTTCAGCAGCAACCACGCCACGCTGAACCTGTATGTGAAACTGTGCGCCGCCTGCCCCTACCTGGTGAGCATTCTTACCAGTAACCCGGGCATGATCGACGAATTGCTC
>JADLBW010000197.1 GCA_020847515.1 Pirellulales bacterium | reverse complement strand
TGGAAGCGGGCGGCAGTTATGACCAGACCGACGCGGAAGGATTCCTGCGAATTCAGGGATTGCCGAGCCGGGTGCTGGGGAGAGTGCGGCCTCGAAGCTATTGAGCTAGTTCAAGTTCCGGCGGTACTCCCATAGAATTGTTCTACCCTACAATTGAAAGTTCGCGCGTTTCCTCCGAGGCGTTAATCAGTTCGCTTCGCCTTCCGTGAGCGGCGGAGGACGAACAGATGCGTCGATATCCTCGGTAGCAGCTAACAACTCGACCACTTGATCCAGCAAGGCTGGCAGATGGTCGCGGACGGTGTTGTAAACGATGGAGATATTTACCGCGTCGTACCCGTGAATCAGCTTATGCCGCATTGCCGCCGCCTTGGACCAAGGCACGTTCGGATGCAGCCGCTTGAAGTCGCTGTCGACCCGCGAAGATGCTTCGCCGACAATCTCGACTAAGTGCCGGAGCGCAAGCCGTAGTATTCGCTCTTGCTGAAGTTCTTCGAGAGTCTTCGACCCCAGCAGATCGATGGCTTCGCGTGCATAGTCGCGCATGTGGCGGACGCGAACCAGCGGATCATGGTGCGACGTACAGCGGCTCCGCTAGCGCCACGACTTCGTCGCGGAAGTATTTGCTGAGAGAATCGGACGTCACAAGATCGACCTTTCTCCCAAACAAGCCGGACAACTCCCATTCCATTTCGACCAAGGTAAATAAGCTCACTCGCACCTGCGGCTGGAAGTCGACTAGCAGGTCTAAGTCGCTGCGGTCGGAGTCGAAATCTTCGCGCAATGCTGAACCGAACGCCGACAGCCGTTCAACGCCGAAGCTTCGGCATACTGCGGCGATGGCGGCGCGGTCGACGATGATGGCGGAATGGAGCATTAGGTTATTTTAGCTCGCTCACCAACTACCTGCCACACGCCCCTCAGCGCAACCCCATGTACTTCCGCGACAACCCGGTCCTGCAGCACGAGCTGATCGTCAACCTCCGCATGGCGAGGGGTTTTCTGCTGCTGTTCGCCTACGTCGCACTGCTGGGAATGCTCGTCTACGCCGCCTGGCCGGCCGAGCAGACGCTCGACCTCGCGCGCCCCGAAGAAGCCCAAAAGCTCGTTAACCTCTTTTTTCTTGGGCAGTATCTCCTCGTTTCGCTGATGACCCCTAGCTTCGCCGCCGGGACGCTCACCGGCGAGCGGGAGCGTGAGAGCTACGAGATGCTGCTGGCCAGCCCGCTGCGGCCTGGGGCGATTGTGCTGGGTAAGTTCGCCGCGTCGCTGGTGCCGCTCTTGGAACTGATGATCTGCTCGCTGCCGATCGTCATGCTCTGCCTGCCGCTGGGGGGCGTCTCGCCGTATGAAGTCCTCACGGCGTATCTGGCGATGTTCTTCTCGATCGCCCTGTTCGGCATGATCAGCCTCTGGTCGAGCAGCTACTTCACCCGCACCAGCGCGTCGCTGGTAGCCTCGTACATGATGATCCTGCCGCTCGCCTTGGCGGGAGTACTCGTATGGCAGGCCCTCAGCCGCGACGCCCAGGTGCGGCTGTTCGTTACCCTCACGGTCGTGCCGATCAGTTGCATCGCCGTCGCGGCGCTATTGTGGCTCGACGTCAGCCGCCGGCTGCTCTATCCGCCCGACCTGGGCAGCGGCGGCAAGCAGGTGATCGATCTGGAGACGGAGGCCAAGGAAGCCGTCGGCCTGTACATCGACCGCGATCAGTTCCCCGATCGGCTCTTCTCGCCGCCGAAGCGGACGACGTTCCTCCCCGAGGACGCCAATCCGATCTACGACAAGGAGATGCGGAGCGAGATCTTCAGCCAGGGCACCCTCATGCTCCGGCTGGTGATCCAGATCAGCATGGGTTTGGCCCTGCCGGTGATGGCCGTCTGCCTGTTCATGCAGCGGCAACTCGCCCCGTGGTATATCGCCTACGTGCTGCTGTTCAACCTGCTGGTCGGCCCGGTCTTCTCGGCCGACAGCCTCACCAGCGAGCGCGAACGCTCGACGCTCGATCTGCTGCTGGTGACCCTGATCACCCCCTGGCAAATGCTGTGGGGCAAGCTGCTGTCTGGCCTGCGAGTCTCCAGCGTGCTGACGTCGTTTCTGCTCTGGCCGGTGTTTTTGGCCTGCTTGATGCCCGTCGGCTACTGGCCGAATCTTGTCACAATGCTCGGCTACTTCCTGGTCGTCGGCCTCGCGGCGGTGACGACGGCGATGACGGCGCTGTTCTGCTCGACGATCTTCAAGAAGTCGTCGACGAGCCTGATGTGCTCTTACCTGGTGCTGGCGACAATCTTCCTCGTGCCCGTGGCGGCGCGGGCGTTTACCAATACATTCGCCCCCAGCTCGCCTGCCGCGGGCGTCGTCGCGATCTTCGAATCGTTCAGTCCCTTCGCCGCCGCCTTCAACCTGCCGCTGACGCTGGAAGACCAGCAGTATACGAACGTCAATTCAATCGACGCGCGGATTTTCTTCGGCTTCATCGCCTTTGCGATCGTCTACAACACGGCGCTGCTGCTGGCGATGATGCAACTGTTCAAAGTCCGCTGGCGGGTGTCGGAGTAACCGCCCGGCGATATAGCCGCGGGCTCCGTCCGGCGGGTCGGCCTCCCGTGGCGCAACGCTTTGCCCGCGGCGACGCGACCCCCGGCCCGAGTCCGAGGCTGGATCGCGGGACGCCTGAACATGCGACCGGCAAGCCGCAAGCCTCCATCGACATCCATGCAGCTTGACGCTGCTGCGCCGCCTGTGAGATAACCGCGGCTATGAGCCCCGACGACACGCCAGCACCGAAGCCGACGCAGGACGAGCTCGACCTGCTCCACTACCAATCCCGCATCGACCGCCCCGTCGCCGCGAAAATACCCGAGTTGAGCCGCGACGAGCGACTCCGCCACGTCATCTTCAGCCGGCAGTTCTCCGTCGATCTCCTGGAGGATCTGGCGGGCACGGCGGACCAAATACGGGCCCTCTCCAAGGCCCGCTCCGGCCAGGACTTTCTCATCCGCCTGCTGAGCCATAAGCGGGCCATGCTGTACTTCACTCAGCCGTCGACCCGCACGTTCCTGAGCTTCATGGCGGCCTGCCAGATTCTCGGCATCACCTGCAATGAAGTCCGCGATCCGTCGACTTCATCCGAAACTAAGGGCGAAACGCGGTTCGACTCGATCCGCATGTTCTCCAGCTACTTCGACCTGATCATCATGCGCTCGCCGGCGCCCAGGCTCGCCGAGGCCTGCGCCTACTTGATGAACGACCTGGCCGCCACCGGCAACCGCAGCGTGCCGATCGTCAACGCCGGCTCCGGCGCCGACCAGCACCCGACCCAGGCGCTGCTGGACGTCTATACCCTCCAGCGCACCTTTCAGTTCACGAGCCCTAAAGACTCGCCGATCGGCAACCGGTTTGATGAAATCCGCCGGCCCTATCCGACCCTGACGCGTGGGTTGTCGCACAAGGTCTACGGCTTCTGCGGCGACATCGGCCGCGGCCGAACGGTGCGATCGCTCGCTGAACTGCTCGCCGGATACGACGGGGTGTCGCTGGTGTTCGTCTCGCCGCAACACCCCACGCTGTCGCTCAGCGACGACTTGCGCAGCCGCCTCGTCAATCGCGGCGTGCGGTTCTTCGAGGTCGATTCGCTCGAAACGCCGATCGACGGCCGGCCGGTGATCGAGCAGCTCGACGCCCTGTACATGACCCGCATCCAGAAGGAGCACAACGACCCTGCCGACGAGGCGACGTTCGCGGCGATCGACTTCTCCAAGTACAAGCTCACCCGCGAGCTGGTGAGTCGCATGAAAAGCTACGCGCCGATCCTCCACCCCTTTCCGCGCGATCAATACTTCGGCGAGATCCCGCAGGAGATCGACGCCGACCCGCGGGCCATGTACTTCCGCCAGGCCCGCAACGGCATGTGGGCCCGGGCGGCGCTGTTGGCCCACATTTTCAACGTCGATCATCAGATTTCGCGGTATTTTCATGAGCATTTTGGGTAGATGGGGGGTTGTCAGTTGTCAGTTGTTAGTCGTCGGTAGGAGGAGCGTTCGTGATTCTTAACGACGGACCGCGGACCACAGACAACTGACCTTCCGCCATGCCTCTGCTCATCGACGGCTACAATCTGCTGAACGTTACCGGCATAACCGGCCGGCGGGGCGACTTGCACGGGTCCCGCGAGGCCCTGCTGAGGTTCTTGGCCTCGGCGATCGAGCCGAACGAACGCCCGCACACGACGATCGTCTTCGACGCCGCCGAGGCCCCGCCGGGTTTGCCGCGGGTCGTCGCGCTCGACGAGATGACGATCCGATATGCCGCGGAGTTCGCAACCGCCGACGAGCTTATCGAGGTGCTCATTGCTGAAGACAACTCGCCCCGCTCGCTGCTGGTCGTCTCCAGCGATCATCGGGTGCAACGGGCCGCCCGCCGCCGCCGCGCACAGTTCGTCGACAGCGACGTCTGGTTCGCCGACGCGGTCCGCCGTCGCGAGCGGCTGCGTCGCCCCGCTGCTGCCCCGCGTCTCGCAAAACCTGTCGGGCCGCTGTCGACCGACGAGATCAGCTACTGGGTCGCCGAATTCGCCGGCACCGCCGAACAACTGGCGCTACAGGCGGCGCCCGAGAAAACGCCGGCAGACCTGCCGGAACCAACGGCGGCGGCCGCGCCCGACGACCTCCGCAATCCCTTCCCGCCCGGGTATGCCGAAGACCTGCTCGAAGGGGGCGACCTTTAACCGACTACGACTGGTCGGCGGACTCCGCGGCCGGCGGCGTATCAGCCGGCTCAGCAACGCGCCGGAACGTAAAGTCGCCCGTGGTCCGCAGCTCGAGTTCATAGACGCCCCCCTTCTCGACCAGCATCGAGGGGGCGTCGGCATGGACGGCCCGAACGCCCAGTTCCGCCGCCTTCGCCGGATCGTTGGCCAGCGTCCAGAAGTCCTGCCAGATCCGCTTTTCGAACTGCGACATTTCCCCGCCGCGGGCGTACGACGTCGGCGCCGAGCCGACCTGGTCGATCGCAAAACCCTCCTGCGGCTGCTGATGCTCGCCGAAGATCCGCTGAAACAGGCAGATCGCCGTGCGGCGATCGAGATCGTTGGCCTCGATGTACTTGTCGTCGAACTTCGCCAGCAGGCACTCGACGTAGACGCGATCGCCGTCGATCGCGAACCTCTGCCGCTTGTCGCTCACCGCGGCGCCGTCTTCGTTGACCTCGTAGAACTCGATCTCGGTGCGCGGCCGGCCCGTCGCTCCATCCTGAGTTTGGTCGATCACCTCCAACCGCGCGATGCGGTGCCGCAGCTTCAGCAGGCTGTTGGCCGTCTCGAGCTTGGCAATCGCCTCGTTCTTCTGCTCAATTTGAACGTTAAGCGATTCGATCTGCCGCTGGCGCTGGTCGAGGTCCGCGCTGGTCTGGTGCAGTTTGGCCGCGAGGGAGTCCAGCTCCCGTTGCTTCTCATCGAGTTTAAGTTGCGGCTCGTTGTAGATCGAGTACGCCTTCCAGCCGACCAGTCCGGCGCCGCCGACCAGCGCCGCAAAGAGCACCGTGCGGACAAAGCTGTTGAACGTGTGGACCGAATCGTTGATTTTTCCCATGCCACAACTCTAGCTTGGCGGCGCCGAAAGCGGCAGTTCCATGATAAACCGGGCCCCTGCCTCCGCCCCGGCGTCCAGTCGCAGCTCGCCGCCGTGCTGCTCGATGATCCGCCACGCCTTTGACAGCCCGAAGCCTAGCCCGCGGCCGGCCTCTCGCCCGGAATAGAACGGATCGAAGACATGGGGTCGAGCTGCGGCAGCGACGCCCGGCCCGTTATCGGTCACTTCCAGGCGAAGGCGTTCGACCGCTGACGAGCCGACCGGTTCCCTGGCGATCAACCCGCGCAGTTCCACCTTGCCGACGCGACCGATTGCATCGATCGCGTTCTGGCACAGGGCCTTTAAGGCCACAGCAATTTGGACGGGATCGCAATCTACCGCCGGCAAGGCATCGCCAGCGCTCCAGGCGAGGTCGATCTCGCGCCGCTGGCACTCGTCGCGGTGCTCCGCGACGATCCGCTCAGCCAGCTCCGCAATGTCGGCCGGCCGTCGATCGAGCCGCGGCGGCCGCGCAAAAAGCATCAGGTCTGAGATCATCTCATGCGCCCGCAGCGCCTGCTGATGGATGGTCTCCAGGGCCCGCCGCCGCTCCGGATCGCGTTCGTCGCGAAGCAGCGTCTGCGCCCGCGCCGAGATGTTCGCCAGCGGGTTGTTGATCTCGTGGCTGGCCCCGTACGCCAGCTCCTTCAGGGCGTCGAGCTTGGCCCGCTGGAGCCGTTCATCGAACAGGTCGGCCTCGGTCATAACGACTTTTGCGACATAAATGGGCCAGCGGCGGCGTACTTATTTCCTGCACCGCTAGTGAAACCGCTGTAAATTTGGCTATCGGCTAGCGGTTAGCGGCAAGCGGCTTGCGGCAAGCGGCTTGCGGCCGGAACCAGGTTTTTCCATGTGGCCGTCGGCCGATAGCCGAAAGCCGACAGCCAGGCAGGGTTGATTCGTCGCGCAGTTCTCAGTAAGAGCCGCGAGTTGCCGGCCGAGGTAAGGCGCCCCTCGTCGGAGACTTCACGCCCGGCGTCGCGATCACGCGGCAGTGCGCAAAGCCGCAACTGCGGGCTTAGGGCGACCGCGTCGACGACGCGTAGGCCTTCACTTCGCGCCCTGCAAGCACAGGACGAACAGTACTTTATCGCCGCCGGTTCCATGTCGAGCAGTTGGCACGCACGGCCGATCAGTTGATCGATGTCGAACGGCTTCTTCATAAAGTCGTCGGCGCCGGCCGAGCGCAGCTCCAGGATCTTCTCCTGCTCGACCATGCCCGAGATGCAGATGATCCGCACGTCGTCCATCGTCTTGTCGCTGCGGACGAGATTGCAGACCTCTTTGCCGTTGATATCCGGCAGCATCACGTCGAGCACGACCAGATCGGGCCGAAATTCCTTGATCATCATGCCGGCGCCAAAACCATTGTTGACGCTGCGGACCTCGAACCGGCCGTCGCGCTCCAGGGCGTCGACCATCAGCTCCACGAGCGACTCGTCGTCGTCGACGACCAGAATCTTGCGCTTGCCGCTATCCAGCGCATCGGTCGGGATGCCGTTATCCCGCATGAAGGCGTATAGTTGATCGCGGGGAATGCGGCGAAAGCGGCTGCCGGGAACCCGGAAGCCCTTAAGCTGGCCGGAATCGAAGCAGCGGATGATCGTCTGTTGACTGACCTTGCAGATCTTGGCCGCCTCGCCGGTCGTGAACACGGTCTTCATGTCGAACCACCTCTCTCCTTAGTCGTGGTTGAGTCTCGGCGCGCTCGCCAGGACGCCAGTCGTGCGGTCGCCCGAGGCGGGCAGTCGCACTCGGAGAAACCTCCTTGAAGGCCTCGCCAAACGCCAATCCCCCGGAAGCCCCCGCGTGCGCGGTTCGTGCAGTTCCGGCGGTCAACTCAAAGCGGCAAGCCTGTTTAGACGGCAACGTCCTCCATGCCTGCCGAGTTTCCCTGGATTGCCAACCGCCGAATTATAACGGCCCCACGGCACGCGTCAACATCGGTTGATTTGACGTAAAGTATTTCAAGAGAAGGATTTGAGTTTAACGAACCGGAATTATTAGCGGGGAGCTGTCGGTGGTCCGTAGTCCGTGGTCCGTTGTAAAAACGCCCTCTTAACCCGCCCCGCCCCCAACGCAAACGTCCGACATCCGATGTCCGACATCCGACCCTCCGCCCTCCGCCTTCCCCTCCTCCTACCTCCCCCCTTTCCCTTCCAAATGCACCATCACCAGGGCGATATCCGCCGGCGTTATCCCGCTTACGCGGCTCGCTTGCGCCAAATCGACCGGGCGTATGCGGCCCAATTTCTCCCGCGCTTCGGCGCGAAGCTGTGCGATGCGGGCGTAGTCGAAGCTCGCCGGGATCCGCTTGGCCGCCAGCCGCCGCTGGCGGTCGACCTCCACTTCCTGCCGAGCGACATAGCCTGAGTATTTAAGGTCAAATAGGACCTGGTTCGCCACTTCGTCGGAAAAGTCGGCCAGTTCCGGCAGTGCTGCCGCGAGCTCACCCCACTGGACTTCCGGCCGCCGCAGCCGCTGGGCCAGCGACGCCCCCTCGCACCGAGTCGTTTCCAGCAGCCTCGCCAGTCGCTCGACCTCCCGCAGCTTCTGTTCGAGCCGGTCGTAACGCCGCCGATCGGCCAGTCCCAACTCGTACGCTAGCGGCGTCAGCCGCCGGTCGGCGTTGTCCTGCCGCAACAGCAGGCGGTATTCAGCGCGACTGGTGAACATGCGGTAGGGCTCGTCGACGCCGCAGGTTACCAGGTCGTCTACGAGCACGCCGATGTACGCCTGGTCGCGCGCGAGCGTCAGCGGCGCCCGCCCGGCGAGCGACAGCGCGGCATTGGCGCCTGCTATCAGGCCCTGGGCCGCCGCCTCCTCGTAGCCGGTCGTCCCGTTGATCTGCCCGGCGAAGAACAGGCCCGCGACCTGCTTCGATTCCAGGCTCGGGCGGAGCTGGTCGGGCGGCGCGTAGTCGTATTCCACGGCATAGCCGTACCGCATGATCTCCGCTCGCTCCAGCCCGGGGATCAGGCGGAAAATCGCGTCCTGTACGTCCCGCGGCAAGCTGGTGGAAATGCCGTTAACGTACACCTCGCGCGTCGTGCGACCTTCCGGCTCCAGAAAGAGCTGGTGCCGCGACTTGTCAGCAAAACGAACGACCTTGTCCTCAATCGAGGGGCAGTACCGCGGGCCGGTGCTGCTGATCTGCCCGCTGTACATGGGCGCCCGATGCAGGTTGGCTCGGATGACGTCGTGAACCGCTTCGTTGGTGTACGTAATGAAGCAGCTAAGCTGCTCAACCTGGAGCCGATCGGTAAGAAACGAAAACGGCTGGGGCCGCTCGTCGCCGGGCTGCAGCTCGGTGCTATCGTAGTCGATCGTGCGGCCATTGAGCCGCGGCGGCGTGCCGGTCTTGAACCGCTCCAGCCGGACGCCGAGCCGCCGCAGTGCGGCGCTGATGCCGGCGGTCGTACCCTCGCCGCCGCGCCCGCCGGGCGTCTGCGCCTCGCCGGTGTGCATCAGTGCTTGCAGAAAGGTCCCCGTCGTGAGCACGACGGCGCGAGCCCGGTAGACCGCGTCGCCCCGCACCCGCACGCCGCAGATGCGCGGAAACACAGCGGCGTCCGAGGTCGGCAACGGGGCGTTAGTTGCTGAGGGCTCCGCCTGCTCTCCGACCGCTGCCCACGGTTGCCTGCCGCCTGAGGCGTCTTCGACCAACAGGTCCTCAACCACTTCCTGCCGCAAGGATAGGTTCGGCTGCTCTTCAACGATCCGCTTGATCTCGGCCTGATAACGCTTCTTGTCTGCCTGGGCCCGCGGGCTGTGCATGGCCGGCCCCTTGCGGCAATTGAGCATTCGGAACTGGATGCCCGTGGCGTCAATGGCCTGCCCCATCGCCCCGCCCAAGGCGTCGATCTCGCGGACGATTTGCCCCTTACCCACCCCGCCGATCGCCGGGTTGCAGCTCATCTGGCCGACCGTGTCGCAATTGGTCGTCAGCAGGGCCGTCCTGGCTCCCATGCGGGCAGCAGCCAGCGCCGCCTCGGCGCCAGCATGGCCGGCGCCGACTACGATTACGTCGAAGTCATATTGGCTTGTAGGCATGACTTAAGCGTATAAGGATCGATTCTGGAAGCAAATCCGGGAAGCCCGCGCGAAGGCGGCAGACGCCTGGCGTGAGTTTGGCAGCAACTGCTATGTTCGGTTGGACTTACCAACGCGACGTCGCCCACTCCGGCCCGCGCCGCCGTACGCCCGTCCCAATAATGGCCTCGATCCTCGACGACGCCGCTATGCGAAACGGCGCCCGCCCGATCACCGTGGAGCGGTATCTCAGGTTAGGCGAGTCCGGCATTATTCCGAAACGCACCGAATTGTTACACGGGGTAATCCTCGAGAAGGTGCTCAAATCGGCCGAGCGCTCATGGCTTGTTCAACGTCTGGTCGACTCGCTCCAGGGCACATGTGCCGCCTGGTTATTACGTGCGGCAGGAGCAACCTCTGCCATTCGCGGCTTCTGGGCCGGAGCCCGACGTCGCGGTCGTACGGGGCGTACAGGACGACCACCGCCGCCGGCGCCCTCGTTTCGCTGCGCTAGTCATCGAAGTGTCTGTGCCTTCCGAGGCGGTCGACCGCGAAAAGTGCCTCGCCACGTCGCGGCTGACGTCCGAGGAATGCTGGCTGGTATTGCCGCAGTTTCATACGGCGGAGCTTTATACCAGACCGTCCGAGGGTTTTTTCCTGCAGAAAGCCATCTTGAGGGGCGCCGATTCGCTATCACCCGCTTACGTTCCAACGGTCAAGCTGGCACGTTTCGCACGTATTCGAGCCATGACGCCACGCAGCTTACCGTGGTAACTTTCCGCCTGGTCCCGCGCTGTAATAGACGGCGTAGTGAACCTGCGGCGCGGCTGCTACGTAGCCACGTTGGGTCGAGCCGCTCGTGCGGCTAGAATGGGGAGCGTTTGGCCGCTGGCATCCCTAGGAGCGTTCAATCGTGAGACACCCTGCCCGCATTGCGACGCTGTTATGCCTGACGGCGCAACTGGGATGCGCCAGCGCATCGCTGCACGCCCAAACGGGCGGCCTCTTCGCCGCCGGCGTGCCGACTCTGGGCGGGCGGTTCGTCTGGTCCGACGAGGTCTGGCTGCACGACTGGCGGATCCAGAAGCACGCGGTGATCGGCCACTACCGGCTGCTCGACCCCCGCGACCGCCGGCAGGCCTTCGGATCGTTTGAGACCTGCCTGACCAAACTCAACCAGATTAAGGCCGAGCAGGCGCTGCCCCCGCTGCCGAAAGACGTCGTCATCGTCATGCACGGCCTGGGCGCCGGGCGACAGTATATGGACGGGCTGTCGGAATACCTCCAGGAGAAAGGTCGGCTGAACGTCGTCAACGTCGGCTATCCCTCGACGCTCGAAGACATCGATTCCTACGCCGCCTCGCTCGACAACCTGGTTCGCCATTTGGACGGCGTCGAGTCGGTCAGCTTCGTCGCCCATAGCATGGGCAACATCGTCATTCGCCGCTATCTGTTCAATCTCCAGCGACTCGATCCGGCGATGCGCCCGCCCGTCGAGTTCAAGCGAATGGTGATGATCGCGCCCCCCAACCACGGGGCGGAACTGGCCGACCGGTTCGCCGACAGCCCGCTGGTGGAACTGGTCGCCGGCAAGCCGCTGGAGCAACTGGCGCCTTCACGCGGTTGGCCCGAGCTGGAAAAACAGCTCGCGACGCCGCAGTTCGAGTTCGGCATCATCGCCGGGGGCCGCGGTGACGACGTCGGCTACTTCGGCGCCATAGCGGGCGACGACGACGGGCTGCTGAGCAGTAACACCATGCGGCTGGCGGGAGCCGCCGACTGTATCCAGACCAACGGGCTCCACCAGTTGAAGCCTCAATACAAGG
>JADLBW010000196.1 GCA_020847515.1 Pirellulales bacterium | reverse complement strand
GCGAGAGTGCTGCCCGCCAAATGCCGCGGAGGCGGGCCGTTCAATCAGCCGTCCGCGCCAGCGCCACGATCGCCATGCGAATCGCCTCGGGCAGTCGCGGCCAGCGCTGGTTCAGCAGCGCCAGGTCCGCATCGACAGCGGCCGCTGGTTCGCCGCCGTGCCCTTCCACGCCGACGGCTGCAACGGCCGTCAGCGGGCCCTTTGCTGCATCAACTGCTGCGCCACGCGCTGCGCTCCCCGGAGAAGTGCCGTTTTTCCCGGCGTTTTCTGTATCCGTGATCTGATTAAGAGTCAGTTGCTCTGCCAATTGAGCTAAGGGAGCAGCGTGCAGAGCAACCATTGTACCGCGGCGCACCGCCTGTTCTAGGGGCGCATTTCGCCCTAGTTTTCCCGAGTCTTTTAGCGACCGGCGGCCGTCGACAGCGATCAGCCGCGGCCGATTCGCGTCGGACGGCGTCGCCGGCTTTGGTCTCGTTTCGCGTCTTAACTGCTGCGCCACGCGCGGCGCGCTTTGGCAGTCGGTTCCGGTCATCCGCACGATGTTTTCCTCGGCGTCGTCGGCCTTCGTTGCGAGACTAATCAACGCCCCCGGTCGGCTGGCCGCTTCCGCCTCGGCGCCCGGCAGCAAGTTCCCGTGGGCGTCCATCGTGTGCGTGATGGTGGAATGCCGCATTCGCGGTCGAGGCCTCAGCCTTGGATAGCAGGTACGATCCGGCACTCCGCTTTTCGGGCAGCATCGCCTTCAAACCGCGGTCCATTAGCGTGGCCCCCGACTCGGACCACGTTTCATCGGCGCCGAGCAATTGGATCTGATACTGGGCGGTGCGATCGAGCCCTGCAAGCTTCAGATACTTCTCAGGCTCCGCATTGTCCTGCCGACGGAACGCCTGCACCATCGCCTCGCCCGTGTCGGGACGATTGAACTGCCAGGCAATCCACTCGTCGGGCGAAAGCGTGTGGCGGGTAAGCGGATAGTAATCCGCCTGATAAAACGGCGCAATCGCGGCAAGCTCGCCGGTCAGTCGGCGCAGCGCGTCGTAATCGAGCGACTTGTCGGACACATCCCAACAGGCGTTGACGCTGGACGCCATATGGCTGCGGAAGTCGTATTCGCTGACGTCGTCTCGGGTGCTCTGGCCGATGGCGCTCTTGCCGACAAGCGTCGCGGTGCCGTGGTACGGCACCCAAAGCGACAACCCGTAGGTTTGGACCTGCTGCGCCGTCGGCTCTAAGAGGAAGTCGCTGCGCAGCAGCGGCACGCTGCGCCGCAACGTTTCCAGATCGAGCCGCCGGCCGCCGCTGGCGCACGTGTCGATCCGCAAACCTGGGTTTGCCTTCAGTAGGGCGTCCCAGTAGGCGAGGTAGCCTGTGACGTAGTGATTCTCCGTAATGCCCTGTCGGTCCTCAGCCTCGCCATTACGCCAGAAGAGCACTGGGTCGACGTTGAAGTCTTGGCGGTAGAGGTCGATTCCCTCCGATTTGATCAGGCCGTTGATATGTTGAATAAGCCATTGGCGGGCTTCGTCGTTGCCGAGATTCAGCAGGCGCCAGCGAGGGTCGTAGAGCTGATCGCCGGGGTTCGCCGGCGCAGACAACAGCCACTGGGGGCGCTCCTCATACAGCCACGTGCCCGGCGCAACGCGTTCGGGCTCGAACCAGACGATGGCCTTGACCCCTTTGGCATGGGCATGGTCGGTTATCGCCCGCAGGCCATTAGGGAATCGTTGCTTATCGACTTCCCATGTGCCCGTGGTCGCCCAGGCGCCATCGTTTACGTACCATCCCGCGTCCATCCACCAGTAGGCGAGCGGGAATTCTTCTTCCAGGTACCGGTCGATGAAGTGCTTTTGGTTCTCTTCGTTCGCTCGAATCATTTCGCCGAACTGGTGCGAGCTGCACGCCACCAGTTGCGCTGGCGCCAGCTCGCCGTCCTGCCGCGGCACGTTGTGATTGACCATCCAGCGTCGCCACACGTTCTGGCCGCGAATCCAGTCCCCCTCGTACAACTGCAGCACCATCAGCGGCGTGCGAGCCGTTTCTCCCGGATGAAGCTTAAAGCGGACGTTTTCCTGGCCGCCGCGGATAACCAGTCCTCCGCCGCCGTCGCGCTCAAGCGTTGTACTCCACTGCCCGGGCCACCCCATCGCCACGATAAGGCCATGACCTTGCCAGTTAACGTTGAAGTAAGGCCAACACCCGTTGGTGCTGCGGCCGCCAGCCGAGCGGAAGGTAACCTTCGTCCGCATGACGAGGCCCATCTCATAAGGCTCGAAATCGTTGGGCGCAGCGCGTGAGCCCTTCATGTGGTGCAGAATGGTCGACGCTTCCGCCGGGATTGCCTGCGAGACGTCAATTGCCTGGATGTCGGCGATGACGGGCGTGTCGTTCGCGCCAGCGTTTTTGAAGTACGCCGTCCACTCGATGCTCGGGTAGTCTGCATACTGCACGGCCACAACCTTGGTCTCCAGGCCGGTCTTTGGGTCGGCCCATGTTATGCTCCGCCGGATGCGATTGCCGTCGACGTTTTCGGTTCTTGCATCAACCTGAGATCGCTTGAGTACGTCCGCCGAGGATTCGTCGCCTAAGTTGAAACTGAACGGCACTTTCGATCCATCGGCGCCAAAACTCTCCTCGAACCACCTGTGCGCGGCGTTCACTTCCGCTTCAAGGACGAACGCTGCGGTTTGGCCCAACGCTACGGCAGCGGCGCTTAGATGCCCAACAAAAGCCAGAAGCAATAGGAGTTTCATGAAGTTGCTTATCCTAAAACATGAGGCGTAGGATACTAACTCGGAACGACTCATTTTCCGATACTGGTCTCGAATATCTTCGCGCTGTAAACGCTTTTCCTGCGCTATCGACCGCAACTCGCGGATCTGCTCGCGACGGTAAGGGCTGTGCGCCGCAAGCTAGCGCCCCAATCGCATCCTGCTAACCTTGCCGTACAGCGTCAGCGTGCTGCAGAGACGATGTCCTATAAGCTAGCGGCTCGGTCGCTTCGCAGACGCGGCAGGCAACTAACTCTAAGTAGTGTCGCATGCTGGCATTCTGCGGCTAGACGATCGACGGGCATAAGCGCCTTACTATTGAGCGTTGCGCCGTCAATGACCCGTGGACTCATTGAATGCAGCCCCGGCCTTTGGCCGGGTCGCGTGCCCTTGGGATCGACGTTGTCCCGATTGAAAGCGACCCCCGGCCGGAGGCCGGGGCTGCTGAGGCTCTTTAGCGGCGCAACGGTCAATAATCATGTACGTTCGCAGCTTGGCGGCGATATTTCGCTCATGCCCAATCGGCGACGGGTGTCGCTGATATCCGGCCCTCGCCGCGTCATTGAGGCGCTGACCTCGTGCCCTTGGCGGCATTGTAAGGGTATGACCAGCAAGCATGCCCCTGCCACAATTGTCAACACGTTGGACGCGCTGGCTGTATTGATTTGGGTTGAATTGTCGGCGACTATCGCCCTTGAAACAGTCCCAGCTCGCGTACGATAGACATCCTGCTGGATTGCCGTAGACCCCGTTGATCCCTGGCTCATTCAGCCAGACTAAATCCAGGGCTGAATCTTAAATAGTTCTAAATCCGCGCCGATTAAGGACAGGCCCGCGTTCCGATGGGAGCGGAATTATTGAGATCGCTGAGTGACACGACTTCTCCATCTTCACGATTGCCCAACCGGCGGTGAGTCTCAGGCGAAATGTCATAACTAATAAACTGAACCGAACCGTCACACATGGCGAAGTGGCATCCCGCGGGATGCGAACTGCCAAACCGCGTGCTGGCAACCAATTGAATATTGTCCTGCAACGGCGTGGATAAGAACCCGGCATCTGGGTCAAAGTGCGTTGATCGAACGGTATCGTCTTGCTGGCCGGCATACATCGACCAATCGTGCCCCGTGTCCGACCAGTCCTCATAACCCGATGGGTTGACGAACTTTTCGCCGACCGCGTAGGTGTTCGACGTCCCGTCTGAAACTTGAGCCATAGTCACTTCGCTTCGTACAAATACGATGCCCGTGATTCGCTCGGTGTTCGGCCAGTTAGTAAAGCGACCTTCATTGACCTCTTTGACGTTATTCGGCGAGGTGCCGAAGAACACGATGCACGGGCAGGTGGGCCCCCCCGCACAGTAATCCGCGTCCCCAAAATTGGCCGCATAGTCCGCCTTGGCCATCGGCATTTGAGCGCTGCCGACAACGTTTTTAGGCATGCAGCAGGTCGGCGAAAGTTCCGGCAAACGTCGCGAGGGACAGGTAAAGACGGCTGGCTGCATCTGCACAACTTGCGCGTTCGCCTGGCGCTTCACCGTATTGGATGCGCCGTCGACCACGCGATTGCCCCGTCCAATGCTGTGGATCGTGTCCAGCTCTAGATAGGGAAGGACGCTGTACGACCATCCCCCGGGCTGGTTCCGACCGAACCCTTGATCGGCGTCCCCGACCCAGTCATACCCCCAGCCGCCGGAGGGATAGAACTTTTGGGAATCGTGGTGGTTCGCAAACGCCAAGCCAAGCTGTTTGAGGTTGTTTGTGCACTGTGTCCGACGCGCCGCCTCGCGCGCTGCTTGAACCGCTGGAAGCAACAGCGCGACCAGCACGCCGATGATCGCGATCACGACCAATAGTTCCACGAGCGTAAAGCCCCTCCGCTTCTCTGGCAAATGCATTCCGATTACTCCGTATAAGTATTCCTTGTTCTCGGAGGAGTTACACGACGCCGGCGGTGTCGCAAAATATTTGCGGCGCGCAAATGTGCAGGGAAACAGTGGCTTACCCGCTCTGGCTCATTGAGGATCGGTGCACATTGACAACTGTAAAGTCAACAACGCCAATGGGCGTTAAGCCCATACTGCCGCCTTTCGGAGCGGTCGCACCAAAAGGCCTTCCGCCTCGCGTCGACCGGGTTCATGTGTTATGCAGGAACCGACAGTGCTTTAGCATCCGCAGCCGCCGGTCCTGATAACAACTTGGCTTTATCCTGGCCAGCAGCCTATGCGGCTGAACGATGGACGCCGGCGCGCTCGCGAAGTCTACGGCGGTAGTGCGTTAACATCGCGATGCCGCAGGCAATCAGCATGGTAGACGATGGCTCGGGCACGACGGCCGAAGTCGCACTGCTGGCGATCCAGCCGGAGATGCCAGTCAGATCATAAGCGTAGCCGTTTCCGCCGGGGCCGACAGCGATGTCGATCGTATCGCCGGCAGCCAACTGGATCGGCTCCGTATTGGCGAGCGTGGGACCTTCGCCCGGCTCGGTATCGAACCATGCGCTGTTGACGTTGCCGCTCGACACCGCAACGTCGTTCACCAGCACATGCACGTCGGTCGTAGTTCCCGTTTCATTATTGCCGGTAAACGACACATTGAAATCGTAGTTGCCGGCCGTCGGGGCCGTGAAACGGAGGACGGCGTACTGATCCCCGCTGCCAGGATGCATCACCATTGACATCGGCAGCCGGCCTTCGCCGCCTCCCGCCAAGAGCTCGTCGGTAGGATTCACCCAGATATTCGCCGCCGATACGTGCGACACCCACTGAATCGCCTGCAATTCGCCTAGGCGCGTACGAGCGTAGGACCGCCGGAAGGGCATGAACTCGCTGCCGAGAGTCTCCGTTTCGCCGTAGCTCCAGAGCCCGTCAACGCTGGGGTTATGGAGATAGTCGATTCCGGCGACCCAGTCGTATTGCGCTGCGGTTGCAGGGCTCTGCGCCAGGGCAATCAGCCCGAGAACTGCGATAAGTGTGAAGCGAAACATGTCAATCCCTTTATTAACTGAAGTGATCGAATATTCAGATTAGGTCAGTGAGTTGGCCGGAACGTTGTTAGTCCGCCGAATGCGGCAATTGGCGACGCGACCCTTCCACTGGAGAACGGGCTGAGCACTGCGTGATTGCAGAGGTTACTGTTGCACAATCGCGATCTCGCGACGCAGCCGTGCGATTGTCGCCGCCAAGCCGCAAACGATCAAAAACCCCGCCCCTGGTTCGGGCACGGCGCTGGCTGCCGCCGCCGATATTGGCGAACTTGAGTTTCGCTGCCAAAGAAGCATGTCGGCGCCGTCCACCTTTCCGTCGCCATTACCATCGGCATTCGGAGCGGCTGGCACGGGTTGCGCGCCGAACTGATTTCTCCATACATTGAGGTCAGCGCCGTCGACTTCGCCGTCCCCGTCGTAGTCGCCAGCCGATCCACCGGCTGCATCGCTCTCGATCCAACCGTCAATGCCCGTAAGATCGTAGGCGTAGGTGTTCCCGCCGGAGCCAACCGCAATGTCGATCGTATCGCCGGCAGCAAGCTGGATCGGCTCCGAGTTCATGAACGTCGGCCCTTCGCCCGGTTCGATGTCGAACCACGTGCTGCTGACGTTGCCGCTGAACATCGCGACCTCGTTGACCAGCACATGGACGTCGGTCGTCGTTATGTTTTGACTATTGCCGGTGAACGACACGTTGAAATCGTAGTTGCCGGCCGTCGGGGCCGTGAAGCGGAGGACGGCGTACTGGTCGCCGCTCCCTGGATGCATAACCACTTCCCTCGGCAGCCGGCCTTCGCCGCCTCCCGTCAAGATCTCGTCGGTAGCGTTTAACTGAATGTTCGCCAAGTTATCAGACCACCACGCGGCCGATTCCAGGACCCCGTCGAAGTGATACACGTGGGACGTTTCCATTAGCGTCAGCGGACCGCCCAGCGTTTCGGTGGTGCCATAGCTCCACGGGCCGACGGTGCTGGGATTGTTGAACGGGTCCATCCCTTCCACCCAATCGTAGATAACGGCGTTTGCTGAGCTGGTTGTCAGCGCGACGGTCAGGGCAATTGCTGCGATCTTAAGGCGATTCATCTACACGCTCCTCGAAAAGTGCCGCAATAGTTGTGAGTCCAAAAGCGCCGCTCGCGGGCAGAGCGGGCAATTGCCAGGAGGGCAACGTTTGTTGCAACTCCATCGAAAGGGGGGCAGCGCGATACTCACGGCCGCCATCGCGATGCCGCTGGGCGCAGTCGGCGAAGCAAAAAGGCCAAAAAGGTCAAAGGGACGATACAGCTATCAGGCGAATAGTATTCCCATTGAAGCGGACAAGACGGGTCAGTGGCCCGACTGCGCGCCACCAGTTGCCCCCCATGCAACGTTCGCTACTAACGGTGGAGCGCAGTGCGGACCGCTGACACGAACCATCGAGAACCAAGATGCAATTGGCAAACTAAGACGTTGGTTTATGATTCCCTACGCCCGAACGGGCAATTGTATGATAAATGAGGAATGATAAGATAATTGGCTCCGGGGCGCGAGTCAACCAAATTCTCGCGGTTTTTCGTTAATTTTCTGGCCACTGCTCATTTTCGCAGGGAAATCATTCGTCGTGCCTGCGCAACGCCGTCGCAGAGCCCCTACTCTTACGCAATCCTCGCCGAAGCCTACGGCGCCCTGTACAGAACAATGAGAAGGGATGCAACATTCGCATTGCAGTAGATCATTGGTTGAAGAAGCGTATCGCTTTCGCCGAGGTGACAGCGATAACGAAGCAACCTTTGGCCCGATTCACCACGTTTCAGGCAACGAGGCTCGGCGGGCCGATTGCGGCGGACGGGGTCCGCCAGCCAAATAAGGGCGTGAGGGGAGGTCGTCGAGGGCGGGCCGCCTAGTTAGGGCGCGGTTGGAGCCCTCGGGGATCGTTACACGTCAAATCCGCTGCGCAGGCCGCTCGCCGAGGGCGGCTGCTGCGCACCGCTCGCCGTCGTCCCGGGCCTGCGAGCGACTCCTCGCGGCTGCTACCGGAGAAGTTTCGATGAGTCGCCCTGCAGGCATCCAAGGGTTCGACAGGTTCCGCGGGTCGCGTAGGGGCGGCGCCGGCGCGATCTCCGTGAGCGGCGCCAAGGTTGCCGAGGGCCGAATTGAAGGCGCCAAGGGCTTCGTATTCTCTGGCAACGAAACGGCTGGCGTTCGCTACGACGATGCGACGAACGTAACGCCGGACTACAACGAACGCGACAACGCCTTTACCGGCAAGATCAACAGACTGCGTGATTGACGTGAAGCCAATCAATGCCGGCAGCCATTAGACGTCGACTCAACCGATAAGGCGGAAGACGTCATGAGAACGCGATCACTTCTTCCCGCGGTGGGTTGTTTGCAGCGTTGGATGGTTTGTCCACGTCGCGAACTGACGACAAGCTCGCGCAGCCGAGGCCAAGATCATCGCCCAGGAGGGTTACGCCTTCGGGCTGCCGCTGGTTTACACTACGTTGCAGGCCGACGTGATGACGAACGTCGCTCATCCCGAAGGCGGGCGCGCGCCCTTCGATCAGTTCGACCATCATCGCGGCTTTCCGCGGCGAAGAACAACAAGATTGTCGGGACGAATCTCGACACGCTCGTCCCCCTGCTTTCGGAACTTCGCGGCGTGCTTCAAGAGGCCAAGGCGGAAGCGGGACGGAACGTCGAGTATGTCGTGAACCGGTATCGAGAAACGGCAATCACCGAGCAGGGCTGGCGAAGCTGCAATCTGCGGACTCAGTTCGGGCGGCTTATCAAGCGGGCTGGACTAAAGCCGTGGCCAGGGCTCTTCCACAATCTGCGGTCGACTCCCGAAACGGAACTCGCCGCCGAGTATCCCATCCAGGTCGTGACGGCGTGGCTTGCGAATACCCCTCGCATGGCGTGAAGCATTACCTGCCGGTCACCGACGCAGCCTTCGCCCGAGCGGCGGCAAGCCCCTGCCCGCAAACTCCCCACAACAATCGAAGGCACGCCTCAGAGCGCTGCAGAAAGCGGTGCATCGATTTCCAAAACGATGCCAAATCCGGTGCAGCAAGCCGGAGCGGTCCGTCGCAACGACTCGCACCAAAAAAACACAACCCCTTCGGAGCGAAGGGGTTGTGCGTCGCCTTGCGACTCAATGCGAAATGGTGCAACAACTGCAAAGCGGAGAGGACAGGATTCGAACCTGCGGACCAGGTTACCCCGGTCACCGATTTAGCAAACCGGCGCATTCGACCACTCTGCCACCTCTCCTGGCGATCGCGACGGGCGGTCGACGCCCGGGCCGCGAATTGGCTAATTCTAGGCCAAAATCCGGCGGCTGCAAGATCGGCGGCTATCGGCGCAAGGCACTTTGAGGTCCTTGGCCCGTGATGCATGAAGTCTGGTACGAACGTGCCACTCTACTGCGCGGAATAATTGGTCGAGCCCTCATCCGCGCCTCCCGGACGCTCAAGAGCCGCAGGCCGGCGTGCGGTGGTACGTCTCGGCTCGATAGTCCATATCACTGCCAAGTCGTCAATGGCCGAGGCGGGACTCGAACCCGCACGGGGGTTGCCCCCCACTGGATTTTAAGTCTGTGCCTCGGCTACACGCCAGCTGCAGAGCTTCAAAAAAGCCCGGGGAAATTGCCCCTGAGCGTTCCACTGCGTAGCCCCGTGAAGCCTAGTTCTAACAAAGCATGTAGAACTTATGTAGAACTATTGGCACTCGTCGTACGCCGCCTCTTCGGCCTTCCAACCGAAGCGTAAGAAGCGGATACCCTAACAGCCCGTTGAATTATTCCCTTCTTTCACGCCGCGAGGGCGTAGCGGACTCGATTCGCGCCGGTCTGGCGTAGAGCGGTCATAATTGTGCAAAGCACCAGTGCGTCGGTCCGAAGCGGTTTCACGGCAAGCCAAGCAAGATGCAGAAGCGCGGCAAGGCCGCCGTCGGCTTGGCCCTCGTCTTGCAGCCCGCGCGGCGTCCCCAGGCCCAACAGGGCGCGCAGCATCACCCCGAGGTTCCGCGCCAGGGCCGCGATCAAGTGCCGCTTGCGCACTTTCTCGATCCCGCAGAGCCATGTGCGCCGTGCTCCGCCCGTCTCGCAAACGTGCGCGAAGGAGCGCTCGACGCGCTCGCTCCGCAGGCGCTGCAGCCGCTTGCTCTTGTCCGTCTTGGTCCGCCGGCGATTGGCGTAAACGGCCGCCTTGAACTCCGGCGGCTTGTCGGTCCGCCGCGACTGATGAGGCCGCTCCGGCTCAGGGATGTACGTCCGCAGGCTCAACGCCTCCGCCAGTTCGATCTGCTCGGCCGCGTGATATCCCTTGTCGGCCGCCGCCTCGCCGATCGTCGCCTCCACGCCGGCTTCGTTCAAATGGACTTGGGCTTCCAGCACGCTGTCGACCAGCGTGCGGTGGTCCGATTGGTCGGCCAGGTAAACGGGCGCCGCCAGGATCAGTTCGCTCTGGAGGTCCGCCACGTGCTCGGCCTTGTACGCCAGATGCGTCCGGCCGTCCTTCATCTGGGCGATCCGCGCGTCGGGGTCGGTCTTACTCTCCCAATCCTCGTTGGAGACCTTCTTGTTCTTCCGCCGCTTGTCGAAGCGGCGAAGCTCCTCGTCAGTCGGCTCCTCGTCCTTCTCGACGACGCCTTGCTCCTGCATCAGGCCGACGACGTACGCCCGCCAGTCTTCGCCCGTGTCCTTGCGGACGATGCTCTTCATGGCGGCGTTGGCTTCGAGGGTCGTCGAATCGACGCCGACCGTCTTCCCCTTGAGAAGCCCCTTCTCGCTGGCCAGTTTCAAGACGAACTGAAACGCGGCCGCATGAATCTCATACGGCAGCCGATCGCGGACCCGGGTCAGGCTCGAATAGTCCGCCGCGTTCTGAGTCAGCGGCACGCCGAGAAATTCCCGCAGGCTCAGGCTGTCGTGACACCGCCAGGCGATGCCGCGTTGACTGCCGATCCCCTCGAAGTACCCGACCCACAGCATCCGGAAGTACACGCCCGGCGGGATCGACGGCCGGCCGCAGTTATCCTCGTCGTAGTACTTCCGGCACAGCTTCTCGACGAACCGGTCAAACTCGGCCTCGGCCAACAGCTCGTTGAGCTTGCGGTAAAAGACGTGCCCCTCCGACCGCGGCAACCGCTCATGCGGCACGAACAGCTCCTTCTGATGCTCCCGGCTCCGGCGACCCAACGCCATCACAGTCCCTCCTGATGACAAGCTCAACCAAATGGCCACAATGTAGCAACGCCGTGCTAACAACCAAGGGGCTTTTTCAACGGGCTGCTAAGTGCGGGGGATGGTTGGCCGCTTGATGATTCCGCAACTTGGTTTCGCTGCCCCGCCTTGCCCGCTGGTATTCCGTAAAAGGCTCAGTCGTGTAGCTGTCGGCGGACTGCCCCGATTTCAGCTTGGGCAAGTCGTAGATTGCGTCAGCTACCGTAACGTGGTCGCATCCCGCGGCGGGAAACTCTGGCTCAACCAGTCCTGACAACCACGCAAAGAAAATGACTCGTTTGCGAAGTTGCGGTACGCCATAGTCCGCAGACCGCAGCAGCTTCCACTTCGCCCGATAGCCGATGTTGGCGAAACCCGAAACGATGTTTTCGCAGACCCCGCCACGATCCATTACAACCATGCCTTCGACATTCTCAACTAGAACGTAGGCGGGGCGAATCTGGTCAACTAGCTCAAGGTAATGTTGCCAGAGCGTGTTGCGGAAGTCGCGCGAGTCGCGTTTCCCCACAGTGCTGAATCCCTGACACGGGGGACCGCCAACCGTTACGTCAACGTC
>JADLBW010000195.1 GCA_020847515.1 Pirellulales bacterium | reverse complement strand
TCAATTGAAATCACCGCCGGCGTTCCCGAAGGATGCTTAACATGGTATACGTGAGAGTAACGGCCCAGTTCAGCAAGCGTGTCGCGCTCAACGAACTCCGCCTTCTCGACCTTCCACGGCGCAATTGACCTCTCTAATCCACTATGGTCCGCGCCGATCAGCCTCTGAACGGCATGGTCGGCATCGGCTGTTGCGCTAACATAGTGGGCATACAAGGCAAAGCTATGAAAGCCTCCCAATACCACCGAGACTCCCGCGAGCGCAGTTAGCCGCAGCCAAGGAGGCTCTGCGTGTGCAAGAAGTTCGCGCCTATTGTCGCTCGCGCCATGCGCGGTCGGCCCCTTAGCAAAGTGCAGACGGCGTAACCAGTTCCATGCGGCTGCTAACCTTCTTACCCCCCGCCGATTGACGACGATCGGCTCGTCCATCGGAATCGGCGCCAGCATGGCGTCGAGGCAAGAGTCAAAGCTTATGAGCAGGGTAAATGTTGCCAGGAACGACGCCAGGCTGATCGTTTCGTGCTGCCAGCCGCCCGTCCAGTCAACGTTATACCATGCCAGCGCCGTCGCTATCGCCGTAATACGGACGACGTTCATAATCATCGCGCATATGGCGCCAAACAGAGTGAGCAGAACCATATGCAGCAAACGCCGGCCACGCCAGATCGCCAGCATCGCCGCACAGACAATTACCGACGCCACCGAGATAATCCCGCTGCACGCCTCATCTACAAACAGCTCCTTCCTGGGCAGCGTTACGATATTACCCGCGACGTAGTGCAGCACGCCCAGGACGTCGAGAATCTGACTGCTCAATCGCGAACTTACTCCCTGCAAGTAACCTGCGAGTCGGCCGTCCAAATTCAATGGCAAACGCATCGTGATCGCCTGCAGCGCCCACAAGTCCCAAAGCTGGACATTCCGAATCCGGCGTAGAACCAGCACGCCTGCCGCGGCGGCGACCGTCCCGGCAACCCCGCCCAGCCACGGGCCAAACAGCCCCGCGTGAACCGTCAACAGCAGAAGCGCCGTCGCAATACACAACGTCTCCGGCCACCATCCAGCGGAAGCCCGCGGCCCGGCGATCCCGGTCGCGGACCGCCACCGCGTCCATCCCACAACGCCGATAAACACGAACACGAACGGAAAGAACTGATACATCGAAATATGGGCCATCACGTTCAATTCGGCCGCATACAGCGGTAGGATGCCCAGCGCAATCGCAGTCGTGACTGCTGCTGCAGGCCAACTGCTGCCATTTCGATCGGCTTTACAAAATGTGCTCACCGCTCGTACTCTCGCATTCCGCTGCAACAGTCATGCGCACACCTCTCGCAAGCTAGTCGCCGATCCTTCTTGCTGGTTCTGGCGGATCGCCCAACGCTGTTCCTTAACCTTTACGTCAATCATGAGTTCATAGGCGGCCCGCATCGCACTGTAATAGAATCCTGGAACGCCATCGAGGAACCCGCGTCGAACCACGAATAGGTACATGAACATCAATAGCGGTCTAAAAGGAATCTTATAGGCCAGTTGTTTGATCGCTTTGCGACGCCTCGTCGGATCCCGTGAAATGACCCCGCCCCAGTCGCTACGACACTTCACTTCCTTCAATAAATCGTGAGCTTCAAACGTGCTGTACCGGTTATGTCGATCGAACCAGTGGCTGACGCCGTGGCTAAAAGGCCGATGAATCAGGTGCCCTACCAGGTCGCCCACTTCGCCATCGACCACGGCAATTGGGTTCACCATGCGCTCATAGCGGATCTTCTGGGGACGAAAAACTCGCACAATCCAAGTCGGGTACAGCTGCGAGCGGCGAATCCATCGGCCCATGAAGTAATCCTTGCGACGGACCCGAAACGCCGCCCGACTTGAATCGTGCTCGGCCAATGCGAGCAACTCAGCTCGCAGCTTCTCATCGCACTCTTCGTCGGCGTCCAAATAAAAGACCCACGGATATTTGAACGCGATGTTCTGGACGCCCCAATTCTGATGCGCGGACCAGTTATCGAATTGCCGTTGTACAATGCGGGCGCCATGCCCTTCGGCAATGTCAACCGTTCGGTCACTGCTCAGCGAGTCGTAAACAACAACATCGTCGGACCACTTAACCGATTGAAGACAACGAGCAATGTTCGTCTCTTCGTTCTTCGTCAAAATGAGTACGGAAATCATTTCCTGGCGGCAGATTGAAAAGCACAATGGCGCGCTGGCCATTGTAGAGAGGTGAATGTCAATGGTATTTGTCCAGCGTGACTTTCCCCGGCTTCAAGGCGCTGTTAGAAAATGATCGCTGCTGCCCGACCACTTTCCCATCGCGCGCCGCTTAATGAATTTCGCCGGATTCCCCGCCACCACCGTCCACGGCGCCACATCATCGAACGTAGCCGCCCGCGCTCCCACAACCGCCCCAGCTCCCACGTTCACCCCCGGCCCCACGAACGCGTCAGCGCAAATCCACGCGTCATCCCCGATCGTGATCGGCGGTCGCAACAAGGGCAGCGCCGGGTCCCGGTAGTCGTGCGTCCCCGCGCACAGGTGCGCCTGGTGCGAGATCGTCGCCCGCCGCCCGATCGTTACCCGCCCCAGGTTGTACACCAGCGCCCGCTCGCCGATCGCCGAGTCGTCGCCGATCGCCAGCATCCACGGATAGTAAATCGTCGCGCTGGCGTAGATGTGAACATTCGCCCCGACCTTCGCCCCCAGCGCCCGCAACAGCAGCCGCCGCCACGCAAACGCCGGTCGCGGGCTGAACCGAAACAGCGGCCACAGGGCCATCCACAGCAACCGTCGCCCCATCTCGCCGCGGCGGTACTTCCGCGCCCGACGATTGGCCCCGATATCGAGCGGCTCGGCCGGCCTCGCCATGGCATTGGCCTCAATCACGCCGTCTCAACGCACGCCGGCGCCGCCCCCCCGCCCAGCACCCACCGATACACCTCCGCCATCTGCCGCGCAATCTCCGGCCACGAGAACTTTTGCTCGACTAGTCGCCGACCACGAGCGCCCATGGCTCTTAGCTCGGCCGTGCTCATTCGCATCAACTCACGCAGCCCCGTCGCGATCGACGCCGTCTCGGGCGCTACCCGCAGCGCGGCCTCGCTCGCAAACCCTTCGGGCAGATTGCACGCGTCGGTCATCACCACCGGCAGCCCGTACGACCACGCCTCCAGCACCGCCATCGGCAGACCTTCGCTATACGACGGCAACACGAACGCCGACGCCCCAGCTAGCAGTTCTTCCTTCGCGTCTCCGAACACCGGTCCGGCAAACGCAATGGAGCCGTCCACACCTAACTCCGCTGCCCGCTTCCTAAGCCCCTCCTCGTGCCCGCCATCGTCCCACCCGGCGATGACCAACCGCCACTCGCGCTGCCCTTCGGCCGCCAATGGAGCCCATGCGTTGATAAGTTCCTTAAGCCCCTTCTTGGGATGCAGCCGCCCCAAGAATACCAGCCGCCGTGGCCCCTCATCGAATTTCGCCGTCCGCGCCGGCAGCGCCACGCCATTAGGAATCACCGCCACAGGGTTCGTCAGTCCGAACCGGCGAAAGCTCTGCCGCTCCGACTCGCACAGGGCATGCAGGCACACCGCGTCCCGCAAATGCCGCCGCTCGTACATCGCCAGAGCGATCCGCTTCTTCCATCGTGAGTTCTTCAGCGCCCACGGATCGAGCATGCCGTGCGGCGAGACAAGATACGGCCGGCCAAAGCGTCGGCTCCACGCGTGCACCGCCGCCGACTGCCACTGCCATAGCCCATGGCCATGAACCACATCGGCATCGGCTGCACTCAGACGCCGCGCCAACTCAGGAGCATAACCAACCGATCGCGGCCCGATGGTCCGCACGGTCTGCGGCCGCACCGGCGCCCACAGCGGTAGGTCTTGGTTCGAGTACTCGTCTTCCAACGACAGTGCGGTCACGCCGACGGCCGATACTTCGATCAGCGCCGTCGCTAGCTCCCGCAGGGCAATTGCCACGCCGGCGCCCCGGCGAGAGACGGAACCAGCGACAAGGGCGACTTTCAACTAGCGTGCCGTCCGCATCAAGAGTTCAAGCATCGCCCGGTCTAGCAGCGCCGCCCGTTTCGGCCCAACTTCCAGCGCCTTCTCCGCTGCCGCCTTCAATCCCGCGGCAAACCGCTCGGGTCCCCAGTCGGCAATGATCCGCTGGCTAGCCTTGCCCATCGTGCGCCGGCGGTCTTCGTCCAGTTCCGTCATCCGGACCATCGCATCCGCGATAGCGTCAGCGCTATACGGATCGAACGTCCAGCCGTTCACCCCTTCTGACACCAAGTCCGGGACGCAGCCACACCGCTTGGAAACAAGCACAGGTAGACCCGATGCCATCGCCTCATTAACCACCAATCCCCACTGCTCGACGGTGCTGGCGTGAATGAACGCCTTCGCCAGACCGTAAAAAATCGGCAGCTCGTCGTACTGCTTGAACCCGGGCAGATGCACCGACGTCTGTATCCCTAGGTCGTCGCGCTGCCGTTCAAGTTCCGGCCTCAGTTCCCCATCGCCAATTATCACCAAGTCCCACGCCGCGGCGCCAACCCGGCGGCGATAGGCAGAAAAGGCCGTCAATAAGGTCGACAGGTTCTTTTTCGGAATGAATCGATTCGAGCCAAGAAAGTACTTTGACGGAAGCATGTACTGAAGCCGCAGTTCCGCAGATCGACTATTCGCCTCAATTGATCCCGTTGCAAAGTGATAGTTGTCAACAACATCATACCCGGTCGCTATTTGGCCACGAGGCATGCCCAGCTTAATCATGTAGTCACGATGTGGCGCACCTGCCACAAGCGCCGAACTGCACATGCGGAGATAACGTCGCTTAACATGTTCACGATGCCATATACGCACCGCGTCCCCATGGCTGCTGTCCGACATAGCAACAACCGGGACACAATGTGCGCTTGACCATTTCAACGTGGCAAATGCAGCAGCGCTCGACCATCCTGGAACGGCAATTACCTCCGGCGCTATTGTCTTAAGCGCGATGCTTATTGCGTCGCCAATATTATCATCTGCCGGATCGCGCGGCAAATCACTTAGAAGCGTTAGGGTCTTGACGCCTCGCGTTCCATTACAATTCTGCCAAGCATATTCCCTTGAACTAAAGGCGCATTGAATCGCCGTCAGTTCCATCTGCTCGCCTGCTACAAGCAATCGGGAACAATGATATGGCCCAAGATTATCAAATATGACAGCTACTCGCATAAGTAGGGTGACCGGTTCGAGCCAAGTATAGCACCGGACCAACGAATAGTAAAAAAGTGATCCCAGCCAAAAAAAAGTGATGCGTGGAATGTGTTAACGCTAGCAGCGAGTGTTGTATCGTAAGCGCATAGGCAAGTTGAAAGGTAACGTGTCCTGCGGATGCTCGCTCCCACAGCCATCTGCAAATAAGCCCAATTACAAGAAATATAACGCCGCCAAAGTACGAAAAGGATGCATACGAATCCGATAGGCCTGTAGACGTCGAGCCTGGAATCTTCTGATGCCCTAAACGTGGATTGAGATTTGGTGGCAAATCCACCAATAGCGCCCTCTTCACATCATGGCCGACAACTTGCCCGGGCACAAACCGATAGACTACGCTGTTCCAGAACGAGACGCCGCAATCAAAGCGTCTATACGAATCGCTTGAATGCATTTCGTATACGGCGTTCAAAACCTCGGGATACGATGTCGGTAGCAACAATTCATCCGCGTGGTCGTAAAGTGCTCCGATCGCTCGCGACACGCGAACTAATGAGTCGCTAACGACGTCTCTTAGCACGCCGCGCGTGACGCCGGAATATATAGTACTCCGATAGATACCAATTCCATTCACGAGTACTGCAGCCAAAGGGATTGCCGCAAGAACTAGCGTTTTGTTTGGCCGCCATTTGCGAATGAACCACAAAAGCGCAAGCACGGCTAATCCAAGTTCCAGGAGGGGTCCGCGCCGACCTGAAATCACGATACGCCCGACATAGAGCGTCGTACCTAATAAAATAGGCCAGATAGCGTACTTGTTCCTACTTCTCAGGTACACTGCGATGCCAATAAAGTACCCATAGGTCAATAGGTCCGAGAGGAATAGGTATTTAACCGGTGCGCCAGTCCATTGTCCGGCTGCTAGCTGCTCCTTAGGTAAATGAATCAGACGCCAGAAAAAATAGGCGCCAGCGACTGACATGGCCATCGCCCATTTTACCAGCACAGTGTCGGCATATGCCACTTGAGACCTAACACCAACCGACACTCGCCCTCCATAGATATACCCGGCAAAGCCCATAATGGAGCATATGCAGGCCATACCGAGTAATTTCGGCTCGGAATGTGGGGGCAAGTTGCGAAGGTGGATTACGCGGTAGGCTTGTGGTAATACCCACAGGAGGTAAACGCAAGCAATGAGGAATGGGAACTCAATTACTCCGTTTCGGCGCGCAATGGCCCATCGCGCCTGAAAGACGTTTACAGCGACTGCTAAGAATAAGAGTGCTTCAGCCAACTCTATTTAACAACTAACGGCGCTTGTGTGTTGTCTGATATAGCGCCAACGTGCGTATCTTAGTAATTGCGGTGTAGATGCGATCCTGAAGCATATTAAGCCGACGATCCGCGACTACTAACCCGACCGTGCGAGCCGCTAATGCCTTAATGGCATCCCTCACTTCCGCCTGGCGAACTAAGCTGACGCTCGCTTTGCTGTTGCGCCGCGGATAAGGCACCCAAGAGAGTCGTGCAGCGACTCGCAGCCATTGCTTGCGCCCCGCCGGCTCAATGGGAGCTGGGATTGCTTCTGGGCGAACAAGCGGAAGCGAAAGCGACTCGAGAAAGTCAGCCCACTTGGTATCATCCGTGCGTTTGTAGAACGAGACGCGTACGAACGGAACCTGGAACGAAGCCGCGGTAATGGCCGCATGCATTGAATCAGCTAAGACCAATTTCGCATTGCGAATTGTTGCCACGTAGTTTTCGATCGAAGCGCCTCCAGGATCAAGGAAGAAGACATCTGGACTGTTGAAACTGCTGAAGTTCCACAGCTCGGCGGCGCGGTGATGTAACGCAAACACTACGGGCGCGTCGGACAGCGGTTCGCCCCTCAGGAATTCCGGCAAATGTGGCAGGAAGAGCGCTGGATCGCCAATGACAGCGTGCTCAATGTCTAGACCTAACGCCGCTGCCGTCCTTGGCCCACGTACGCCGAGAACCAGCGTTGAATCGCGGTCGATCGGTGGTGGGCTGCCTTGGCCGTAGCCAGAGCCAAAAACAATATCGCGGCCGAGCCTCCCGCTTGACTCATTCAATAGCGTTCCGATACCAAACAACCGATCATAGCTAGTGATGTGCTCATAGCCAGGGCAAATTGCAGCGAAAAAGCGAGGACTAAGTTCATCGCCGAAGTTGCCCCGCCAGTCCTTGTGCCATATTAATCGCATTAGGTGTCGATGATGTCGCTAATACAGCAGATATCATTTACTTCAGCGTCCATCTACTTTGCGCTTATGCGAAGCAATGCTGTTCATCGCGACACGGTAGCCCTTACAAATTTCGCAGCCAGGGGTGGCCGAATCGTCGACGAGAGAAATTCGATGAATTCGTCTTCGACAATCAGCAACGACGATCGCACTACATACAGGCCCATGACGACGTCAATCACGAAAAGTCCAGTTGCCGCGCCGACGACTCCGAATGACCACGATAGCAAATATGCGACTACGCAAGCCATTATCGCCGAGCCGACGTATATAGCCGCCATTGCCTTGTGCCGATTAACCGCGATCGGAACAATTGAGCTTGTCCACCAAAAGGAACGTACGATAACTGTCCCGAGCAATACAGCTAACAATTCTTGGGCAAGCTCGACTCGCCCATGCGTCCACACATGGAAGATCATCGGCGATGCCGACGCTACTGCGACACATGCCGCAGATGACAACCAAAGCGACCACTGACATGCCTGTCGATGCAAACGTCTGGTCAGTTCTAAGTCGCCCGCGCCATATGCTAGTGAGAATTCTGGCCATACTCCCCGATTGATCGTATTCATGAGTTGTACGACGACATTGCAAATCGTCCGATGCGCCGAAAACACAACCACCGTCCCCGGGCCGAGCGTCGTCGCGACCACCTGAATCATCCCCTGATTTCCCAGCGCATGTCCTAGCGGCATGCCCATGAACGATAGCGCCGGAACCACCAACGGACGGATCGTCGCCGCATTCGCACGGTTTACCCCCGGCGGCAGCCATGGGCTCGTCCGCGCCAGGATCGCCAGCCACTGGAGAATCGAAACGCACCGCACCGCAAGCCCTGCTGTCGCCACGGCAAGCATCGAACCGGTCCCGACCGCGGCGGCAATCTGCGCTACGAACTCCGCCAGACGCTGGATAGTCGCCAATAGTTGCCCCCGCGCAAAATTCCCGTCGCAGCGAAAACCCGCGTTCACTACCCCAAGCTGCAACCCCACCAAGATATAAACGGCCAGCACCGACAGCACCGCGGCCGCGTACCCCGGCGTAATGGTTTTGAGTGCAAGCCACTCGGCCGCCGGCGTCAGCCACAGCACGGCCAGCACCACGGCCAGCACCGCCAGCCCCAGCCCGGTAAGCAGCGCCCACATGCTGTGATAAACGACGATCGCTCCTTCCCGGTCCCCGCGCCCCACCCGCATCGTCATCTCGTTGCCCGCCGCCGTAGCAAACCCCACGTCGCTCATCGACAGAAACGCCGCCAGCGAGCTGAGCACTAGCCACTCCCCGTAGGCGTCCACCCCCCAGACAGCCAAAAAGACCGGCAGGCTGACAAGCTGAATGACGGCGTTCGCCACCTGTCCCAGCGCTGTAGCCCCCACCCCGCGAAGAATTCGCGCTCGTAGCGGAGACATTGGCAAAGCGGGCGTCTGCATCCTAAATAATTACCGGCCAGAAGCCGTCACAGGGCAGGGCGGCTCGCCGCCACTTGCGGTTCCGCCGATAGCGGCACGACCGCCGGGCGAGCGGCAAGCTTCGCCAGCAATTCCCGCATTGCCACCACGCTCGCGCCGCGGCCGCAGTTGGCTTCCGCGAACGCACGGGCCCCGGCCCCTTGCCGCGCAAGCGCCGCACGCGATTTGCACGCCGCACTAATCGCGGCCGCCAGCGCCGCGGGGTCCTCCGACGCCACAACGCAGCCCAGGTCGTGCTCGACGACCGTGCGGGCCAGCTCGCAGTCGGCCTCCGCCAGCACGATCGCCGGCGTCCCTGAGGCCAGCACGCCGTACAGCTTGCTGGGCATCAGCAGTTGCTTCACCTCGGGCCTCAGCGCCACCAGGTGCACGTCGGCCGCCGACAGGCTTTCCGCCAGGCGCAACTTCGCCTGGTAGTCGAAGAAGCGGACGTTACGCAGGTCCTTTTCCGCGGCCAGTCGCTCGAGTCGCCGCCGGTCGGCGCCGTCGCCAACCAGGGCGAACACCATATCGTCGCGCTGCCGCAACTGCTCGGCGGCCTCCAGAACCTGCTCCAGCCGCTGGCTGAGCCCCAGGTTCCCCGAGTACATCACGACGAACTTGTCCGCCAGGCCGTGTTCAAAGCGGAAGCCGTTGTCCTGTTTCACAGGGTAGATCGCCGCCGTATCGACCCAGTTGCGGAGGACGTGCAGCCGAGCGGCCGGCACGCCTCCGTCGGCGATGAGCCGCCGCATGTCCTCGCTCAGTACGATCACCGCGTCGCTCGTGCGATAGACCGCAAAGAACGCCCGCCGCAATCCGCGGGTAATCAGGCCCGGCTTCATCTTGCCGAGCGCGACAGCCACGTCCGGATAAATATCCTGCAGATAGCATACGAGCCGCGCGCGACGCAGCCGCTGCAGCAGCCCGCCCAACAGGCAAAGTAGCGGGGGATCGGTCTCGGTTACGACGACGTCAGGTCGCGGCACGCTGAACGCTTTCCCGCAACAGGCCGCCTGAAAGGTGAGCATGTTCGCCAGCCGGCCGAAGAACGACGCCTTATCGAACCGCGTATGCCGCACGCGGTGGATCGTTACGCCGTTGCGGTTTCCCGAGCTGCCACGCGCCAGTTCAATGCCGACTGCCGCCTTCTGCGGCTGTCCGCACAAGACGTGCACGTCGAAGTCGCCCGCCAGGTCCTCGCACAACTCGGTCAAAAGCTGTCCCGTGGCCTCGACGTCGGGCCAGTACGACCGGTTGACGAACAGGATGCGTGGTCGCAGCAACGTCAAAAGCTCGATCGCGCCTTCAGCGCGGACTCCGTCCGCCTCGGTGCACGGCGCCGATTAAAATGGTTCAGCAATCTTCGCTTCGCGGAGCAGTCGCTCCATCGGTACAGTCAACGATACCGCACCATTGGGGGGGAGCCAATGTTCGCGGTTCCCTCCGAGGCAGTTTCAGGTCCCTCGCGCCGCCGGAGGGCGGCCGAGAGGGAGACGAAACGGCCATTGAGCACCGCCTCGCGCCGCCCTACTGCCTGGAAGGCCGCCGACTGCCTGGAAGGAATGTACCGGGTGAAACAAATCTTTGGGCCGCTCGCCGGGGGAGAAGCAGCGCAGGCGCGCCGCACAACGCGAGCGTGGCGAACCGGCCCTGGCGCCCGTTGTAGCGGGCCTTGCAGGGGTGGGTTGTTCCGCGCGGCGCCAGGCAGCCCCGTGGATGCGGTCCCAAACCGCCACTCCGCGTAAACTGCTCATGCACCCCGCGACGAACACAACCCACACTTGCGGGAGCCCGCACTTCGGTGCGGCGAGCCCTCGCAATTAGTGCTCGCAGCGTTGTCCGAGGCGGTTCGACTAAATCATATTTAATGCACGTCCTTGGCCGATCGCTATGGCCTGCCGCCAGAGATTCGCCGAAAACTTCCGCGCGTCGTTATAACCGGCGCCGGTTGCATGAATTATGCCGCGGTTTGGCCGCGGTTTGTTTGTCCGCTTCTGCGCGCATGGTTAGACTAACGGAATGTCGGCTCGCGCGATCCTTCCTGCCGCGTTCACCGCCGGCCGCTGCGTTGGTTCCGGCAGCCCCCCGCCCCTGGTCTTTGGACGCCGCCGCCCCGTCGAGGCGTATCTTTGCTGATGTCGTCGCTGGTTGAAAACGATCCGTTCGGTTTTGGCGAACCGGCCCCGCAAGCGTCGCGCCTCGGCCAGGCTGCGTCCGGCGGTCGCGACGTGAATCTGCTGGCGCTCGCCTGGCGCAACCGTTGGCTGTTGCTCTTGATGACGTTGATCGGCGGCGCTGCGGCATGGGCCGTCTTGCAGCGAGTCACGCCGCGCTACACCAGCGTCTCGCGACTCTATGTCGAGCGCACTCTGCCGCAGCTCTTGACTGCCGAAGCCCAAATCGCGCAGTCGGCCACCTACCTCTATACGCAGGCCGAGCTCATTCGCTCGACGCCCGTGCTAGCCGCCGTCGCCGAAGCGCCGGAAAACGCCAACCTGGAGACCTTCCGCGAAGTGGACAATCGCGTCGCCTTTTTGCGCGATAACATCGCCGTGGGCGTCGGCAGCCAGGACGACATCATCAACGTTTCGGCCGAATTGCCCAGCGCCGAGGACGCCGCCCAGCTCGTCAACTCCGTGGTCGACGCCTACGTCACCCAGTATGCCGAACAGCGAAAGACCAACGCCGTCGAAGTCCTCAACATCCTCCGCCAGGAAAAGCACAAGCGCGACGCCGAACTGGCCCACTGCCGCCAGGCCCTCGACGACTTCCGCCAGGAGCACATGGAACTGGCCGTGCAAACCGAGCAGGGCAACGTCGTCACCCAGCGATTCGCCTCGCTGGCGACCGAGCTGAACGAAGTTGAAATCCAACTGCTGCAGGCCAAGGCGCTCTACAATCGCGTTAAAAAGATGTACGACACGCCGAAGCAGCGACCCTTCTTGCTCGATATGGCCGGCTCCGAGCAGCAGGCCTTGCGGGACGTCGAGCTGGAGCGGCAGGCGCAGGAAGTCGAGCAGACGCTGGCCGCCGAGCGGGCCCGCTGGGGCGAGGGCCATCCGCGGATCAAGCTGCTGCGGGAATCCCTTGCCGATCTGCGCGACAAGATCTCCAAGAAGCAGGCGGTCGTCATCGAGGCCTACGTCGAATCCGTGCGCCAGGAATACGAGCTGCTCGATCAGAAGCGGGGCGAGCTGCAGGCCGCGTACGACAAGTCGTTCGCATCCGCCACGCAGGCAAGCTCGCTGTTGGTGCAGCAGGCCTCGCTGCAAGAGGCCTACGATCGTACGGCCAAGCTGTGCGATATCCTGGACGATCGCATCAAGGAACTGAACCTCACCGAAGGAATCGACGCCAGCCTGATCGTCAATATCCTCGAGGTCGCCGGGCCGGCGCCGCTCCCCTCGTATCCCAGCCAGGCCCGCTTCCTGGCGGCAGGGCTGTTGCTGGGCGGTCTGGTCGGCTTCGGCCTGGCCTGGCTGCGCGAGCTGATGGACCACCGACTCAAGTCGGTCGACGAGGTCTCCGACGTTGTGCAACTTTCGGTCTTCGGCGTCGTGCCGTATGCCGACGCCGCGGGCGATCGCTCCCGCGCCGGCCAGTTGATGGTCCAGGCGCCGCGGTCGCCGGTCGCGGAAGCCGTCCGCACGCTCCGCACTGCGCTGCATTTCGGTCTCGCCGGGCAGGAAGCGAAGATCGTCGCCGTCACTTCTCCGCTGCCGGGAGACGGCAAAACGACCGTCGCCAGCAACCTGGCCATCGCCATGGCGCAGGCCGATCAGCGGGTGCTGCTGATCGACGCCGACCTTCGCAAGCCGTCGCAGCACCTGATCTTCAAGCTCGCGCCCGAAAAAGGCTTGGCCTCCGTGCTCAGCGCGCGGATGCCGGCGGGCGAGGCGATTGTTTCCTCCGTGGTCGGCGCGCTCGACGTCCTGCCTTGCGGGCCGCTCCCTGCCAATCCCGTGGAGCTGCTCAACAACGGGTACTTTGCCGAGCTGCTTCAATCGCTCAAGGCCCGTTACGACAAGATCATCATCGACTCGCCTCCCGTGCTGCCCGTCGCCGACGCGCGGATCATCGCGGCCGTCAGCGATGCGACGCTGCTGGTGCTGCGGGCCGAACGATCGACCCGCCGCAGCGCCCTGGGCGCCCGCAACGAATTGTGGCGCGTCCGCGCGACCCGATTAGGCGTCGTCCTCAACGGCGTTCCGCATCGCAAACAAGAAGCGTACGGATATGGCGCTTCCTACGGCTATGGATATGGAAATCAAGACGGTTACGGCGATTATCCCGTCCTCGACGAGCCGTCCGACGAGGACCGTGCGTGGAAGAAAAGCCGCGCGCTTATCGCCGCCTCCGTCGAGCCCTCGAGCCCCTCGGCGAGCTGAACGAGCCCCCGCCGGAACCTCGCCCCCGGCCGGCTCCTAGGAACTTATAGCAGCCGGATCGATAGTGCGCCCCGCTGAAGCGAGCCCCAAGTCTTCCTCACAGCCGCTAGCCGCCAGCCCCGCCTTTGACGCGATCCGGCCCCCGACTTCCGTTATCCCCGGCTCAGGCCGCCCGGCTTGAGCAGTGGAACGTTCAGCGGGCCGTCGACGTCCATTGCCATTGCCTGCCCGGGCTCGACGACGGGCCGAAAACGCTCGACGAGTCGCTCGCGCTTTGCGAGGCCCTGGTCGCCGACGGCGTCACGACCGTCTTCGCCACCCCCCATCAGCTTGGCCGGTATGACGGTTTCACGACCGCCGCGCGAGTTCGTCACGAGCTGACGCAACTTCAGCAAGCCCTCCACTCGGCCGACATCCCCCTGGAGATTTGTCCCGGCGCCGACGTCCGCATTGATGAGCGGCTGCCGCGGCTCGTCGCCTCAGGCGAGGTCCTGACCGCCGGCCCGCACGGCAAACACCTGCTGCTCGAACTTCCCCACCGACTGCCAGTCGACCCGCTGCCGACGATTTCCCTCCTGGCTGAGCAGGGAATCCAGGTCATCCTCACCCATCCGGAACGGCATCGCTATCTGGCTGGCGCTCGCGGGCGATTGGAGGCGTGGACGGCGGCCGGAGCTGCCATCCAGATCACCGCCGGCAGCCTGCTGGGGGACTTCGGCGCCCTCGCCCGGCAGGAGGCCTGGCGAATGGTCGACGCCGGCGTGGTAAGCTTAATAGCTAGCGACGCCCATGACGCCTCCCGGCCCCCCCGACTATCAGCCGCCCTGGATGCGCTCGCACGCGCCGCCGGCCGAACATTCGCACGCACGGTCTGTTTGGAGAATCCGCTGAACGTTTACTCCGGCGCCTCCGTCAGCGGCTGCCAGCCGACCTGACGCCTGAAACTCCAACAGGGTCGGGAGCCTTTTGCGACCGGCGACGCGACCTTCACAATAAACCTTCCAGTCGCCACAGGATCCCGACCCGATACGCCCCCCTAGGGTCGAAAGCGCTCAGTAGAAAACCTCATTTTGTACACTGACTTCCGGACGCTGAGCGTATTACCGCCCGGCTATGTTGCATTTGATCAGGGTTTATCTACTGAGCACCTTTGGTTCTAGATATCTGGTCGCAGAGGCGCAGAGACGCAGAGAAGGTGCAGGCGAGCTGCGGGTATTGAATGAAAGAACTGCTTCTCCGTGAATCCTCTGCGCCTCCGCGCCTCTGCGAGAGACACCCGATCCTATGCGCACCCGCCCGTACGCGCCAGCCGCTCGACCGCGCGACCCGGCCGTGCGTCTGCCCGCCGAGCCTGAACTGATGCCAGCCGCCCCGATCCTGCCGTACGAAGACCTGGCCGCGCACCACAGCCGCTGGGACCTCGCGTTCGAGATCGTCCTCGTCGCGCTGTTGGCCTTCATGCCCTTTGCCCTCGGCGCCGTCGAAGCGTGGAGCGAGCTGGCGGTCGTCGCCGTTGTCGCCCTGCTCGCGTTGATGCTCGCCGCGCGGGCGGCGATCGATCGCAATTTCCAGCCGATTTGGACCTGGGCCTATCTGCCGCTGGCGCTGATGCTCGTGGCGGCCACGGCGCAATTGCTGCCGTTGGGCCAGCAGTGGGTGCGAACGGCTTCGCCCTCGACGGCCGCCCTTCGCGCCGAACTGCTGGGGAGCGACTACGCGCCGGCGGCGTCGCTTACGATCAGCCTCTATCCGCTGGCGACCGCCCGCGGATTGCGGATGCTGCTGGTCGCCGTCGCCCTGTTCGTCGTGGTCGTCAATGCCTTTGCCGCGCCCGTCCAAATCAGGCGGCTGCTCGGGTGGATACTCATAGTCGGCTGCGCCCAGGCGATTCTGGCGCTGCTGCAGATCTTCACCCTCTCCGACCGCATCTACTGGACGTTGCCCGGCGTCGGCCCGGCGACCTCCGGCAGCTTCATCAACTACAGCAATTTCAGCCAGTTCATGAACCTGTCGATCGGCGCTGGACTAGCGCTGCTGTTGGTGCGACTGCACGAGCAGGTGCACGACGGCGGCGACCGAGGATTTACCCGCGCGCAACTGCAGCGGCACGCCGGGCTGCTCGCCGCCCTGGCGGTTTGCGCCATCTCCGTCCTGACCTCGCTCAGCCGCAACGGCGCCATTTCTATGATTAGCGCGGCTGCCTTGGTCGGCTTCGCACTATACCTGCGGGGCACGCTCAGCCGCCGCGGGTGGCTGCTGGCGATGGCGCCGCTAGCGGTCCTGGCCGTCTTGCTGGTCACCGCGTTCGACGCCGTCTACCTGCGTCTGGCGACGCTGGAACAGACCGAGGCGTTTGCGGATCGCTGGGGCCTTTCGCTCGGCGCGCTACGCGCGTGGAGGCAATTCCCGATGTGGGGAACTGGCCTGGGGACGCACGCCGTCGTCTTTCCGATGTTCGATACGACCGGCGTCGCGGCCCTCGCCGAGCACGCCGACAACGATTACGCCCAGCTCTTGGAAGAAACCGGCCTGGCGGGCGCGCTGGCGCTGACGCTGCTGGCGGTGGCGATCGGCAGCCAGACGCTGGCCCTCTGCCGCCGCGGCAAGACCGCGATGTCGGCCGCCGCGTTCGGTCTGGCGTTTGGGCTGGCGGCGGTCATGATTCACAGCGCGACCGATTTCGGCCAGCGACTGCCAGCCGTCTTTTGCCTCACGGCGACGAGCTGCGCGCTGATCGTTCGACTGGCCCAGTGGGAGCGGTTTGCCGCCGGTCCACGCCCCGCCGGTGCACCAACTTACCGTCGACCGCCGCGGCCGTGGCTCGGTGCGCTCGGCTGCGTCGCGCTTGGGCCCGTCTGGCTGTGGGCCCTCAGCGGCGCTGTCAGCTCGTTTCAGGCCGAGTCGTGGCGCGGCCTCGCCCTGGTCCTCGACGATCAGGTGCAGCGGGCCGCCGCGACGGGCGTCGACGCCTCGGTCATCGACCAGATCTACGGCGACCTGCTTACGGCCTCGGAACAGGCGGTCGCCGATGCGCCGGGTAACGTGGACTATGCCTACTGGCTGAACGTCTATCGCTGGCAGGCCCTGCGCCGAAGCGTCAACTTACAGGACCTTCAATCCGACGAGGCGCAACAGGCCTTGCCGATTGTCGCACGCATCGCCGATGAGCTGACCATGGTCCGCCGGCTCTGTCCCACCTACGGGCCCCCCTATGCGCTCGAGGGACAACTCCGCCTGGCGCTGCTCGGCGAGGCGCGAGGCCGCGACCTTGTGCATACCGGCGTTCGTCTCGCGCCGTACGACCCGGCGGCCTGCTTCGCGGCCGGAGAGATCGCCGCTCACGACGGCCGCGCCGATGAGGCCTCGGTCCTTTTTCGCCGGGCCGTCGAGCTGCAGGGGACCTACTTCCGCGATGCGTCCGCCATTCTGCTGACCACGCTCCGCCGCCCCGACCTGGCGGAGCAGTTGGCCGCCGGCGACCCCGACCGACTGAACGCGCTAGCCTCCCTGGCTGCGGTCGACGACCAACGCGAGGCCCTGGCCGATCGTTTCCGTACGGCGGCTGAAGCGGCGCTTCGCACGCGCGCCGCCTCCGGCCAGGCAGACGCCCGCCACCTGGCCTGGCTGGCCGCCGTCGAGGCCCGCGAGGGCCGCCATGAAGAGGCCGTCCAGCTCTATCGCCGGGCGCTGGCTAGCGACTACAAGCAAGTCGGCTGGCACGTGGCCCTGGCCCGCTCGTTGGCGGCCCTGGGGCGCTCGGAAGAAGCCGTTCGCGAGGCGAAAATCAGCCTGCGACTGCGGCCCAACTACGCCGACGCCCAGCGGATCGTCGACGAATTCGGTGCGGGCGGCAGACCCGCTAAGTGATCTTTGCTGCATGATTCCCGCTGGCGAGCGCATCGCTCGCCCCAACGCGACGCCCGCTGTTGCGCGTCACATCCCTTTCGCGCGCCGGCGCAACGCGGCGACGGCCACCAGCGCCAGGACCGCGCTCGCCGGTTCGGGAACCGCCGCAGCCGCCGCCGTTGCCGTCAGCACGTTCGCCCCCGCGTTTCGCTGCCACAGGAGAAAGTCGGCGCCATCGCTGTCGCCGTCGGCGTCTGCATCGCCGCCGGCGCCGATGCCCGCCTGGCCCCTCCAGATCGCCAGATCCGAGCCGTTGACCGCGCCATCCAGATTGAAATCGCCCGGCAGGCTCTCCCACGCCAGGAAGTTATCGAACTGCGCCGTCCCCGCCTGGGCCAGCGACGCCGTATCGAACCCCGCGGCGAACGTTGCCAGATCGGCGTCGGTAAAGTCATCGAGCCCAAACGCCCGATCGACGAACCCGGTCGACGCCACCTTGTCGCCGTTAAAGAACATGCTGTACTGGTCCGCCGCGAAGTCGAGCACGATCCGGTATCGGTTCCACTCGTTCGGCGCGGCCGTGGCCCCGGTGGGGGTCAAGAAACCGTCGTCCTGGATCTGATAGAGCACCTCGCCCGTCGTCGCATCCACGCCTAGCGAGCCCAGCAGGCGAATGCCCGAGGCGCCGTCATACGCTTCGACGCCGAAGAACGGGCCAAATACGCCGGAGGGCGCGCCGGTCGGCTCCACGCGCATATTCCAGTCCAGGATCACAAACCGTCCCGTCGGATACCCTGAAACCGGCTTCGCCCACCGCCCGGCGGCGCCCGCCGCGCGGTGCATCTCAACGGCCTTGGCGCCTGCCTGCGAGAGGCTCGATTGCACCGTCGCCGTGCTGCCGCTCCCGGCGGTCACCCAGCCTTGCTGGCCTTGCAGCGCCCCGTCGACGAACCCCTCAAAGCCGAACGTATCCAGAATGACGCCCGCGCCCCGCACCTGGGCTGCCAGCCCGCTAGCGATCAGGGCCGCTCCCAGCAACAGCCTCAACTTCATCCCCTCACCCTCCTCGATTGGTCAACGCGAACCCCCATCGGGCTTCCTATAAGCTGCTGATTGCAAAGCACGCTGTGCAAAGCACGGTGCGCGCTTGGCCTCGCAGTCTCTAAGCCCGCAGAGGCCCGTCAATCTGCCTTGTTTGCGCTATCTGCGCACATTTCCAACAGCCGCCATTATAGGCGTCCCCTCCACCCTCACCAACGGACCGCCACAACTGGCGCCTGCAAAATCGCCGGAACTCCTACCCGGTCCTATCAGTAACGGCGGTTGTAACAGATCATCCCGCCGAACGCATCGTGCACAATCGCCGTCGTCAAACTTCGCCGAATCCCGCTAAACGTTCGATTCCCGCCAGCCGATACAACCGGTGATGTCTATCACCGTTGGGTTTATTGAACGACCACGCCGTTGCCCACGGCTGCTTTGCTGGACGGCAGTAGCGCTAGCAGCGTGTACTGCCGCTGCTGCCGGCTGCAGCAGTTGTCGCCAGGCCCGCCGGACGAACCTCGAGGAACCGGCCCAGTACTCCGCCAAACGAGACCAGCAGCGGAGCCTCGCGCAGTATCGCATCTGGGCCGACCAGGCGTGGAGCGCCTACGCCGCGGCATGCCCGCCCGACCAGGCGGACGACGCCTATGCGGCCGGCTTCCGCGACGGGTTCGTCGACTTCGTCTATGCGGGCGGCAGCGGCGAACCGCCCCCGGTGCCGCCGCGAACGTTTTGGAATCTCTCCTGGCGGTCGCCCAGCGGAAAGACCGCGGCCGAGCGGTGGTTTAGCGGTTATCGCGCCGGCGCCGGCATCGCCCGCGACGAGGGCTATCGCCGGTTGGCGATCGTCGATTCATCGGTTTACCCCGTCGCCGGACACGCGCTCTCCCCCGAGGCCGGAGGGGCAGGCTCGACGTTTTACGAAAACATCGACTTGCCCTGGCCAGCCGAGTCGATCGGGCCGCCGCAGCAACGACAAGCCCCGGGCGAGACCGAGCTGCCCGCTCCTGCCGTCCCCGAATCCCTGCTGCCGCCGACCGAAGAACCTCTGCCGACCGAAGAACCTCTGCCGACCGAAGAACCCCTGCCGACCGAAGCAGCTCCGCCCGCCGAGGCCCCCGCCGATACGGACCAACCTGTGCACCGCGCCGAGCAGTTTCAAGCAGCCCTACGCGGCGCCGCTGCTCGCCGCCACGCTTATCTGCCATCCAGCCGGCGCGACCGCCCGGCGACCGCGCGATCTTCACCTTCTGCGGGCGATACAACGCCCTCCGCGAACTTCAACCGCTAGCCGGCACTGCGTATTGACTGACCAACGAAGACGCGCCCCCTCGCCCCTCTGTTTCATGATGCAGCGATCTGCGAAGTCTGTGAGTACCGCGCTGGCCGGAGCGAAGGGTCCGCCTACGGCGTGGCTCTTATTGCTCGCCTGCTGCCTCCTGCCCGGCTGCGCCGCGCTGACCAACCCCGTCGCCAACGGGATTCCCGTACGACTGCTGCCCGAGGAACTGCTGGCGCCGTCGCGCGAAGGATTTGAGCAGATCCCCCTCACGCTGCTCCGACAGCCCCCGCCGAAGTCGTTTCGGCTCGACGCCGGCGACACCCTGGGGGTCTACATCGACGGCGTACTGGGCAGCGCCGAGACCCCGCCGCCAGTCAACCTTCCCTCGACGCCTGAGTTGCCGCCGTCGATCGGCTATCCGATCCCGATTCGCGCCGACGGCACGGTCAATCTGCCGCTCGTGGGGGCCTTGTCCGTCGCTGGCATGACCATCGACCAGGCCGAGCGGACCGTCATCGACGCCTACACCAAACCCCGCGACGGCGCCCCCGGCGCCGAGCAGGATCAAGGTTACCTCCGCGAGGATACGCAAATCCTCGTTACGCTGATGCGCCCCCGACATGTCCGCGTGGTGGTGGTTCGCGACGATTCGCAGCAGCGGCAGGTCTCGCTCCGCAACGAATCGCTCCTGGGTCTGGGCGCCACCGAAACCACCATCGGCGGCGGCGAGCGCGGCGTAGGCCAGGTGCTGGAGCTACCAGCCTACGAGAACGACGTGCTCAACGCCCTGGCCCGGACCGGCGGCCTGCCGGGCTTGGAATCGACCCATGAAGTCGTCATCCAGCGCGGCTACTGGAACCAGCCGCCCGACGCTGACGACGATAATTCCCCGGCCGCCGATGCGACGCCCGCCGACGGCATGGCGGCAGTCGCCGCGCCCCGCGTGACGCGAATACCGCTCCGCGTGCGACCCGGCGAGCCGCTTGGCTTCCGCCCCGAAGACGTCATCCTCAATACGGGCGATATCCTCACCGTTCGCGCCCGTCTGCCGGAGTTCTTCTACACCGGCGGTTTGCTCCCCGCTGCCGAGCATCCGCTGCCCAATGACTACGACCTGACCGCCCTGGAGGCGGTCCTCAAATCGCGCGGCCCGCTGTTCAACGGCGGCTTGAACACCAGCAACCTCAACGGGGCGGTCATCGCCTTTGGCATCGGCAACCCGTCGCCGAACCTGCTGTCGGTGCTCCGCAAGACCGCCGGCGGCGGCCAGGTGACGATCCGGGTCGACCTCGATGAAGCCGCCCGCGACCCGCGGCAGGACTTGCTGGTGCAGGCCGGCGACGTATTGATCCTGCAAGAAGCGCCCGACCAGGCGATGAGCCGCTACATGACGACCATCTTCCAGGGCAACATCTTCACCCGCTTCCTTAACCGCGGCGACGCCACCGGAACCGCCAGCGTGAGCGTCCCCTAGTGTTTTGTCACAGCTTGATTGAGGGTATAGCCGCCGGGCGCTAGCCCACGGTTGCCGCCGCAAAAACCGCGGTGTAGCGACCTGCGGCCGTTCGACGCAACGCCAATTCCCGCTGTCAAAAACTGCTAGGCCTGACGCCGCGCCGACCGGCCGCGCCGTTCGCCGGATCGAACGTTATTCTCCAGCGCTGCTCTGGACCGCTCGTGCACGACCTGTGGCCCAAGCCGCTTGGGCCCGCCGTTAATGCCGCCACCCGGCCCGATCGTGCTGGCGGTTCATTAAATGCGCAATGCCGAAAAAGCGCCAACGCGCACTGGCGGCGAAAATGAAACGGGCCGCCGCTCGCCTGTTTCTGCGAGCAGCGGCCCGGTAGCGCTATTGTCTGTTCTGCAAGGTCGTCTTCTGCAGAACGTTCTCAGAACGGCGGCCGCGGAGGCGGACGATAGGGGCTCCGCACCGGCGGACGATAGGGCGGCCGGCTTATGAGCGATTGGACGACCGGTTCGCTGGTCGCAATCGGCGTCGGGACGACCGCCGTCGGCCCCGCAGCGGCCGGCGGCGGGGGCTGCAATCGGCTCGACTCCGCCGCCTTCTGCTGTTCGCTGAAATACGCCAGCGCCGATTCAAACCGCGGCAGGCCGAACCGGCCTGCCAGGATGCGGCCGCTGGTAACCGGCGCGAACGGATTGAACACCCCCCGTCGCGAGGGCCTCGACGCCTGCTGCGCCGTCGCCGACTGCCCATAGGCGTCCGCGCCCGCAGCCAGCGATAAGGCAAGGATTAATGCCAACTGTTTCATCGATGCTTGATCCAGATTGCTCTACGTGATGGCCGCCGTTGCCGGTAATTGCCTCTCCGTCAGCCCGATCGATCAGCACATGGTCCGACGACGGGCCATTATAGCTGCCAGGCCTGCCACTGCCAGCGCCGCGCCGGTCGGCTCCGGAATGCACAGTCCCTCGACCACCGTGAAATTATCATAGTAGGCCGTGCCCCCCAGCGACTCGGAGGCGCCCCCCGCCGCCGCGAGGGCCGAAATGTCGGCGTCGGTGAACTCGTCCAGCCCGCCGGCGACGTTGTTCTGATCGACGAACCCGAACGTGCCCAGCGGCGTGGAATTGACGTAATAGCTGGCTACGTGGTTCGCGTAGTCCAAGTCGATCATGAAGTTGTTCCACTGCCCGAAGTTCACCAGCACGCCGGTTTCCGTCAGGAATCCCGTATCAGGCGCCTGGTACAGCACGTCGCCCGTCGTCGCGTCGACCCCCAGCGAGGCCAACAGGCCAATGGCCGTGCCGTCGTCGTCGTAGGCCTCCGCCCCGAAGAACGGCCCGAACGTCCCCGCCGGTCCCGTCGTCTGGTCCACCCGCATATCCCAAGAGATGCAGATGTAATCCCCGGCCGGGTAGCCGCTCACCGGGATGCCCCAGCGGTCGTTCGAGTTGCCGATGCGGTCGACGCGGACCGCCTGCGATCCCGATTCCACCACGGCGGTCTGAATGACGGCCGTACTGGAGCCCGCGCCCTTGGTCCGCAGCCAGGTGCCGTTGAACGTTGCCGGGGTTTGCCCTTCGAGCTGCCCGGTGGTGTTGAAGGTAGTCGTGAACAGCGGCGCCTCGAATCCCTGCGAGTCCACAATCGTTTGCGCTCGCATCGACGCGGCGTCGCACCACAGCGCGAGCCCAAAAACAACCGTCGCGGTATAACGGAATAGCCCGCGAACTGCGTGGGCCTTGATTTGTCGGTCGATCATTAGCGAACTCCCAGATGTGTACTTGTGATGTCAGCACGCTCACTAACTGTTGCTAGATTAGTCGCACGCTACAGGCAGGTCAACCGAATCAGACCTATTCATCCTGTTAATGCCACTTGCCTAGTTGATATTCATGGCGAGCGATATAGCCGGCATTCGAGGCCGCATATTCCGCATCGCTGCGGCAAGCCGTAAGGAGATTTCGCATACCCGGCATCTTCCCTGCGCAAAAACGGCTAATACGCTGGACCGTCAGAAGCAAGTTGTTTGACAGCCATGGCGGCAAGAGTTTAATAGGTGATGGCGAGTGGACGGGCTCTCGAATTCTCATGACTTCGCGGCGACGCTCGCAGGGACATAACTGGAGGCGACGGCTGCCCCCTCGGCCTGCGGGCGAGGCGAGCGCCTTCGCGGCGCCGTCGCACTGATTACTGATGAACCTCGGTCAAGCATTTCTCATCTTCGCCGCCGCGCTGGCCGGAAGCCTGACGTTGACGCCGCTGATCGCACGCTGCGCCTCGCGCCACGGCGCCGTCGATGCGCCGGACGGACGCCGCAAGAAGCAGCCGCAGGCCGTGCCGCTGGGCGGCGGGCTGGCCGTCGCCTTGGCCGTCGCGGCAGCGTTGACCCTGGTGATGGCGCTCGACGGTCAATTCCCCGCTGCTGCCGAACGAAGCTTGATCCAGTCGGCGCTTCCCTCGATCGTCGTCTTGCTGCTCGTGGGGGTGCTCGATGATCTGGTTGGTCTGACGGGCATCTACAAGCTCATCGGCCAGACGCTATCGGCGTCGCTGCTGGTGGCGGCCGGCTTTCGCTTCGAGGACGTCTCGATGTTCGGCGCCAGTCTGCCGCTGGGCGACTTCAGCGTCCCGTTCTCTTTGTTCTTCTGCCTCGGCGCCATCAACGCCTTCAACCTCATCGACGGCGCCGACGCCCTGGCAGCCTCCATCGGTGCGGTGGTTCTGCTGACCCTCGGCGTCGTCGCCGCCGCCCAGGGCATGGCCGTCGCCACGCTGATCAGCTTCGCCGCGTCTGGGGCCCTGGTAGGCTTCCTGCGTTACAACGCCCCGCCGGCTCGCATCTACCTCGGCGACACCGGCAGCATGTTCATCGGTTGGGTGGTCGCCGCCGTCGCTATTCGCTGTTCGATCAAGGAGCAGGCCGCCGTAGCGCTGACCGTCCCGATCGCAATTTGCGCCATCCCCATACTCGACTCCGGGGCGGCGATCATCCGCCGCATCACTACCGGGCAGAGCGTCTTCACCGCCGACCGCGGGCACCTGCATCACGCCCTGCTGCTCCACGGCTGGTCCGCCGGCCAAACCGCTGCCATGGCCGCCGGCCTCACCGCGATTACCTGCGCCGGCGCCGTCGCCAGCTTCTTCACTCGTAACGATCTGTTCGCCATGGTCGCTTCGGTCGCCGTGTTCGCCGCCCTGGCGGGCACGCGGGTGTTCGGCCACGCCGAACTGGCCCTCGTGGCCTCGCATCTTCGGACTATTCTGCGCCGCCTGCCTACGCTCGCCCGCGCTGGCCGGCGACCGGCCGCCGATCAGCCTGGGCAGGCGATTCAGCTTCAGGGTCGCCGACCCTGGAGCGTCCTCTGGACCGCGCTCGAGGAAGCCGCTCAAGCGCATCATCTGGCGGGCGCGAAGCTGGTGGTCAACATCCCTCACTTGCACGAGTCGTTCTACGCCAGTTGGAAGCGTCCCGACGTCCGCGTCACCGACGCGTGCTGGCGGGTCACGCTGCCGCTCAGCCTGGCGGACCGTCCCATCGGCAGGCTCTTGCTGCTGGGCAGTTGCGGCGGACCGGAGGGACTGGCCGAAATGCAGCGGATGCTCGATTTCCTGGAACCGCTCGACGACCAGATCGCGCACATCGCCAACGGCGCCGGCGCCGCCGCCCCGTTCAAGCTGCGCCCCGCCAGCGACGTGTCGCTGGCGCCCGAGGCGGTCCGCCGCGCCGCCGCGGCGGCCAGCATCTGGTAGGCCGACGGCCCCTCAGCGAGCCGGTACGGTCGCTGGCACGGCGATCCTGGATCCAGGCGCCCGCGTGGGGACTGATATCTGCCGAATGCCCGTCAACTGTTCGCGTTCGCTCGCATGTTTCGCGGCCCTTCCAAAAACCGCACGACACGAACTATCCACGGCAGCCCCGCGGAAGAACCGTGCCTGCCCGCCGGCCGCCAACCGCCATTCTCCCCCGCCACCGCCAGCCGCTAGCCGCCAGCCGCCAGCCAGTTCCGCAACAATTTATCTCGCCTGCAATTTGCACCGGATGGGCCGATTAAGTACAGTGACAGCCATCGGGCGGTCTGCACCAACTGCGGCCGGCGGTCGGCGATTTCACGATTCTTTTCAGGTCTTCGCACGCTTATGATGGGCAAACTCTTGGTTTCGGCGGCGCTAGTGATCCTTGGCCTGCAGTCCCGCGTGCAGGCCACGGTCGTCGCCTCGGACAATTCCGGCGACGCGGTCTACAACTCGGGCTGGACCTCAGGCAGTAACGGCGGCTTCGGCTTCGGCGCCTGGACCCTGCAGACGAGCGGCGGCAATGCCGGCATGTTTCAGGCGTCGGCCACCAACAACGACGACGGCACGTCCTCGGCGGGCAACATCAACGCCCTCGGCGACGCCTTCGGCATGTATGCCAACAGCGGCGATCGCTCGGCCGGGTACCGCTCATTCAATCTGACCAACGCGGCCAGCGCGCTCGCCGCGGGCTACACCTTCAACTGGTCGATGGACAACGGCGGAGTCGACGACGGCGGGGCGTCGGTCGGTTTATCCCTCCGCACGGGCAACTCCGCGGGCGACGCCAGCGACGGCACGATCTTCGCCGGTCGCCGCTTCGGCTTCGAGTTCTTGCAGGGGAGCGGCGACTACAAGATCTTCGACTCGAGCGGCGTTCGCAATACCGGCATTGGTTGGCGTCGCACCGGCTTGAACCTCAGCCTCACGCTGACCGCCGCCGACGCCTACTCGCTCTCCGTGGCCGACGCCAGTAGCGGCTCGGCCCTGGGAACGTTCACCGGCAGCCTCGCCGGTACGGCGGGCGCTGCCCTCAACAGCTTCTCGATCTACAACCGCTTCGCCGGCGGCGGCGGCCCGCGCGACCTCTACTTCAACAATTTCAGCGTCAGCGCCGTCCCCGAAGCATCGCAGCTACTGGCGATACCTTTGGCCGCCGCGGCCGTCCTGGGCCGCCGGGCGTGGAAGCGACGCCCGGCGCGCCGCACGTCGTAGGCCGCGCGCCCAGACGAACAGTGTGCGTACGCCGTGCGCTTCGCCGCACACCTTCACGGCGGGGTCGGTGCGCCTGAAAGCCCGTTGCCGGGCTCGCCTCAACCCATCTGGCCGCCAGCCGCCAGCCAACTTCTCCGTGGATTTTGGCCGCGCCCTTCACTACGCTATCGGCCAAGGGCCGCTGGCCAGTTTGCTGGGGCGCGCCCCGCTCGCGACTCTGGATCACCCCGCACCATCGCGTACTGCCGCGCTTACGGTGCGCGCTCATTTCGCGGCGTCGCGGCCTCCCGTTCACATTTCCGTCGCCTGCCGTCGCGTAGGTCGCCGCGGGCAGGCGGCGCTACAGGCCCCGCGCATTTGCGACTGAGCACCTGAGGTAGCGGCCGCATGACAGGCCGTGGCCTGGCAATTATGTCGCCCTCACTGCGGCCCAACATCCGTTGAACCTGACGCAAACCGTGATTGTGAAGAGACTTCGGATTCTGTCGCCAAAAATCGCAACTGGCGCGATCGCTAGTCGACAAAATAACTTCGACCCACCTGTAAAGGCCGCCTGCCGCCGCCACCCCTGCCCCTAATACCGCCCATGGAACGTCTGCGGCCGGCGGGCCGCTGTCTGCGGCGCCCCGGTCGCCCCCGTCCCACCGGCTGCCGGCGCTGACGTCGCCGTTGCGCCCCGGCTTTCGACCATCAACAGGGCGTCGGCCCGCGGCGCCGTCTTGGGGAGCGGCAGCACGTCGACGATCGGGTTCGATTTTTCCGGCCCCGGCGTCGCTACCACGCCGATCGACAGCAGCAGCACGTGGTCGGTCGGCCAGCGGAAGCGTTCATGCATTTGGAGCATCGTCAGTTGCGGCACGTCGACCTGCGCCTTTTGGTTCGGCGCAATCGCCGAAGGGATTTCGAGCTGCACGGGAATCATTTTCTCGACCTGCGAAAGCCGCAGCTTAACGACGGCGTCGGTCGTCGTCGCGTCGGTCGACACAAGCGGGCTGAACTCGAGCGTAAACCCTTCATCGATGCTTCCCATGTCAGGTTGATACCCCGGCCAGGTCGTGCGCGTGGGGATGACGCCTTTGACGTAGGGCAGCGGCCGGACCGTGGTCACGACCGACGTCTGGCCGTTGAGAACCAGTTCCTGAGCCGTGGAATGTTCCCGAAAATCGGTCCGCTGACGGAGATCGGCCAGCAGGATGGCCCCGTCCTCGCGGGCCATGATCCACCCCTGCACGCCGGGCGACTGGACGGGGATGCTGGTCATGAGCGGCAGCGCGCGGGTCCGCCAGTTCGGGTTCTTCAGCGTCATGATCCGCAGGCCGAAGCCGTGGTTCTGGGCCTTCGCGCTGATGAAGCGGTCAACAATCTCAGCGACGATCGCCTGCATCTGCGGCGTGTGATAGCAGCGGAGCACCTTGCGGTCGGCCGACAGCAGGCCGACCGGGGTCGAGTGCCACGCTTCGTAGCCGGTTTCCCGCAGGATCCAGTCGACGATCGCCTGTTCCGGGTGCTGGGTCGATTCGTTGCGGATGGTGTAGGGCGTAATATCGTACTCCCGCCATACCTGCCCGTGGTCGTTGGGAAGCGTGCCGGGGCCTTTGGTCACCTGCGCGTGCGTCGGCGAATCGACCGGCGTCGGCGTGATCGCCTGGGCGGCGCTCGGCGGTTGTTGATAGGGCGACGCAGCCGGTGCGGGCGATTGGGTCGCTGCGGCGTACGACTGCTGGTTCGGCAGCGGCTGCGCATCGGCCGGGGGCGCGTTGTACGGAGAGCTCGCCGGAGCGTCGTTACCCTTGACGGCCGGCTGCCAGCCAGCGGCGTCGGCCAGCCCGTCGTCGGTCGATTGGGCCGGCGCCCAGGGAGCGAACGAGGCCTGCGCTGCAGACAGGACGGCGGCGATGACGAACGTGCTGACGGCCGACCGGTGCATAAGAGACTCTCCCAAGGCGCCGCGAGAGGAGGGCAGGGGACAATGGCCGGGGAGTTTAGGAAAGTCCCGCACCGGCGGCAAGGTGACCCACAGGTTCGGCGACTGCGCCTGAAGCGGCGCGCCGCGCCGACGTCCGCCGCCCTGGCCCCTCTGCCGCAACTCGCGCCCGCCAACGTCATCGCCGGGGCGCCAGCACGGGCCGTCCAGCCGTGGTAAGATGGCCCCGCTCGACGGCCGTTTCCGCTATCCAGCCTTCCCATCGAATCGCATGCAAGAACTGACCGAATGGATTGATCGCGCCGCCACGGCCATGTACTGGCCGTGGACGGTGTGCGTGCTACTGGCCACCGGAGCGTTCTTCAGCTTTCGCACCTATCTGGTGCAAGTCCGCCGGCTGCCCGAGGCGTTTCGCACGATGGTCGCGACGCAGCAGCAAAGCGCCGGCGGGGCGCTGTCTCCGTTTCAGGCCTTCATGACGGCCCTGGGCGCGACCATCGGCGTGGGCAACATCGCCGGAGCCGCCACCGCCATCATCATGGGGGGCCCGGGGGCCCTCTTCTGGATCTGGCTCTACGGGTTCTTCGCCGCGGCTATCAAATTCGCCGAGGCCTCCCTCGGCGTTAGCTTTCGCATTCCGCACGGCGAGCAGACGCTGGCCGGCCCGATGTATTACCTTCGCCATGGGCTCCGCTCGCCGGCGCTGGCTTATATCTATGCCTTCATCGCAGGGGTCGCGTGCTTGTTCACCACGCCGTTTACGCAGCCCAATTCGATCGCCGTGGTCCTCGAAAGCCAGTTCCGCAAGCACGCGATCAGCCTTGGCGACTTTCATTGGGGTTCGGCGTCGATCAGCGGCGACCGGCTGGCCGTGGGAGTGGCGCTCGCGATCCTGACCTGGCTGGTCATCATCGGCGGCGTGAGAAAGATCGGCCTGGTCGCCGAGATGCTCTCGCCGCTGAAGGTCGCCGTGTACATGGTCGGCGGTCTGATCGTCATCGGAATGAACATCGGCAAGCTGCC
>JADLBW010000194.1 GCA_020847515.1 Pirellulales bacterium | reverse complement strand
GACGACGCGACTACGGGCCATAAAGGCGGCAACCCTGAGGAAGGTCTGGGGGGCCATGCGGCAGAGGCCGCCGGCAAAGGAACGCGGGCCGAAATTTTACGGTAAGTCGGCCGGTTAGGGCAGGCGCGGGGCGGCGAGATTTGAGAGGAGCGAAAAGAATCGGGAAACTGCAGCGACTGGCGGACGCGAGGCGCAGGATAAAGCCGCCCGTCGCGGCGGGTTCCCAACCCGCGGGGGGCACAGCTCAACTTGTTGGTTTCCCAGAGGAATTCTATACTTCAGGGAACCAACCTCGCTGGCGAGTCCCTTCCCTCCGCCGCTCGCCAAGGTTCGCAGCCACCACGAGACGCCCCTTGGAAAAGCGTGGTATTTGAACCCCCAGCGTCGAATGATTCGGCGTCGTCGGACGGCGCCCCTAACTCGCGGCCCAAGATTCTGTATCTCGGCGGGGCTAACGATGCGCTCGTGCGGTTGCAGGAACGGCTGGGCGGCGAAGTAGAGGTCGTGCCGTTAAGCTCCTCGCATAAAGCCCTCGATCTGATGGGGGGCAAAGAGTACGCCGGGCTATATGCCGACGCCGATTATTTCGCCGAGGCGATCGAAGTCGGCCGGCTGATGCAGCACGATCGCATACTGGCCAACATGCCCGACGGCGTCGTGCTGCTGGACGCCGAGAACATGGTGATCTGGGGCAACGGCCGGCTCCGCGAGTGGACCAAGCGGGACGACGTGGTCGGCCAGAATTTCTATCGGGTGATGGGCAGTCCGGAGATCATGGGCCCGGACTTCTGCCCGTTTCACACGGCGCTATCGACGCGGAAGTCGAGCGGATCGGTGTTGCGGTGCAGCGACAACCGCTACTACCGGGTTCATGCGGCGCCGCTGCTGGGCGCCGCCGAGGCGCCGCAACATCTGGTCGTCACGGTACACGACATCACCGAGGAGGCGCTGCAGCAGCAGAAGCTGGCGGCCATTCATCAGGCGGGAGTGGAGTTGGGCGATCTGGCCCCGGACGACGTCGCGGAATTGGACTACAACGAACGCATCGCCCTGCTGAAAGACAACATTCTGCATTGCACCAAGGACGTGTTGCAGTTGGACGTCATCGAAATCCGGATGCTCGATCAGGAAACCGGCGAGCTGAAGCCGCTGATGGCCGTCGGCATGGAGACGGAAGCGGAGCGCCGCCGACTGTATGCGGCTCGGGAAGGGAACGGCGTCACCGGTTATGTGGCGGCAACCGGAGAAAGCTACCTCTGCGGCAATGCGTCGGAGGATCCGTTGTACCTGGAAGGCGCCAAGGGCGCGCGAAGTTCGCTCACGGTGCCGCTGGCGCTGCATGAGCAGGTAATTGGCACGCTCAACGTCGAAAGCCCCGAGGCAGACGCGTTCAGCGAAAGCGATCTGCAATTCTTAGAGATCTTCGCGCGCAACGTCGCGATCGCCCTGAACACGCTGGAATTGCTGGCGGCCGAGAAGGCAGCCGTGGCGGCGGCGAGCGTCGAGGCGATCCACGCGGCGGTGGCGCTGCCGGTCGATGATATACTCAACGACGCCGTCAACGTCATGGAGCAGTCGGCGGCGTTGGAGCCGGAAATTCGCGAGCGGCTGGAAAAAATCCTGCGCAAGGCCCGCGACATCAAGCGGGTAATTCAAAAGGTGGGCCAAAAGATGGCCCCGACGCAGGCGCATCCGACCGGCGTCGTCGATTCCCACCCGACGCTGGAGGGGCGGCGGATCCTGGTAGTCGACGCCGACGAGTCGGTGCGTTCAGCGGCCCATGAGATGCTGGACCGGTATCAATGTTTCGTCGAAACAGCCCATGACGGCGCCGAAGCTCGGTCGATGGTTCGCAGCCTGGGGCCCGAGCAAGGATACGACGTCATCATCTCGGACATTCGGCTGCCGGATATGACCGGCTACGAGCTGTTATTGAAGTTGCGGGAGGTCTCCCAGCGAGTGCCGCTGGTGTTGATGACCGGATTCGGATACGACCGCGATCATACGATCGTGAAGGCGCGACGCGAGGGATTGCAGTACGTGCTCTATAAGCCGTTCAGGTTGGATCAGCTTGTGTCAGCCATTGAGCATACGGTCGACGAACAGCGGTAAAGGACGTCGGCGCGCGGCGATTGCCGCCGGTTCGCGATGAGTCGCGACTCCGCTCGCATTGTCAATTCTGCCGCCGCGCCACGGGTAGTGCTTCGCCGATGACCGACGCCTGTTTTTGGTTGGCAGCGGCGCTGGCGGCACTGGGGCACGGCTTTCTGTGGTCCGGCCTGGTCAACCGCCTGCATGGATGGGCCGGTCCGCGTCGAGTGATCAAAAGCGTGACGCTCCTATGCGTGGTAGCGTTCGTCGCAATCCCGCTGGCTATCATCGGGCCGGGCTGGCCGCACTACTGGCCCGCGGCGAGCCTGCTGGCGTTGGCGTCGCCGGCCGGGGTGTATTTGACCTTTTGCGCAGCGATCGGCGCGGCCTCGCTGGTCGTGAAGCCGTGGGTTGAGCATCAGCGACACGACCGCAGCGTGCTCACGTCGTGGCCGGCCAATTTCCACGACGTGGCCGCCGAGGTCGGCCGCAAGCCGCTGACCGGCGCGATGGCGAAATTCCTCGGCAACCTGCCGGGAAACGAAGCGCTGATCCTGTCGATCGATCGCAAGCGGCTGGTCGTACCGCGATTGCCGGCGCAACTTGCCGGACTGACAATCGCACACCTGAGCGACCTGCACATGACCGGGGGCGTGGACCTGGAGTTCTATGAATACCTCGTGCGACGGGTGAACGAGTGCGGGCCCGACGCGGTCGCCATAACTGGCGACATCGTCGAAGAGGAGGCCTGCTGGTCGTGGTTGCAGAGAACGCTGGGCCGGCTCCAGGCGCCGCTGGGCGCGTACTTCATCCTGGGCAACCACGATACGCTGATCGATGCGGACCGCACGCGCGCCTTGTTGTGCGAGGCTGGGCTAATCTGCCTGAGCGAGCAGCCGGTGCAGGCGACTTGGCAGGGGGCTGCTGTGACGCTCATCGGCAACGAGATGCCGTGGATGCGGCCGTCGCGACCGATCAAGCTGCCGGCTAGGACGCTGGGCAGGGAATTTCGGCTGGCGTTGTGTCACACGCCTGACCAGCTTGCCAACTGCGTGCAAGCAGACGCCGACCTGGCTCTAGCCGGCCATACGCACGGCGGTCAAGTGCAACTGCCGATTTTGGGCTCGATCATGAGCCCCAGTTTGCACGGCACTCGGTATGCCTGCGGCGTCTTCCGCCGCGGGCAAACCGTTCTGCACGTAAGCCGCGGGCTGGGGGGCGAAACGCCGCTGCGTTGGCGCTGCCCGCCGGAGGCGGCGCTGCTGGAATTGGCGCCTGCCGGGCGCCAGGCATGACCGCCGGACCGGCGCGAGCGTGACAGCGCCGTCGTTCATCGGCGCACTTCGTCGGGGCGGCTCATCGAGGCGAATATTTATTTGCGCTTCTGATTCGGCTATCTCGAAATCGGACCTGGCAATAAGAGTTGTCGATTGTGCCGAACGACACGCTGCGGCAGTCCGCAAATTGCCACGAATCTTGGCGCAGCGGGCCTAATTTGCTGGTATTTTGCCGCCTTTGCTGGATACACTCGGCCTTTTCGCATCTGCTCAGCAGTTGCCAATCCTTATCCAGCTTTCGTACACAGGCCCTGCACGGATTGCGTTGTCGCAGCGGCCGCAACGGAGGGATTACCGTGAAGCATCGTCGCCCCCGCTCCTTTGGTAATGACCGCGCACAGAAGCACGCGCGACGGAAATTCCGCCTTGGCGCCGCCGGACAATCGAGCCGATTGCAATTGTCGGTGGAGCAGCTTGAGTCGCGCGTTGTCCTGAGCGCCAGCCCGCTATTGACGACCCCGGGCGACCAAGCAGCGTATGAAGGCGCGATGATCAGCTTGCCGCAGTTGGGCGGGTTCACCGACGTGATCGAAGCGGGACCTGGGGGCGACACGATTGGGCTCAACGCGGACGACTACACGTCGTTGGGAGCGTTCGACCCGGCGACCGACGTCGTGATCAATACCGACACGCTCGTCATCTCGGGCGGATTTAGCGGCGTCGGGACGACGACGACGGCGAATGCCGGCCACGGCGATTTTCAGATTGCGGTGTTCGCCTTTAGCAGTTTTGAACTCGATGCCGGTAGAAGCATCGTCGCGACCGGTTCGCGACCGCTGGCGCTGCTGTCTCAGTCCAATATGACCGTCGCGGGGACGATCGACGGCAGCGCCCGGGGCGACGGCATTCCGGTAGGCGGAACGCCCGCCAATAACGAGTACGTTGCCGGTCCCGGCGGCGGCAACGGCGGCCTGGGCCAAAAGGGCGTGCCCCTGACGGCGCCGCAGTCGGGGAGCCCGGCTGCCGGCGCGCCGTTGAGTTCTATCGGGGTTCCCGTTACGACGGGCGGCGGGTCGGGAGGCGGTTTTGGCGGGATGGGGGGCAAGGCCGAAGTCATGGGCGGCGGAAACGCCGGGCCGCAGGGTGTTGCGTATGCCAATTTAGCGATGGCCGTTCAGGGGGGCAGCGGCGGCAGCGCCGCATCGCTGGCGTACGTCGGCGCCCAATTCCGCGCTGGCGGCGGCGGGGGCGGCGGGGGCATCGAATTAGGCGCCGCCGGCACGCTGACGATCGCCTCGGGTGGACAAGTGAAAGCGGACGGCGGCGACGCGGCCAACGGCGTTGCGATCATCAATACGGGGGCTGGGGGCGGCGGCGCCGGCGGCGGCATCCTGGTTCACGCCCACACCGTCAATCAGCATGGCCTGCTGAGCGCCAACGGCGGCAAGGGCGGCGAGGTCTCGCCGGTGAGCGGCGGCGCCGGCGGCGGCGGGGCTATTCTCTTGGCCTACAGCTCACAAGGAAGTTTCGATAATGTCGGCGGCGTGCAAAGCGTTCTGGGCGGCAGTCTGAACTTTCCCAGCCTCGGCGGCGAGGTGGGACAATTGGGCGTTTCTGCTTCTGTGGAAGAGACGCCGTCGACGCCGATCATCGAGACTTACGACTACCTGGTGAACTGGGGCGACGGATCGCCGGCCGTCTCGGGTACCGCGACCATCGACGTGCCGGGCGTAAATGTGGGCGACGTCGTCAGCGGCTCTATAAGCGGCTCGCATACGTTCCTCGACAACGGCGTGTATACCGTCACCGTGACCGTGAGCGGCAGCGCCGGGGGAAGCGATACCAAGACCTTTGCCGTAACGGTCGCCAACGTAGAACCAACGGCGGCACTTGCTAACAGCGGCGCGGTGAATGAAGGATCGTCGTCGACCGTCGGCTTCGACAGTCAGTTCGATGCGAGTTCAGAGGACGTAACCAGCGGATTTCGCTACGCCTTCGACTTCGACGACGACGGCGTCTGGGAGGTGGGCGACGGATCGTATGCGGGCGGATCAACTTTGGCGTCAGCCGCCGTCCCTGCGCTGTACCTGGCCGACGGCCCGTCCAGTCGCGTCGTCAAGGGTCGTATTTTGGACGACGACGGCGGCTACAGCGACTATTTGACGTCGATCGACGTGCTGAACGTTGATCCGACAATTGCAGTGGATTCAGCAACGATCGCCGTGGACGAAGGCCAGGTCGCGACCAATACAGGCACGGTCTTCGACGTCATGGACGACCTTGTCGAACTGAGCGCTACCGTCGGAGCTGTCGTGCCGCTTGGCGGCGGCGGCTGGAGCTGGTCGTTCAACACCGCCGACGGCCCCGCGGAGTCGCAAGCGGTTACCATCACTGCAACCGACGGCGATGGCGGCGTCAGCACAGTCGTCTTCCAATTGGACGTCGCCAATTTGGCGCCGAGCATCGCGGCCAATCTGGCGGCCGTCATGGCGGACGAAGGGTCGAGCGCCGTCAATAGCGGCACGTTCGCCGACGCTCCGGCCGACGCTGTAATCGTAACGGCGTCGTTCGGAACAATCGTGCAGACAAGCGGCGGCTGGAGTTGGTCGTACGCGCCCGCGGACGGCCCCGGCACGGAGTCGGTAACCATTACCGCGACGGATAAGGACGGTGCTTCGAGCTCGACGTCGTTCGACGTAAACATTGTAAACGTAGCGCCTACCGCGGTCCTTGCCAACAGCGGACCGGTGAACGAGGGTTCTTCGGCGAGCGTATCGTTCGGCGGGCAATTTGATCCCAGCGCCGCGGATACAGCGGGCGGCTTCCGGTATGCGTTCGATCTGGACAATGACGGCCTATGGGACGTCGGCGACGGGTCGTACCTCGGCGGATCGTCGCTGGACTCGGTCGTCGTACCGGCCGCCTATTTGGCGGACGGTCCGGCTAGCCGCGTGGTGAAGGGCCGGATCATCGATAAAGACGGCGGCGCGACTGACTACACGACGTCGATTGACGTAGTGAACGTAGCGCCGACGATTGCCAACCTGTCGCTGGCGTCGGGAGCGGCGTGCGGACCGTTGCTGGGCCAGGCGGTGACGCTGACGGGACTGTTCACGGATCCCGGCGTCGACGCGCACACGGCGACCATCGATTGGGGCGACGGCAGCCTCGCGACGACGATCAGCGCGGCGAGCATTGCGCAGCTTTCCAGCGGCGTGAGCCACACGTACAACGTGCTGGGATCGCAGACGATTACCGTTACGCTCGTTGACGACGACGGCGGCTCGACTACGTCGACGCTCGCAACGCTGGTGGCCGGCGTGAAGCTGAACGCCGGCCAAGGCATACTGGAAGTCCTGGGTACGGACTGCGACGACAGCATCGAGGTCTTTAAGATCAATTCAAGCACGTTGAAGCTTGTATACTCCCTGGGCGGCTCGCCGGCGACGACGGCGACTTACGGCGCCAGTGCAGTCGGCAGCGTCGTCATGAACCTGCGTGGCGGGGACGACTGGGGATTCGTGAGCCAGAATCTCACCATCCCGTCGACGATGCTGGGGGGCGCGGGCAACGACAAGCTGACTGGCGGCAATGGAAACGACATCCTGGCGGGCGGCGACGGGTGCGACCTGTTGATCGGCCGGCAGGGGAACGACATTCTCATTGGCGGCGCGGGTCTTGACTTGATCATCGGCGACAGCGGCGGCGATATCATCATATCCGGGTCGACTTCGCACGACGCCAATCTGGCCGCGCTTGACTTGATCATGGATGAATGGAGCAGTAGCCGCAGCTACGCCCAGCGAGTGGCCAATATCACCGACGACGTAACGAAGACCGCGAATCGGTTGAACCTGGACAACTATTTTGTCGAGGACAACGTCTTCGACGACGGGGTGATCGACTTCCTCTCCGGGGGCGGCGACCGCGATCTGTTCTTCGCCAGCGACGAAGTGGGTTGGTCAGGCGACTGGATCACTGACCTGCAGAACAACGAATTTGTCGAGGACCTGGCGGAAGCGGTCTAGGCTGCGTCGCGCCTGGATCAAGGGCTAAACCAAGAGCGTCTCCGCGGTCTGTCGCGGGACGCTCTTTTTTTATGCGCCGGGAGGTCGACGGCGATAGCGGCGCCACTGGTATTGGTCATACTCGCACTGCTCGATAACTACCCAATCCGCTTCATCGAACGCAGGAAAGTACGCGTCGCCGGCGTAGCGCCCCTTGATGATGGAGAGCTGCATTTCGTCGACCTGCGGCAGCGCTTGTTCGTAAATGGATTGGCCGCCGTTGATGAAGACCTCGCCGCCCAGGAGGCTGCCTTGCCGGACGGCGGCGTCGAGGGAGGGGCATACGGCGGCGCCGACGATCCGTTTAACCGATCGCGATACGACGATGGCGCAGCGGCTCGTGAGGTCGGAGCCAAAGATCTCGAAGCTGCGCCGGCCCATGATGACGGTCTGGCCGGCGATGGTCTGCAGATAGCGGCCATACTCTGCAGGCACGTGCCAGGGCAAGCCGTCTCCGAGGCCGATCACGCGGTCGGCGGTCATGGCGGCGATGAGCTTCAGGTCCCTGGACAATTGGATTTCGCGGACTTGCAAAAGGACGCCGGCGAGGCGGGCCAGCAAGCGGCCGGCGGCTAACAACCGGCGGGAATGCCGGTGCACGAGCGGCGCGGGGGTCGATTGACTGCTCACTCAATCAAATCCAGAACTCCTTGGGCAATGCGCTCGATCTCGCGGCGGGGCCAGATCGGAATCGGGCCATGCCAAGGATCGTCCGTAACGAGCGCAGCAATGGATGAGTCTTCGAGGGCGATTGGCTGCGAACCGACCGCCTGCCGCCAGACTTCGATCTTCGGCGCCGCGGCGAGGGTGTCTCCTTCGACAATCACCAGGTCGCACGAGGCAAAATACGGGGCGAAGGCTTCGTAGTCGGCAGGCTCTTGAAGTCCCCGCGGCGCCGGCGACCAGAACACGGCGTTCATTCCCGGCGAGGCGATGGCTGAAACGGCCGCTCCGGCGGCGCGATGGCGATGCGAGTCCTTGCCGGGGACGTCGAGCTCATGCTTGTGATGAGTGTGTTTGATCGTTCCGACGCGAAGCCCAGTCGCAACGAGGCGTTCGACGAGTTCGACGACCAGCGTCGTCTTGCCATGGTTCTTTCTGCCCAAGATGTGGATTCGCTTCATAACTGCTCGCCCGCCCGCTTAAGCGGGGAGATGGGGGCCTCGCCGCGGAACATTTGGCGCCAGGGGACGCACCGCCGGGGCTGTGAAGTTGCGGTTATACCGGTTTTGCCGTCCAACCGCAGGTATACCGGTCAATCGTGCGGCGGTCCACAGGCGTGACCTAAATTACGTGTGTTCGCAGAGCGAGGTTGCGCACCAGGCGGCCAGTACTATGACTAGCGCAGTGCTTGAAGTGGGCGAGGGCGATCTGCTGGAGACGCTATTGGGCGGCGAAGCGTTTCTGCCTCCCGAGCCGCAGACGCTGGAAGAAACGGGCCTTAGCCCCGTGCTGATCGAGTCGCTGGTCTTGAAGTTCCTGTTGCAGGTGGGTTCGGCCAGCGGCCGAGACATTGCCGGGAGGCTGTGCCTGGCGTTCCGCATTCTGGAAGAGCTTCTGCTGGCATTGCGCAACCGTCAGCTCTTGGTCCATAAGGGCCATTCCCAATTGAGCGACTACTTCTACGCTCTGACGGAGCTGGGCGCGGAGCGCGCGCAATTATCGTCAAAGGCGTGCGCGTACGTCGGCCCGGCGCCCGCGTCGCTCGACGATTACATCACGTCGGTAGAGGCCCAGTCGATCCGCGGCGAGGCCGTGCGCCGACGGCAACTCGAGGAGGCGTTCGCCGACGTGTCGGTCGACCCCGAGACGCTGGAGCTGTTGGGGCCGGCGGTTAATTCGGGCGCTGGGCTGTTCCTGTACGGCTCGCCAGGCAACGGCAAAACGACGCTGGCCAAGCGAATTACTCGCTGTTTCGGCCAGCACATCTGGATTCCGCGCACGCTGATCGAAGACGGCCAATTCATCAAGCTCTACGACGCAGCGTTTCACGAGGCGGTCCGGACCAGCGAATCGGCGATTCTGAAGTCGACGGCCCACGACCCGCGATGGATAAAGATCCGGCGACCGACGGTAGTCGTGGGCGGCGAACTGACGATGGACAACCTCGAGATTCGCCACGATCCGCTCACCAACGTCAGCGAGGCGCCCTTGCAGATGAAGTCCAACGGCGGGTGCCTGCTGATCGATGATTTCGGTCGCCAGCGCGTCGAGCCGAGCGAACTGTTGAATCGGTGGATCGTGCCGTTGGAATGCCGTCACGATTTCCTGTCGCTCGCGACGGGGAAGAAGATCCAGGTGCCGTTCGAGCAGTTGATCATCTTCTCGACCAACCTGGAGCCCAAAGACCTGGTAGACGAGGCGTTTCTGCGGCGGATTCCCTATAAGATCGAGGTCGGCGATCCGTCGATCGAGGAATTTCGCCGCCTCTTCCAAGCGAGTTGCCTGGCGGTCGGGTGCCCCTATCAACCGCAGGCGGTGGACTACCTGATCCAAACGCACTACCGGCCGTATGGTCGGCCGCTGCGCCGGTGCCATGCCCGCGATTTGTTGGCGCAGACGGCCAACTACTGCGTCTTCAACGGCGCGCCGATGCAGCTCAGCCCCCAATTGCTGGATCGCGTCGTCAAAAGCTACTTCACCGCGCTGGGAACCGCTTGAGTTTTAGAATCAGGACCGAATTGTGATCGACACTGCGGAACAACAAGGCTTGCATCTGCCTGGCTACACGCTTTCGACGCGCCTGGGAGCGGGCGGCTACGGCGAGGTGTGGCTGGCTCATGCGCCAGGGGGACTCACCAAGGCGGTGAAGTTCGTCTACGGATCGTTTCACGAAAAGCGGGCCGAACATGAATTGCGCGCGCTGCAGCGGATGAAGGACCTGCGGCACCCCTTCTTGCTCTCCTTAGAGCGGATAGAGGTCGTCGGCGAGCGGCTGGCGATCGTCACCGAGCTGGCCGAATCGAGCCTCAAGGACCGCTTCGACGAATGCGTTCGGGCGAACCTGCGCGGCATCCCGCGCCCGGAACTGTTGAAGTACCTCGAGGACGCGGCCGATGCGCTCGACTTTCTCAGTGAAAGGCACCACTTGCAGCACCTCGACGTTAAGCCCGAAAACCTGCTGCTGGTGGCCGGCCACGTGAAGGTCGCGGATTTCGGACTGGTGAAAGACGTCGGAACGGCGCAAGCGTCGCTCATGGGCGGGCTGACCCCGCTGTACTCGGCGCCCGAAGTGTTTCAAGGCAATCCCAGCGCGCGGAGCGATCAATACAGTCTGGCGGTGCTGTACCAGGAAATGTTGACCGGCGCCTTGCCCTTTCCCGGCGTGACGGCGGCGGAGCTCACGCTACAGCACCTGCACGACGAGCCGGATTTTTCACTGCTGCCTGCGGGCGATCGATACGTGCTGGCCCGGGCGCTGGCTAAGGATCCCGAACAGCGATTCGCAAGCTGCGGCGAGATGATTGCCGTCCTTGCCGCGGCAAGTTCCGGAGACGTACCTTGGGGCGCCCCGGCGGTCGCGCAAGAAGGCGCCAGGCCGAGCGACTCGGCCTTGCCGGAACGCCGCGCCACGCCGCGGCCGGGACCGGTAACCGAGTTCTTTGACGACCAGGTGACCTTGCCGCGCAAGGAGACGTCGCGGTCGATGCTGCTTGATTGGGAGCCTCCGGCGGACGTCGAGCCGCGCGGCATGCCGCCGCTGCAGCTCTCCGCGGAAGGATTTGCCGGCCAGCCGACGGTGGTGATCGGCATTGGCGGCCAGGCGCAAGCGGTACTACGGTCGTTGCGAGGTCGGCTCGTACAGCGATTCGGCGACGAGCCGCTGCCAGCGGTGCAGCTACTGCTGCTGGATAGCGATCCGAAGGCCGTCGTTCAGGCGATGCAAGGCGACTCGCGATCGGCCCTTTCGCCTGAGGAGACCCTCGCTCTTCCGTTGAGGAGACCGCAAGAATACCGGGAACAGTCGGCGCGACTGATGCGCTGGTTGAGCCGCCGCTGGCTCTACAACATCCCAAAATCGCTGCGGACCGAAGGCCTGCGGCCACTCGGTCGCTTGGCATTCGCCGACCACGCGCGGCAGGCTGTGCAGCGGTTGCGAATGGCGCTGGCCCAGGCCATGGACGCGGAGGCACTGCGCAGCCTGGATCGGGTGGCGCCGGCGGCGGAGCGTCGAGGCGCCATGCGGGTCTATGTGGTGGCGTCGGCGTCTGGCGGCGCCGGCAGCGGCATGTCGCTGGACGTCGGTTTCGCCGTCCGCGCCGCCCTGGAAAAGGCTGGCGCGGCCCAGGCCCAGGTCATCGGCGTGTTTCTTCAGTCGGGCGGCCGAGATGTGCGGCAGTGCGACTTAGCGCGGGTGAACGCCTATGCCTGGTTGACTGAGTACAACCACTTTCACCGTGCGGGGTCCGCCTTTCCTGGAGACGAATCGAGCGGGCTGCCGCCGCTGCCGCCAGGCCGCCGGGCGTTCGATTACGCGTATCTCGTCGAAGTGGGCGCCGCGGCGGAACCGCCGGCGTTCGACCAGGCGGCGCAAGCGGTCGCGGAGTACATCTTCGCCGATGCGCTGACGCCGGCGCAACGTTTCTTCGATCAGTGCCGGAGGGACGCGGCTTCGCAGTTCGGAGAGTTTGCGCCGCTAAGGACATTCAGGCTCGAAAAGGTGAACGCCGTCGCCGATTGCGACGTCGAGGCGGCCGCTGCCGCCGTTGGACGAGAGGTGCTGCTGCAGTGGGCTGGCGGAACGGAGCCGGCGGCCCGCCCCCCAGCGCCCGGCGCATCGCTGCGCGACACCGATCAGATCGTACAGGGCGCCGCTACGCTGGTCAGCCGGCTGCAACTCAAGCTGGACGGCCTGGCGTCGAACGCCCGTGCGCTTATCGACGGTCAGTTCGGCGGCGACCAGCAGACATTTCTGGCCGGCCTGATCGACGTGGCGCAGCGCGACGGTCGCCTGAACGGCCCCGGAGATGCGCTGCGACTGATCGACGGGCTGTTTGCGGCTACCGGCGAGCATCCCAACGAGCATTGTTTCCTCCAGCGGCCTGTAGACGCGATTGTGAGTCCGCTGAGCATGAAGCTAGCAGGCGATCTTTATCAGTGGGTGCTAAACAGATTGGACGATCGCCAGGAGCGACTTGCCGGCGCACAGCGGGCCGTCAACTGGTTGATCGATCACCTGACGAGCCTCGAGGCCGACGCGGTGCGATTGGGCGCGGCGCTGAACCGACAGATTGGCGTCACGGCCGAAGCGGAACTTCGAGCGCCGTCCTCCAAGGGGCTGGAGGACGATACATGGCAGCGATCAGCGGCATACTTCCGTATGCGGGTTGATCAACTCGCAGTGACGGCGTCGGCCCAGATAACCCGGCTACTGCTTGCCAAATTGAAATCGGTCGGCGCGACGCTCGCTGAATTCGGCCGGCACCTGAAGCACCTGGCCGCGAGCACGCAATCGCCGACGCCGGCGGGCGGGGCGAGCGCGATGCAGAAGTGCCTTCACATCCATCTGCCGCGGCTGATCGAGGCGATCGACCAACAGATGCAGGACCAGTTCATCGCACCCAATGGCGGCTTGTTCCAGACGGTCATGGGCAGCACGCGGTTGCGGAGCGAAATGCTCGCAATGTTGTCGCGACTGGCACGGCGCTCGGTGGAGCAATTTGCGTGTCGCGCCGACGTATTGCGCGGCGCGCTGCAGGCCCGGCTCGAAACCGACCGCGCGACGGACTTGCCCAAGTTCCTGCAACATGGCGGCGCTTACCGGAGTCTCGTTATAGCGCCCCCTGACAGCGGATTAGCCGAGGGCGCGGCCCGCCGGGTGATTGGTGCGCCGTCGACGCTCGCCCACGGCGGCGACGTGGTCGTGTGCTATGAAGCGTGGGACTTGCCCTTGCCGACTATCGCGGTGGATCTGATTCACCGCCGACGCGATTATGCAGATTTTGCCGCCCGCGTCGCCAGCCGGAGCGACGTCGCTTGGACGTCGTTGACGGCGCCTGCGGTAGCTCAATGCGGTCCTCCGGTCGCCGGCGCGGCTGCGGCGCCCTAATCGACGCCCTCCGTAACTCAAGTTCTATAACCAGAACTTGGTCTAACATGATGCTTGCTATTCCCGCCAAAGCTACCGGTGAAACGACCTGGCTGTTGAGCGGTCAACTGTCCGCCGATCAGCCTGTGCGCAGCATCGCGATCTCCGGCTCGCCGTTTCTGGTCGGCCGGCATCCGAGCGCATCGCTTACGATCCCTAGCCCGACCGTCTCGACGTCGCACGCGGAGCTAAGCGTCGAGGGGGGCGAGTTGTGGGTGCGCGACCTGGAGAGCACGAATGGCACGTTCGTCAACGGGGCGCGCCTGGAAGGCGCCTGCGTCGTTCACAGCGGCGATCTCATTCAATTCGCCGAGGTCGTGTTTCGCGTCGGGCTTAACCGCGGATACGTCGACGCCAAGACCATGGCGGGCGACTCGACTGATCGCGCGCTGGCGCTGATTCAGTTCGACAAGCTCATGGCGGAGCGGGCGGTGCTGCCCCATTTTCAGCCGATCATCGATTATCAGAGCGGGGGAGTCGCCGGCTATGAGGTTCTTGGTCGCAGCCGGTTGTTCGGGCTGGGCACGCCGCACGCGATGTTCTCGGCCGCGGCCGTACTGGATTTGGAGGCGGAACTGAGCCGCATGATGCGGGCCGAAGCAATGCTTTGCGCCGCGTCGCTGCCGGGCAGTCCGCTACTGTTTGTGAACACGCACCCGGCGGAGTTGGCGGAGCAAGGGGTGCTCGAATTTTCGCTGCGGGAACTTCGCGAACTGGCCCCGCGGGCCCGCCTGGTGCTGGAAATTCATGAGGCCGCCGTCACCTGCGTACGCCAGATGCGGGAGCTGCTGGCGCTGCTCCATGACCTTGATATGGAATTGGCGTACGACAACTTCGGCGCCGGCCAGGCTCGGCTGGTCGAGCTGAGCGAGGTTCCGCCGGAGTACTTGAAGTTCGATATTGAACTGGTGCGGGGCATTGATCGCGGGTCCCCTGAGCGAAAGCGAATGCTGGCGAGTCTGGTCAAAATTGTGAGCGACCTGGGCATCGCGAGTCTGGCGGAGGGCGTTGAGTCGGAAGGGGAGGCAGAAGCCTGCCGGCAACTGAATTTCGATTTTGCGCAGGGGTTTTATTACGGCAAGCCAGCCTTGGCCAGCAGCTTCATAGCGGTGCAGAAGGCGGGTGATTCGACGGACACGGATGTTGCTCAATAAGTAGACGCCCCGGCGGGAGCCGCATTCGGAATCTTCTGTTGCCTTCTCGACCGCCCGGCGGCGGCCAGCGACCCCGAAGCGACTGTCGCAACGGCGACCGGGCAGTTATTCTGATTGTCCCGGGTTGGCTTATTGGCTGTTGGGAGACGGGGCTCGATGAGATTCCTCTTGCCGCTTGTGGGGCTACTGGCGACCGTCTGTCCGGCGGTGGCTCAGGCGCAAGACCCAATCCGCCCGGAGGAGGGGCGTCCTCAAGTTCCGTGGCAAGAGGCGCGTTCGCTCGTCGGCCAGGCAGCCGCGATCTACGGCAAGGTGATCGACGTCCGCCAGGTGGGGCATATTACCTTCATCAATTTCGACAGCCAGCGACCGGCGCGCTTTGCGGGCGTGATCTTTCAGGACAGGCTGCGTAACTTTCCGGTGCGACCGGAGCAGTCGTATCCCGGGAAGATCGTGCGGATCGTCGGCACGGTTTCGACCTACAAGGATCAACCGCAGATCGTCGTTTCGAGGCCGGAGCAGGTGGAGGTGCTCGAGGCCATGCCCCAGCCGATGAGGCCCACGGCGGTTGCGTCGCGCGAGCCGCGGCCGGGCCAGCTTGTCGTCGGCACTTATAACTTGCTGAATCTGTTTGACGGATACGACGACCCGTATCACGACGACGAGGGAACGCCGCCCAAGCCGCGCATCGAATTAGAGCGCTTAGCGGCGAGCATCCGGGCGCTCAACGCCGACGTCCTCGCAGTTGAGGAAGTCGAAAACCGCGGTTATTTGGAACGGTTTGTCAGTGTTTTTTTGCCGGACATGGGTTATCGCCACGTGGTGCTGATCGAGGGGAACGATACGCGCGGCATCGACATAGGGTTGCTCTCGCGCGTGCCGGTGGGCAAAGCGACTTCGCATCGCCATGTCGCCTTTGCGGGCGCTGACGGCAGCCTGCGGCGGTTCAACCGCGATCTGCTGGCGGTAACGCTGCAGCCTGCCGACGCCCGCTCAATTGAGATGTGGGTGCTGCATTTGAAAAGCAACGCCGGCGGGCGAGAAGAGGCGGAGCCGATCCGGCTGGCTGAGGCTCAGGCCGTGCGACAGATGCTCGATGAGGAGCTTGGCGCGAACCCCGAAGCGCGGATCATCGTAGCAGGCGATTTCAACGATACGCCCGACAGCGTTTCGACAACAACGATTATTGGCCAGGAAAGCGGCGTCCTGTGGTCGGCGGGCAGCGATCTGAACGACCCGTCGGCCGTCACCTATAATAAAGGCGAATTCCGATCGGTGATCGACTTCATCCTCTGCTCGCCCGCGATGGCCAGCCAGTACGTGGCAGGCTCTTGTCGCGTCCCGCAAGGATCGGTCGAGACGACCGGATCGGACCATAACCCTATCGTGGCGACCTTTCGCACGAACTGACGACACGTCGCGACGGCGTTTGACGCTCGCAGACGTCGCGTTGCACCTGAGAAAGACAACCTGGCTATGCGACGAATTCTACTACTGGGCGCGATGGCGCTGCCGCTGATCGCCTTGCCTGCCCAGGCACAATACGTCAGCGGCATCGACGTCTCTCGCTGGCAAGGAGACATCAACTGGACGGCGGTGAAGAACGCCGGCATTGAGTTCGCGTTCTGCAAAGCGACCGAGGGAGTCGACTTCATCGACGTAAAGTTTACGCGCAACATGACGCTCGCCAGCGCCGCCGGGGTCTACATTGGCCCGTATCATTTCGGGAGAATCAATAGCAACGTCTCCAATCCCAACGACGCGGTCGACGAAGCCCACGACTTCGTGGACGCTATTGCGCCGTACTACCAGTCCCCGGGCAACTTCCTGCGCCCGGTGCTCGACGTCGAGAACACGCCGGGGTTCGGTTCGACCGCTCAGAACCGAGCCTACGTGTCTGAGTGGGTGCGGGACTTCGTCGGCGTGTTGCAGGATCGGCTTGGCTTTGCGCCGATTATCTACTGCAATACGAGCTATGCCGGCGCGTACTTCGAGCTGGACCTGGCCCAATATGATTTATGGATTGCCAACTACGCCGATGCCCCGCCGGCGATTCCTCCGGCATCCATCGACGGGATCTGGGATGGCTGGGACTTCTGGCAATATACCGACTCGGGCAGCGTCGCCGGCGTCGCGGGCAACGTCGATCGGGACGTCTACCAGGGAACTTTGGACGAATTGCTCGAGAAGTTCTTGGCCGTTCCGCCCGCGCCCGATCCTACGGCGGATTTTGATCAAGACGGCGAGGTGGACGGCCTTGATTTCTTGACCTGGCAGCAGAACTACGGTCTGACAGCGGGCGCCACCCTCGCGCTGGGCGACGCCAACTTCGACGAGCGGATCGACGCGGCGGACCTGACGGCCTGGAGTGCAGATTTTGCCGGCGGCAGGGCAGTCTCGGCAGTTCCCGAGCCGACGTCCTTCATGGCCGCCGTGGTTATGAAGCTTACAACGCTAACCGTAATTTCGAAGCAGAAACGCGGCTAAGTGCGGCGGCGCGCGGGCGCCGTCGTAAAAGGCCTTGGGCCTATTGAGAACTGGGCGGCTAATGAACCCTGCCGGGCTGTCGGCTAGCGGCTAGCGGCCGACGGCCAGAGGGAAAAGGCCTAATTCTGGCCGATAGCCGATAGCCGATACCCAATAGCCAATAGTCAATTTTACAACGGGTTGATTAGCGGCGCAGGAATCCATTAAGCCCCGTAACGCATTGGGAGACACCCTATGACGCGCTATGTAAATCGCTCCGCAGGCAGCAACCGCCGTGGCTTTTTTTCGACTGCCGCCAGCCTGGCCGGCGTGGGCCTGGGCGTTGTCGCCGCGAGTCGAACCAGCGCCGCCGAGAAGGGAAACAACGACGGACACGCACAGTCATTCATCAAGCCGGGCGCCACGATCTTGTTCCAGGGCGACTCGATTACCGACGCGGGGCGAAATCGCGAATCGGCCGGCGAAGCCAATTCGCAGCCGGCGCTCGGCAACGGCTACGCCTGGCTCGCGGCTTCGCAATTGCTGGTCGATCGACCGGACGACGGCCTAAAGATCTATAATCGCGGCATCAGCGGCAACAAGGTGTATCAACTTGCCGAACGATGGCAGCCAGATTGTCTCGACTTGAAGCCCGACGTGCTGAGCATACTCATCGGCGTGAACGACCTATGGCATACGCTGGGCGGCGCGTACGACGGCAGCGTGGAGAAGTACGACAGCGACTATCGAAAGCTGCTGGCGCAGACCCGCCAGGCGCTGCCAGCGGTCAAGCTGGTGATTTGCGAACCGTTCGTGCTGCGCTGCGGCGCCGTGGACGATAGCTGGTTTCCGCAATTCGACGCGTACCGCGCCGCGGCGCGGAAATTGGCGGACGAAGCGGGCGCCGTGTTTGTACCGCTGCAGGCCATGTTCGACGCCGCCTCGCAACTCGCGCCGCCCGAGCGCTGGGCGAAGGACGGCGTACACCCATCGGCGGACGGCGCGGCGCTGATGGCGCACACCTGGCGGAAGATGGTCGACGAGGCCTAGACCGGCGGCGCGAGGTGCAAAACGTCCTGGCGGGCTTTGCCGTTCTCCCTCAGAGGAGCAGCGGCGCACCGGACTCGCCTTCACGCTGCTCCCACTGCCGACGTACTTCCGTGAGTCCGTATACGCACAGCTCGAAGTTGTCGCTCAGCCGCTTCAGTACATCGTCCGGCGGCGACGCTTCCTCGTCGGCCGGCAGCGTACTGGCAATGTAGTAATTTCGCTTGCCCTGGCGCCGGTAATCCAACAGGCTATCCTTGTGGCCTTGCCGCATGCGGTCGGCGATTTCCGGATAGACGCCCGTCCAGAACAACGTAAAGTCGCCAATGTGGCAGTGCAATCGCCGCCGGGCGGCGCCTTGGCGGGCCTGGGCTTCGGCCAGCATGTCGGTCACCTGCATCAGTCGCTCGCCGCGAGGGTTGCGCATGGCGTACATCGCGTCGCTCTTGGCAAACCGCACGAGCATTTCCGCGAGGTAATCGACCAGGGGAGGGTCCGCCACGCCCATGCGGACGGCGAAGGCGTACTGGGTGACCCCGGCAAAGAAGCGGCGCAACAACTCTTCGCGTCCGGACACGTCGGCGGTCATGGGCGCTCTCCAGGAAGCTTGGAAAAGTACGGCAGCCCAGACGCCGCAAAGAGGGACGTCGCCGGTGGCAGAGCGTGGTTCCGCGTCGACCCAACCACCGGAAGGCGGGCCGGTTTGTGCGGGCCGGAAGAGCAAGAAGCGTGCCGTCCAACCCACTCAATTTTAGTTACGATCGCGCAAGGCAGTCAAATCCATTCTGCTGAAGTCTAGCTCGCTTACCGCGGCGAGCCTGGCAACGCGGCGACCAGGGACGCAATATAGTCGCCCGCCTCCTTGATAACCTCGGCCCGCGGCCGTTGCGCCGCCGCGGCGATGCGTCGGACAAGGGCCGAACCGACGATAAGCCCGTCGGCCGCCGGCGCGAGGAGCTTGACGTGCTCGGGCGTGCTGACGCCGAAGCCAATGCAGATGGGCAAGTTCGTCTGCTGGCGCAGCCAGGCGACGCTCTCGGCTAGTTCGGGCGGCAACTGCGTTCGCTCGCCGGTGATGCCAGCGACTGAAACGTAGTAGACGAAACCCGTCGACGTCTCGCAGATTCGCAGCGCCCGATCCCGCGGGGTAAGCGGGGTGACGAGTTGTATGAGGCTCAAGTCGCGGCTATTGCAGATGTCGAGCAATTGCCGAGATTCATCCACAGGCAAGTCCGGCACGATGAGCCCGGCGACGCCCGCCGCGCGGGCCGCGTCGCAATACTTCTCGACGCCGTGGCGATAAACAATGGCGTAGCTGACCATTGTCACGGCGGGGGCGCCGAGCTTTGGCGTCGTTTCGCGCAGCATGGTGAGGATGTCGCGGAGCTTCACCCCCTTGTCGAGCGACCGAGTGTAAGAGGCCTGGATAACGGGCCCGTCGGCGATCGGATCGCTATAGGGGATGCCGACCTCGCACATGCTCGCGCCGCGGCGAACCAGTTCGAGGAGCACCTCGCCGGTGAAGGCGACGTCGGGATCGCCGGCGGTGATGAAGGGCATCAGGGCCTTGCGGTTCGCGGAGCGCAATTTAGCGAACAGATTCTCAATCGCTGACATGTCTTCAATCTACGGCTTTACGAATCCTGCCGTGGCAAAGTGGCGATCAAAGGTAAATGCCTGGAAAATCCGCAACCTTCGCATCAACGCAAAAGAAACACAGTCGACAAAACCGACCTGCTGGTCTGCATACTTGGTTAATAGACTTATCGCGCTAATCTCGTCCGCTTCTGTTGATCTGATTATGCGAAGGACTTTGGAGCTATACAGTTCAAATGCTTGCTCAGCCGGACTCGTCCTCCTGGCAATAAGCGTTAAAGCTTCGCCCATGACCAGGTTGCTTGTACAACATGAAACGGCCGACGCTGAAAGCTCATGCCGAAACTCAATCGCCGCATTGTGGTTCTGATCTCGGGCAATGAGCCTCGCAATGATTGCTCCGGCGTCTATGAAGATCACGAATCCTCGCCATACAAATAAGCATCAGTGCGCACGGAAAGATCAGAAGGCGCATCGCCGTAGAATACCGACAGTCCAGCAAACATCGGATCCTTTAGGCGTTCGTCTACCGTCATCGCGATGCACTGGCATACGAACTCTGCCAGAGAAATCCAGCTATGACGGGCGGCCGCCTCGGCGCGAAGCTTTAAATCGTCGGGAACGGGTACAATGATCTCGGTCATGGCGTCACCGGAAGGGCAGGGCCCATGCTCTCATGAAAGTTATCGTAAAACGTCAACCGAACTTAACGCCCTTCAGCCGCGCGATCTCGCTGGCATCCTTGTCTCCGCGTCCGCTGAGGCAGACGACGATGACATCGTCCTGGGAGCGGCCCCTGGCCAGCTCCATCGCCTTGGCGACGGCATGCGAGCTCTCGAGGGCCGGCATGATGCCTTCGCTGGCCGCGAGTGCGTCGAACGCCGCCATCGCTTCGTCGTCGCGGCAACTTGTGTAGTGCACGCGGCCGGCGTCCTTCCAATAGCTGTGCTCGGGGCCGACGCCGGGGTAATCGAGGCCGGCCGACATCGAGTGGACCGGGCTGGTCTGGCCGTCTTCGTCCTGCATGACGTAGCTAAAGCTGCCGTGGAGCACGCCTGGACTGCCGTAGGTAAGCGAGGCGGCATGATCGCCGGGCTGCGGGCTGCGGCCGCCGGCCTCGACGCCGACGAGTTCGACCTCGGCGTGTTCGACCAGCGGGTAGAACATGCCGGCCGCGTTGCTGCCGCCGCCGACGCACGCGACGGCCAAATTGGGCAGCCGACCGAGGCGCGAGCGGCATTGCTCGATCGTCTCGCGGCCGATGACCGACTGAAAGTCCCGCACGATCCGCGGAAACGGGTGGGGTCCGACCACCGACCCGAGGATATAGTGGGTGTCGCCGACGCTGGCCATCCAGTCGCGCATCGCCTCGTTAATGGCATCGCGAAGGGTGCGGCTGCCGCTGGCGACGGGGCGAACCTCGGCGCCCAGGAGCCTCATGGAAAAGACATTCGGCGCCTGCCGGCGGATGTCCTCTTCGCCCATGTACACGACGCATGGCAGGCCGAAATGAGCGCACGCCGTAGCCGTCGCGACGCCGTGCGGGCCGGCGCCCGTTTCAGCGATGACCCGCTTCTTGCCCATGCGCAGGGTGAGCAGGGCCTGGCCGAGGGTGTTGTTGATCTTATGCGCGCCCGTGTGGTTGAGGTCTTCGCGCTTCAGCCAGATTTGGGCGCCGCCAATCTGTGCGCTGAGCCGCCGGGCGTGGTAAAGGGGCGAGGGGCGGCCGACGAAGTGCTCCAGCAGCTCGTCTAACTCCGCCTGAAACGCCGGGTCGGCGCACGCCTTGGCGTATTCGGCCTGTAGTTGATCGAGCGCGTAAACCAGGGTTTCGGGCACGTACCGCCCGCCGAACTGGCCGAACCGACCGCGGGCGTCGGGCCCCGCGGCTGCGCTGCCGATCGGCGCGCCGGCTGGTGCTATATTGGTGCTCACGTATTTGGCTCCTCCTGGTTCGATTGTCGATGGCCGCTTCGGTTCCATCAAGGCAAAAAGAGGCCCGAACCGGGTCTATTCGGGGCCGATCGGAGACTGGCGCGGCAGCGGCGCGCAATGGAGCCCCGTCGGAACATAGCGTCTGCGGCGCAAAGCATAACGGGACGACTCGTCATGATCGGCATGTCAACAGGGGCGAATCGCCCGCACCTTAGGCAGCAAGCCCTCCTCAGGCCGCTTCGGGCCGCGCCCGCCCGCCTGCGGCTGCTGCTGGCGCCGGGTTTGGGGTGCATGGTTGTGGCATGCGCGGCGTCCTTGGCATCGATTAGAGCTGAGGAAACGTCTGCGCCGATCGACGCCGACGTGCTGCTTCGCAACGGACAACTGCTCGATGGCAGCGGTTCGCCGGCTGTGGCTGGCGACGTGGCGATCCGCGGCGACCGAATTGCGGCGGTGGGACAGTTCATGGCCGGCCGCATCGGCAAGACCGTTGACTGCACGGGGCTGGTGATCGCGCCGGGGTTCATCGACTTACACAATCATAGCGACGAGTCGATCCTCGCCGAAAAGACCCGCACAGCAGAAAACTATCTTCGCCAAGGCTGCACCACGCTGGTAACCGGCAACTGTGGCGGCGGCGCCGCCGACGTGGCGAAGTACCTCGGCGCGATCGAGCTGCAGGGAGCCGGCACGAATGTGGCTCATCTGATTCCGCATGGCGCGACGCGAGCGCTGGTGCTTGGCCGCCGGGCGGCGACTCCCTCGCCGGAAGAGCTCGTTAAGCTGCGAGAACTCATCGACGCAGGTATGCGCGCTGGCGCGTGGGGGATGGCGACCGGGTTGATTTACATCCCTGGGGCCTATGCGAAGACTGACGAACTGGCGTCGCTCGCCGAGGTCGTCGCACGGCACAGCGGCATCTACGCCAGTCACATTCGCAGCGAAGAAAGCGGCCTGTTGGACGCGGTGGCGGAAGCCATCGAAATTGGGCGGCGGGGCGGGACCCCCGTACACATTTCACACTTGAAGGCCTCCGGGAAGCCCTATTGGGGAACCGTGCACGCCGCGGTGAAGCTCATCGAAGACGCTCGCGCTACTGGCCATGTGGTGACGGCCGACCAGTACCCGTACACCGCTAGCTCCACGTCGTTAGAGGCGATGCTGTTGCCCGATTGGGTTCGCGAGGGGGGCCGGGACGAGACCGTAAAGCGATTGAATGATCCAGCGACCGTCGAACGCCTGCGGGGCGCGGTCGAACAGGCGCTGGCCGAGCGGCCGCTTATCCGCATTGTGTCCTACGAGCCTAATCCGAAATACGCGGGACGAACGCTGCAGGAGCTCGCCGCGGAGGAGCAGCGCTCGGAATTCGATTTGGCGCTCGAGATAATTCGCCACGACAGTCCGTCGGCCATCAATTTCGGCATGGCGGAGGAGGACGTGCGGTTTGTCATGCAGCAGCCCTGGGTAGCGACGGCGTCGGACGGTTCAGTGAAACTGCCTAGCGGCGAAATGGTGCATCCCCGGTCGTTCGGAACCTTCCCGCGGAAGCTCGGCCTGTACGCGGTGCGAGAGAAGGTGTTGTCGCTAGAGCAGGCTGTTCGCAGCGCGACCGGTCTGCCTGCGGAGATACTGGGGTTGCCAGAGCGCGGTCTACTGCGGGCCGGCTATTTTGCCGACGTGGTGGTCTTCAAGGCGGACGAGATTATCGATCGGGCGGACTTCGACCACCCGTTCGAGCCGCCTGCGGGAATTCCGCATGTTTTCGTCAATGGAACCGCGGCCGTGGTCGACGGCCAGCCGACCGGCTCGCTGTCGGGCCGCGCGCTGCGCCATGCCTCCCGGGCGCCGTAGTCCCGCCGCTGCTCGGCTTTGGCACAGTGCGTGCTACAGCAAGTGGTGGAAGCATACAAATGGCTGGCGGCCGTTACACAGGGGACCGCACGCCGCACTCAAATCACCGGAGGCCGGTATGATTGGGACCATCATTTCTTGGATTGTATTTGGCTTGATCGTCGGATTGATCGCTCGGGCGCTGTATCCCGGGAACCAAGGCATGGGATTCGTCGCGACCACGATCTTGGGCATTATCGGCTCACTGGTGGGCGGACTGATTGCCTGGGCGTTTGGGTTCCGCCCCGAGGCGGGGCCGTTCGCCGGCGCCGGCTGGATCATGTCGATCATCGGGGCGATTATCGTGGTGTGGGCGGCGCTGGCGATGTCGAGCCGCCGGCGAGTTGCGTAACTCGCTATCGGATCATCCGATTTGACCTGATTGCAGGTCCCCTCGCCCTCGTGGGATGAGTCTCCCGGCCCGGATGGCGCCATTGGGCGCCTCGACGGCTGAGAGTCGACTCTCGCGGGGGCGAACTTATGCGCCCGTGCCAAACCGCACGGCAATTGCGCGGCCGCTTGGGACCGGACTCCCACGCAAGCTGCGCTCCTGGCCTTCTCGCTCCAGGCTTAGGCTTCGATCTAAATAGGCAGCGGTTCACGGCAAAAGTGCCGTATTTTGCACAAGAGATTGAGTTCTCAGGCGCGGTAAATTTATCGACCGTTGCGCAGCTCAAGAGCCTCTGCAGCCTCGGCCTCCGGCCGGGGCTGCATTCGATGAGTCCATGGCTCATTGACGGCGCAACGCTCAATAAATAGAACGAGCGTAAGCTGGATCCGGCGACAGTGCGCCGCTGCATTGTCCGCCGGCGCGCCGACACGAGGCTTGCATGCAGTTCTTCGCTACATACTGGGGCTCGAATGCGGATCATCCGACGAATCATCCGATCGCTGCTGTTGTTATCGGCCGTCCTGCGATGCGCAAGTGCAATTGGCGAGGATGCGGCTGCCGGTTCATTCCCGACGACCCTGCTCACCGCCAGCCAGGATAACCCGCGAAACAGCGAGGGCGACTTCATCCTCTTGAACAATGGGGACCTGCTGTTCATCTACTCGCACTATTACACGCAATCGGGCGAGGACGCCGCGCCTGCCGATCTCGCGTCGCGGAGGTCGACCGATGGCGGCCGCACGTGGTCGAGCGACAGCCGACAAGTGGTCGCCAACGAAGGCAAGCAAAACGTGATGAGCGTTTCGCTGCTGCGGCTGAGCGACGGCAGAATTGCGCTATTTTATTTGCGCAAGAATTCGAGCCTGGACCTTCGCCCGGTCGTACGATATTCCGCTGACGAGGCGGCGACGTGGTCGGAGCCGGCCGAAATCATTCCCGAAAGCGAACTGGGCTATTACGTCGTCAACAACGATCGCGCGCTGCAGCTTGATTCAGGCCGCTTAATACTGCCGGCGGCGCACCATGTCGATAACCGAGATAATTCGGTCGGCCGCTACGCCGAGGCCGTCTGCTACCTCTCGGACGACGGCGGCGGGCACTGGCGCCGGGGCAAGGAGGCGGCGCGCGTGAGCCGCGAGGTCGGCAACGCCTTGCAGGAGCCGGGCGTCGCCCCGCTTGGCGACGGTCGGCTGCTGATGTACTGCCGCACCAGCGAAGGTTCCCAGTATTTCGCTTACTCCAGCGATGAAGGAGAAACCTGGAGCCAGCCCCAGCCGGGAACCCTTCAATCGCCGTTGGCCCCCGCGTCGATTGAGCGAATTCCAGGAACGACAGATTTGCTAGCCGTGTGGAATAACAACTCGACGCGCGGTTATCATCGGACTCCCCTGACGGCGGCCGTCTCTCGCGATGACGGCCAGACATGGACCAACGTGATCGACCTGGAACGCGACCCGGACGGATTCTACTGCTACACGGCCATTGAATTCGTCGACGACGGCGTGCTTTTCGGCTATTGCGCCGGCCGCGACGGACTGCCTGACGGTCTGCTGCCGACGAAGCTCGTGCGGGCTCCGCTGGCGCCTTTTAAGAAGCCCTGATTGTTGAGCGGCGCCAGCGTGGCGATTCGCCCGGTCAGACGGCCCGCATCTCCGCCACGTCGCACAGGGGAACGATCGTGCTCGTCGAGCGGAGCAGTTGCGCAAGCGTCACATTCTTCAAAGACTCTTCGGCGTTGGCATACACCTGGTCTAGTTCCCGGTGCAGCGGGCAAAGCCGCGTGTGCGACGGCAGCCCGAGCGGACAGGATCGGATGCGCTCCAGCGGCGCGACCGCGTTGACGACGTCTAAAATCGAGATCTTTTCGGGCGAACGGTTCAAGGCATACCCGCCGCCGGGACCAGGCTGAGATCGCACCAGACCGCCGCGAGCCAGATCTTGCAGGACTTTGTGGAGATAGCGGCGCGGAATTTTGGTGCGTTCGGCCAGTGCATCGGCCGATTCGATCCGGTTTTCGCCGCCCGCCAGCCAGACGGCCGCGCGGAGAGCGTATTCAGCGGTTTTAGGTAACATTGTCTGGCGCCTCGGCAACAATTCTACACCCTTATATGCAGTTTTCCAATCGAATTCCGCGGTTTTGCCTGAACCCTAGCACGTCGAGGGACCGCTCCTGGGCTTTTGGGCCGGGAGGCGCCGAGGCTTATGGGGCTCCTGAAAAACTGCAATCAGCCAGCGGGGCGGCAATCTGCTTCGGAACTATCGCGGCATGGCAAATGCAATTTAGGCCGACGGCGCGTGCCATCGCGAGCCCCGTTGCGTGCTGTCGCGATCGATGATTCTCGATGATCGAGCGGAGCAACTCAGATGAGTCGCCAGCAAAGCGTCCCCGTCAGAATCGCTTTGGCCGAGGACGAGCCGGAGCTGCGAAGGACCTTCGTGAAGCTCCTGGAACATCTGGGGCACGATGTCGTATGTGCCGTCGGCAATGGGGCGGAACTGCTGGAAAGGTGCTTCCAGGGGCGCGTTGACGTGGCGGTCGTCGACCTGGACATGCCCGTGGTAGACGGACTGGAGGCTGCCGAGCAAATCGCCGAAAAGGGTATTCCCGTAATCCTGGTGTCGGGCCATCCGGACGCCGGACAAGTCGTGGTGGAGAACGAGCCGGTGGTAACCCGCATCGCGAAGCCCGCCACCTTGGAGAGCTTCCGCAATGCAATCGCCATAGCCCTGGCGGCCGAGCGGTGAGCCGCGCTGGGCTGAGCGGGGCGCTTCGGCTGGACGGGCAGACCGGTATGCGGCGTCGTTTACCCGCCGCCGCGGATCCTTGTGCCGCCGCGGTCGTCAAGCATTTAGCTTGATCGACGGGTCGCTGGCCACGTTCACCCAGACATGGACATGCGGCGAGCCTCGCCAGTGCCACACAAACGACGGCCCTTCGAGCCGCCAGACATCCCACACCTTGTCGCCGCCGATGTCGCCGCTCTGATAGAACGCCAGGTGGCACGCGTCGATTCCACCTTGGGCCTTGAGGCAGGCGACTGCTTCGTCGCGATCGGATTGGCGGTACGGGTCGATGAGCTTGCGCAGCACTTCCTGGACGCGGGCCTTTTGATCGGCGGACAGCTCGGCGATCGGAATGCCGTCGAATTCGCCCCCCGCGCCGCGAAAGGGGACGTCGGATTCGCTGGGCGCGCTGTTGACCAGCGCAAGGGCTTGCTGTTTGCCGTCCAAGGCCTGGTAAAGTTTGTTGGCCTCGGCGGCCTGCGGCCAGAAGACGTTCCCGTCGTGGGCGGCGTTGTCGTCGCCGGTGCCCGTCGGGTCGTGGCCGTAGAATATCGGCCCCCCGAAGGCGACGCTCTCGGCGGAATCGCCGTCGCAACGGAGCGTCATATGACGGCCGGTGATGACGAACTCGCTCTTACCGTCGCCCGGCGTGCCGAAGATGGCGATGCTGTTGCCGACGCCGAATCCGCCTGAATCGTCGAGCTGCTGCTGATCGAATCGCTCGTGCCACTCCGGCGAGATAATGCCGCGGTAGATTCCGCGGACAAGTTCCTGCTGCTCGGGAGTGTAGAACTTGCTCTCTAAAACCGGCTCGGTGACGTTCCAATTGTTCGCGACGCGCGTGCGAAGCAGCCCGCGCTGTGGATCCTGATGATCCCAGGGAAAGCAAATCGTCTCGCGCTGCTTGGGCGAGAGCGACTCGTAGAGCAATTTCACCAGCGACTCTGGCGCTGCCGCCGCCGGCTTGACCTCTTCGGCCATCGCCAGCGGCGAGAGCCATGCGGCCGCGCCGACGGCCAGCGCCGATTGGCTCGCGCGATGCAGAAAGTCGCGGCGATCGAAGGGAGCGACAAGACGACGCAGCGGTTCGGGATGAGGCATGGTAGGCTCCTGCGCTGAGCATACGGGATGAGAGGCAAGTGCCCGTATTAGAGCGGCCGAAGCGCGACAGTGCAAACGACAGTCTCGGCAGGTTTCTGGTTGACGGGAAGCTCAGGAGAATTGGCGCTGGCTCGATCGCATTCCAAGCCTGCTTCGGGGGGAAGGAAAGACTGCACGCTGGGGGCTTTGCTACTTTGCCATCTGCCAATCGCGAATCGAATCGAGGGGGTAGAACAACATCAAGACGTTCAGCAGCAGGCTGTCGCGGATGCGGATGAGCAGTCCGACTTCGACGCCGACAAACAGCGCGATCGATCCCCGTAGCCCGAACCTGCCGGCGATGGCGAAGCCGAGGACGCAACTGAGCAGGTCGCCCAGCGCGTTGACCACCGAGTCGCCTTCGTAGCCGAGGGCGGCGGTCGCTTCACGGTAGCGATTGATGACGAACTGGGAATTTTCGATGATTTCCCAGCCGGCTTCCATGAGGGTCGCGGCGACGAGGCGCGTTTGCCAGGAGGTTTTCGGCAACAGCCAGCGAAGCGCCCAGTAGAAGATCAGCCCGTGCTGTACATGGCTGAGGCTATAGGGATCGAACAGGTGCTGTGAAGTATGCGGGCTCCAGGCGTCGGCGACGATGAACAGAAGGCGATTGCATTTGCAGAACCAGATGCGGCCTTCAACGCGAATGACCAGCACCATCGCCGCCGAGATCAGCGCGACCGCAACGGCGGCCCAATGTTTCTTCAGCCGGTCTGTCATTTAGCCCCGGTCCAGGGACCGGGGGACACCATACGCCCGCCAGTCGCAAAAGGCTCAAGCGTCTTTCTTCCCATCAATGGTTGAATAGAAACGCGGGGCTATTGATCAGCGCCCACGCCAGGTCCTGCACGGCCGCAAGCCGCGGGTTGGCCAATAGTCGCTCGGCCTGCTGCAGTTCGCGATAGTCGGCATCGAGCGAAAAATAATACGACAACAGATGCTGACGTTCGGTCTGGCTTAGCGTTCGCGCCGCTAGCGGCGCATGCCACTGGGCTGGGTGGACGCCCCGGACGTAGGGCCACTCTTCACCGGTGACTGAAATGCGGAAGCGGCCGAGCAGATGCTGGCCGTCCGCGTGCTGCTGGTCCAGTTCTACGATGAGGCGCGTATTGGCTTCGGCCTGCAGCGGACGCGAGAAGCGGAACACGGCAGCGTGCGTCTGGCCGGCGCCTCCGGCGACTGCCCAACCTGTTTCGGGCTTCGCATCGATGGCGCCGGCCGCCTCGTATCCGCTTTGATTGAAGTCTGCCTGGACCTCGGCGAGCTTGACTTTCCGCCGCTCGTCCGGGCTGTCCGTCGTAGCAGCGAAGACGCGGAGTTGATTCAGCACGAAATTGCCGTTGGGCGCGCGGCCGGGTCCTTTGTTGGGAAGCCGGTCGTCGGCGATCGCCTCGAGCCGCAAGCCTTGAATCGTCTCCAGGGGCGTCTCGAAAACGACCACGTAAGCGCCTTTGCCGGCGCCGGAGGCCGTAAAGACCGATCCGTCCGCTTCGACGGCCAGCGCGGCGTCCAGGCTGGCCGTAGCGGCGAGCGGCATAAGCGGCTGCCAACGAACGGGCCGGTTGGCCGCCCGCCAGGTCTCGAAGCCTGCTTCGAGCTGGGATTTCTTGGCGGAGAGGGCGTCGGCTAGCGCCGCACCTTCGTTGCCGGGAGCAGAAACCAGCGCCACGGCGCTTTGCCGTTCATCAGCCGACGGCGGGCGGTTGAGGACCCGCAAAAACACTTCATCGACCAGGGCCCCGTCGTCGTCGGTCGTAGCTTCCCGCTTCGCCAACTCGCTTTCCGGGTCGTCAATCGCCGCGGCGAACGCCGGACCGTTGATCAGCGCCATCACGGGGCCAAGCTGCAGTTCGCTGGTTCGCTCGCACTCGCAGCCGCTTTCGCGCGCTGGACGGCCGAGCTTCGAGAGCAAGCCGCTCTCGGTTTCGACCATCGAATCCGGCAGCGACGCGGCCCGGGCGCCCGGCGGCATGCCTGGTAGATGCGAGACCGAGCCGACGGCCCGATGGACGGCGTCGAAGAGCGCCTCGGCCGGCAACCGCCGCGGCAGGGCGTGCGAGTAGTTGCGCCGGTCGTCCTCGTTCCAACGATCCGTATGGTGGGAAAGCTGGTAGGTCCGCGAACGGCAGATGAGGCGGATCAAATGGCGAACATCGAACCCGCTCGAGACGAACTCTTCGGCGAGGTAGCTGAGTAGCTCTGGATTCGTCGGCGGATTGCCGGCGCGAATGTCGTCGATCGGCTCAATAAGGCCGACCCCCATAAGGTGGGCCCAAACGCGGTTCACGTAGCTGGCGGCGAAGTACGGATTCTCGGGGGAAACGACCCAATCGGCGGCGCGTTGCCGGAGGGTGGCCGGCTGCGTCTCGCTCGACGCCGCATCTGGCTCGACGATGCCGGCGTCGCCGGCCTCGAACGGAAATCGGGGCTCAGCGGGCTTACCGGTGCGGAGGTGGGTCACCTGACCGGCGGCGCCGTCGTCGACGATTTCGTACAGCGGTCGGGCCTCTTCAACCGCCGTGCCGGCGATCGTGCGGTCGCCGCTCTCAGGGTCTTTTTGCAGTCGCACGTCTGCGAAGAACGCCGCCCAGCCGTAGTAGTTGTTTTGCGTCCAACGCTCGAACGGGTGGTCGTGACACTTATTGCAGTTGAAGCGGACGCCGAGGAAAACTTGCGTGCTGGTTTCGGCAATCGCATCGGGAGTGCGGAGGATCTTGAAGTAGGAGCCGGCCGGATGTTCGCGGTTCGAGCCCGTCGTCGTGAACAGTTCGCGGACGAACTGGTCGTAGGGCCTGTTCTCTGCGACGGACGCACGAATCCATTGCCGATAGGCAGCCGCCCCTTCGGTCCCCAGGAAGCGACTGTTGACCATGAGCAAATCGGCCCAGCGGTTCGTCCAGTGCTCGACGTACTCCTCGCTGCCAATAAGCTGGTCGACGACGATTTCGCGCTTCGCACGACTGTCGGCCGGATCGGCCAGGAAGGCTCGCAACTGGTCGGCGGTGGGCGGCAGGCCGGTCAGATCGAGGTACGCCCGGCGGAGGAAAATCTCATCGCCGGCAAGGCTGCTAGCATTGATTTTCATGCGCTGCAGCTTGGCGTCGACCAGCTCGTCAATGTGGTTGTAGACCGGCGCCGGCTGCCACTGGAATCCTTCGCGGTCGCCCATCACGGTGAGGGTCGTGGCGGCGTAGGCGCCCTCGTAGCGGGCCAGGAGCGGGGCTTCGCCGCGGCGGACGGCGGTGACTACGCCGGCCTTGTCGACGCTGGCACACTCGGCGTTGCCGCTATCGACAAAGGCGTCGGCGGTCACGTCGCGCTGGCCGCCGTCGGAGTACTGGGCCATGACTTTCATCGCCACGGTTTCGCCGGCCGCGTCTACCACGGGGTTCTGCGGTCCGAGTGAAATCGAGACGACGCGCGGCGCGTCGGCATTGAACCTCGCCCCGGCGGCAATCCAGCGACGCAGCGTCTCGTAACGGGGCGAGCCAATGTCGGTCACTGCGCCGCCGCCGTGCGGGACCAAGCCGACGGCTTTCAGCAGCATGAGGCTCGCCGCGGCATCGGCCAAATTCACCCGGCGGGCCGCCAGATCGTCTGTGAGCGAGCGGTAATCGGCCATCGGATCGTACCCGCGCAGGGACAACGCAAAACCATTTTGCCCAGCCCGGGCGCCGTGGCAGGTGCCGGCATTGCAACCGAGCTTGCTGAGGATCGGCATCACGTCGGTGAGGAATTCGGGCGGCGGATTGCTGGGAGCGGCCGGCGTCGGCTCTGCACGGGCGCCGTCATTGGCCAGGGAAACCGTTGGGGTCGCCTCAAAGGCGGCGAGCTGCGCAAGCTCGGCGCCGTCGCTGGCCCGATGGATTCGCAGGACGCCGTCGGCGTCGCCAAAGATGATCGACTGCTGATCGGGGTGGAACGCCAGGGCATAGACCGAAGGCAGGTTGCCGGCGACGGTGACCAGAAGGTCGGCGCCATCGCGGTTGTACGCCTCGATGCGGGCCCGTTCCTCAGCCGAGCGCTGGTCGACCGTCTTGGCCTGGATCGCTTTGACGTCGTCGGGCGGAACCAAGGCGTCGGGCACGCCGAAGATCTGTACATGGCCGCGCCCGGCGTCGCTGCTGGCGGCTGCCAGGCGCGTGCCGTCGGCGTTGAACGCGACGGCGAAGATTCGACCCGGCATTGCTCCGTAGGTGCGAACCAGGTTGCTGTCGTCGCCAATCTTGCGTTCCACGACGCGATGCATCATGTAGGTGCGCGGCACTCCTTCGCCGCCGCCGACGGCGACGAGATCTCTGGTTGGGTGCTTGGCGATTGCGAAGATCGGTCCGCCCGGAACCCCCGGCGAGACGGCGGTGATGTTGTCAACGAAGCGCCCGCTGGCTGTTTCAATCAGCTTGATCGTCTGATCGCGCGAGGCGGAGACGACGAATTGGCCGTCGGTCGAAAACGCAGCGTCGAGCACCCAATCGCTGTGGGCGCCTTGTTCCATGATTTGCTCGCCGCTCTCGGCGCTGACGACGCGCAGATTGGTATCGGCGCCGCCGAAGGCGACGCTTTTACCGTCGGGCGACCAGGCGATGCCGCTGAGCGTATCGGCGGTCACGGTCTTGGAGTGGAGCAACTTGCCGTCGGCGACGTTCCATATTTGCAGTTCGCCAACCTCGCCGGGCAGGCCGCCGGCAACGGCGAGCTTCGCCCCGTCGGGCGAGAACTGCAACGACTCGATCCGCGCCGCCAGGCCTATGAGCCGACGGACCAAGACCCGCTCGCCGCGGGCCGCGGCTGACGCGTCCAGCAGCAGCGTTTCGTTGACGCCCGACACGGCGATCAGGGCGCCATCGGGCGAGACGGCAAGCGCCGTAATCGTCGCCGGCCTGGCGTACTGGGGCGGATGATCGGCGTCGTAGCGGGGGCTGTCGGCGGCGGAGTCGAACTCGGCGCCGGCGGCGATCCAGCGGCGAATAACGTCGATTTGATCTGGCTTGAGCGCCTCGCGGTCTTTCGGCATCACGGCCTCGCCGGAGGCATCCGGCGTAATCTGCGCCAGTAGTTCGCTGGCGTCGACGTCGCCGGGTTTGACGATCAGCGCGCCGCTGGCGCTTTCGGCCAATACACCCGCCTGGGACGTAAGATCGACCCCGCCTTCCAAGCGGGCCGGCTGATGGCAGCCCTGACAGTTGGCGCGCAGGATCGGCAAGATGTCGCGGCGGAAACTAACCGCTTCCCCGGTCTGAGCGGACGCCGGCTCTGCGGCGCGCGTGGTCGAACAGTTCGCTAGGACAGCCAGCAATGCGAGAGCCGCAACGGCGCTCAATCGCGTTCGTTCAATGGGCATGATGAGACCCTGGCGGTTTCCAGGAGCGATCGACGGCTGCCATCGATTATAGCCGGAATGGCGCCCGCTGTAGATAAGCAGCTCGACGAGCGGTCAAGACGTAAGTGGCAGGGGGCTCCCCCTTATCCGAGAGCCTACCACCACCCCAGGACCCGCCAGTATGGCATGCCGATTCCCAGCCAGAGGGCCAGATGGAACGCCGCGACCGCCAGCCCGATGGCGAACCATCGCTGGGTCGATACATAGCCGAAGCCGGAATAGATGACCACCTGCCCGGTGGAGTAATTGGTCAGACAGCCGCACAAATTGGAGAAGTATGAGATGAGTGCGACGGTCAATAGCGGCGGGGCGGACGCCGCTCGGGCGACGACGAAGAACACGCTGGCCATGGCCATGATGTGGCCGGTCAACATCGAAAAGCCGTACATCGAAAAGAAATAGATCAGAGCGACCACCACGGCGGCGGCGACGCCGGAAAAACCGGCAACGTAGTATTGCATCTCGTGGGCGAACCAGGTCATCACGCCATGACGTTCCAACTGCTCTGCCATAGCCACCAAGCCGCCGAGCCACATGAGGGCGTCCCAGGCCCCCCGATCGGCCGTGAAATCGACCCACCGGTCAAGGCCCAACGCCAGTATCAGGGCCACGCCGAGCAGTGCGACGCCCGCGGCATGGACGCCATGCAACGGCTCACTCGCCCAGGCGGCAACCATGGCTAACAGTAACGCCCCCAACATGATTTGGCGAGCGTTCCACGGGCCCATTTCAGCGAGCTCATGAGCCGCTTCTTCTTTCGCGGCCGGCGAATGGGTCAATTCTGGTCGCTGAAGCCAATACAACAGGGCTGGCAACAGCGCCATGCTGGCCAGGCCAGGCAACCAACTGCCTTGAAGCCATGTGGTCCAGGTCCAGGTGACGTTAAGGTCGGCGGCGGCGAAATTGCGAAGCTGCGGGTTCGCCGCCATGCCCGTAAAGAACATCGCCGAGGTGATCAGATTGGCATGCGAACCGCAGAGCACGAGATAGCCCCCTGTGCGGCTGCGATCGTTGTAGGGGTTGCATTTAAGCGCCTGCGCCAAGGCATTGACGATGGGCGACATCACGCCGCCCCCCCGAGCGGTGTTCGAGGGTATGATCGGCCCCAGAAGCAGCTCCGCTGAAGCGATGGAGTAACCCAAGCCCAGCGTCGTGCGCCCCAGCCTGCTGATGAGCAGCAGCGCCACGCGCCGCCCAAACCCGGTGCGGACCACCGTGCCGGAGATCAAGAAGGCCGCCACGACCAGCCAAACCGTGGCGTCGGCGAAGCCAGCCAGCATACCCTCGACGGCCGCGGCGCCGCTGCCAAAGGCGCCCGCCAGCAACAGTACGACAAGCCCGGAAAGCACCATGGGGCCCATGGGCAGCGGGCGAGTCAGAAATCCGATGATCGTCGCCGAGAAGACGCTGGCGAACCACCAGCCCTGCGGCGTTACTCCGATTGGCGGACCGGCCAGGTGCATCGCCCCCCAGAGGCCGACGACCGGCAGCCAGCGGACGGCCCACAGGGCCGCCGATCGGGAGAACAGGACCTCGGCTGGCGAACTGGCGGACGGCTCGCCGGCGGGAGGGTGCTCGCCTGGGTCCGCCACCGTCCCTCCGTCGCCGTCAGCAAAATGAGTATTTGAGCGAGCTGGCCGTATTCGTCGCCAGACTACGCCCTGGATGGATCCGGCCGCAACCGATCGCGGTGCAGCAACTCCGATTGGTACGGCTTACTGTTGAGGCAGGGCGTCGGCGGGATTGACCAGCGGCGGCTGCTGGGGCTGATCGACAGGCTTGCCCGACTTACGTCCCTTATACCGCTCCAGGTCTTCGGCGTACTTACGCTGCTGGTCGTTCGCCTCGACGATGTTCCAGAGAGCGAACTTGTCGGCTACCGCTTCGTCCGAGAGCCGCAAGTCGAGCTGTTCCAGCACTTTTACGTATTCCTCAACGACGTCCATAAGATCGCTGCCGGTGGCTGAATCGGCGGGCAGCTCGGGGAACTGTTCAAGCGCCTTGGCCCATTGCTGGAAGCTCTTCTCATAGAGGTCCTTTGCCCCCTCCGGGTTGGCCTCGTCGAACTGATGCTTGGCGTCCCGGGCGAGTTCATGGGCCTTGAGGGCTTCGGGCGTTTGCTCCAGATCGCAGCGAATGCGCCAGTATTCGTAATTGGCGACGTCGCGATTGCTGTCGATAAGAGCGACGCGCCGCTCGGCTTCGTGGATGCGCGCCGCAAGTCGGCGTGCTTCCGCAGCCTTCTCCGGCAACTCCTGGGCGATTCGGTCGGCGATTTTATCCGGCGTGATGTTGATCGCTTCGCTGGCCTGGGTGTACGCCTCGGCCTGCTGGGAGGTAGGACTGGGCGGAAGGGCGTTGAGCGCCTCCTGCTGCTCCGGGGTGAGGCCGGCTTTCGCCTGCTGCTCCATTTTTTCCTTCAATCCCGGGCTAAGCTCGTTAAGCTGCTGCTTGAGATCGTCGACCTCTTGCTGCCATTTCTTGTCGTCGACCAGGCGGATCAAAAAGTCCTCGGTCGACTTCATTTCGCGCGTGCCGTACTCGCGCCACAGTCGAGCCCCCTCGCGCCATGCTTCCCGCGCGCGGGTGCCGAAGACGCCTTCGGACTCGATGGCGTCGGCATGGCTGATTTGCGACCGCGCCGGCGAATCGAAAAACGTCGTGGGGTTTTTCGTCCCCAGGGGATGTCCTTTGACGTCGATTGCTTCGATCGCCAGTTCGTACCACCGCTTGGACGCCAGCCAGTTGTCTCGCAACTCGGGCTCGTCGTCGGAATTGAGATCGTCGTCAAGCCGGTACATCTTGCGATATAGCTCGTGCTCGTCCGCCCGGCCGACCTTATTGCCCGTGAACCACCCGAGGTCGTCCAATAGCGTCGGGTTGTCGCGATTGTACTCAATGCCTTCCATCAAGTACTGAATGCCCTGCTTGACGTAGTAGAACCGATCGCGGACGGCGTCCAGTTCGACCGACACGTTGTAGGAAAGATTCCACGCCTGGTACTCCCACACCTTGATGAAGTAGGGCTGCAGCCGGGCAAGCTGCTCGAGCGTGGATTGGAAGTTCGTCCAGTCCTCGGTCTTCTTGAACTCGTTGGCCTTCGACCACAGCATCGATACGGCCGGACCGCGGAGGCCCAGCGTGACCAGACGAATCGTCTCGCTCGCCGGGTCGATGGTGCCGATGTCAGCCTGGCCGAGCCGCGCCGTGGTGCGAAGCTGCGCCAAGCGTCCGCCTTCGTCTTCGCGAGTCGAGGGCTCGCCCAGCCAGAGCATCGGAAACAGCAGCACCACCAAGGCGACCGCGTAGGCCACTTTACGATAAAAGCTGGAATTCATCGGGCCACCTCACGCGTACGCAGCAGGAAGTAGCCGATCAGCGCCAAGCCTACGACATAGGCCAGGCAGGTCGTCACATCCTGAAAGACTCGATCCCACGGCACATTGTATCCTTCCGCCGCGTAGCCGACGGTGCTGAACGCGCTGAAGTCGGGTAGAAACTGCGCCACGGCCCACATGATCGGCTTGGCAAAAAACCGATCGAACCCGACGAGGAGCGTCGTCAGCACCCCCTCCTCGAGCCTGACCATCACATTGGCTTGCGTGAGGATGCGGTAGACCGACTCGGCCGGTCCGCCGCCGTAGGACTTGCCGGTGGCGATATCGACGAAGTCCTGCCGCCACAGGCCAAGGATGATGAAGCCGGCGGCGAACAACAGGGCCACCGGCCCGCTCACCACCGTACTGATGGTCACGCCGACGGCGATTACAATGACGGCCTGCACCCAAATGCTGACGCAGACCTTGGCATAACTGGCGGCGGGCGATCCGTCCGGCATGCGGATGTAACAGTCGGCCTGGGCAAAGCCGAAATACTGGCCGCGCTCCAAACACTTAACGAGCACTTCCAGCCGACCGTCCTTGGTGACCAGATCGTCATACAGGTCGATCGGTTGCCCGTTATTCGTGGTCAACTCGCGATTGATGTTGTACTCGTCAACCTGCTGATCCATGGCATCGAACGGGAACGGATCGCTGGTCGCTCCCGTATCTGGATTGCGCACGCGGAGCTCGCCCTGTATGGGCCGACCGACGACCCCTTTGTGCGTGCGGAAGACCCGCACGATCAGCGCCAGCGGCAGGTAATCCTCGCGAACGTGAGGACCGACGTCGTCGAAGGTCCAGATGGCTGTGGCGGGGGTGTTGCCGTCGATAAAGCTGCGATAGGTCCATTCGTTGCCGACGCTGATGCCGCGGTCCTTGGCGGCGCCGCTGCGATCAATGAACCGCAATTTGCCGTACTGGGGCACGCGGGCGCGAATGAAGCCGTTCGGTCCGGAGATGCGAAAGCTGTTATCGCCAACGGCTTCAACCTCGTGCGTATGCCCGTTGACGGTGCTGGTCGTCGCAAATCCTTCGGCGTCTAATCGGAACTCATGGAAGTGGCCGGCCGAAGCGGTGGTCCGCCCGCTGCGACCAGTGACGTTACCGCTGGCGTCGACGATTTTTTCCAGCGAGTCGACCTCGACGTCGTGCGAGTGATTGAGCGAGCGAACCACGAAAACGTAGCTGGCGACGCTCATAAGCGCCAGCAGCACGGTCATGACGATCGCGAAGCCGATGATGCGACCCAGAATGATCTCGCCGGCGCGGACCGGCTTGGTGACGACCGTATAGATCGTCTTAGTCTTGAAGTCGCCTGGCAGGCTAAATGCGCTCAGCAGCACCGCGACGCCAATGACTAGATACGTCGTGGCAGTGAGCACGAAGCTGAGATAAAGCCGGGCCGGATCCTGATGATTCGTGCTCAGACACCAGTTCGCGAATAGAAGAATCAGAAAATAAACGCCTAGCGCCACCCCGACGCGGCGGCGGAGCGATTCCTTAATGGCCAGCCGCGCCAGCGCCCAGATCCGCCGCGGCGACGTATCGACAATCTCGCGCAAGCCGTCAACGATCGTATGGTAAGTGACGTCTCCGCCGCGAAGCAGGCCATGCCGGGCAGCCGCAATGGCATAGCCTACGACCAGCGCCGCCATCACCAGCCCCAAAAAAACCAGGGCGAACTTCGGCAGGGCGCCGAGTTCGCCGTTGCCGCCATACAGCAGCCACTGGAAGTAGGGAAGGAGTTGTTGTTCGAGAACCATTTAGCAGGAGGTAGGCGTGAGGCTTGAGATTTGAGATTTCAGGCTTGGGGGTAATTACCGTCGAACTTGCCCGGGGACGGGCGGCTGGTTCGTCGAGGAAATCGCTGCCGAACTGTAAGAATCCGAACGGACGACCTGCACGGTTACCTCACCCCGGCGCGCCGCCCGGGACGGGCTTCGCTGTCGCGGACGATCGTCAGGAAGAGCTCTTCGAGCGTCGTCGTCGGATTGTCCATGGCCAGTAGCTCGCCATGGTGACGTGCGATGACGTCGCGGATTTCGTTCTGGCAATCCGTCGTTAGATTCCGCGCGCGAATCTGGGTCACGTCGGCCACGGTGAGCAATTCGTCGACGCGGCCCAGCTCCTTCAATTCTCCCTGGTGGAGGATCGCGATACGATCGCAGACGTCCTGCACGTCGGCCAGCAGATGACTGCACATGACGATCGTCTTGCCTTCGTCCTTCAGCCGCAGGATCATGTCCTTCATTTCCCGCGTGCCGATGGGGTCGAGGCCGCTGGTCGGCTCGTCGAGCAGGATCAACTCCGGATCGTTGATGAGCGCCTGGGCCAGGCCGATGCGGCGCGTCATGCCCTTGGAATATTCCTGCAATTGACGCTTACGGGCCCGTTCGAGACCGACAAGCTTGATGAGCGAATCGACCCGCTCATTCCGTACCGTCGGGGACATATCGAACAGCCGTCCGTAGAAGTCGAGCGTCTCCTCGGCCGTCAAGAAACGGTATAGGTACGACTCTTCCGGCAAATAGCCGAGCCGCTCGTTCTTTCCCACGTCGCTGGCAGGCTTGCCGAACACCAGCGCCTCCCCTTCGGTGGGAAACAGCAGCCCGAGCAGCAGCTTGATGGTGGTCGTCTTTCCGGAGCCGTTCGGGCCGAGCAGGCCGAAGACTTCGCCGCGGTAGACCTCCAAGTCGAGGGCCTTGAGGGCGCGGACCTTTTGGCGGCCCCAGAAATCGCGGTAGACCTTCGTGAGGGCCCGCGTTTGTAGAACAATTTCGTCGCTCATCGTTTCCGTGCCGGTGGACCGAGTGAGAGAAGGGACGCAGACCGCCGCGGTGTGCGCTTCGTCAACGGGGGCGGGGGTCTTTGGCGATTGACGACTCCGCCTCGGCAATAGGCGCCCAGTCGCCGAAGCCTCCCGGCCCGCGTGGCGTGGCTAGAGTAAGCCGTAGCAGGCTGTACGCGGCCCGGGCAACGGCGGTTCGCACGCTGCCGATATTGCCGGCCCCCGCGGCGCCGTCGATCGCTCCAAGTGAAAAGCCGAGTATAAGTTGCGGCCAATGGTGCGACAAGGCTCGCGGAGCGGGGCTAACCGGGGGGTCGGGATGCTTTTGCGACTGGCGAGTCCCGTAGCAAGGCACGTTCGCCAGTCGAAAAAGCATCCCGACCCTGGCGGTTTCAACGAGCCGCCCGCGCCAGGTTTTGCCGATTCAGTGGAATAAAGCGGTAGGCAAGCGAGTCGAACTGAGCCCGTCCCAAGCCGCCGAGGGCTATAGTCACTCGCAGTTCGGCGCCCGGCGGTACTGCTCGAACCATCTGGAACGGCGTCCACGACGGCGAACACTGGATGCGCAAGGCGGATTCTTCGCCGCCGATCGAGTCGAAGATCAGCAGCGGGTCGGCCGATCCCAAGGTCGGCTCGGCCATGCGGACCATTCCAGTGATCTCTACCAAATGGCCCGCGGGCGCCGTGAGCGGCGGCGAAGTAATCCACACCGGCGGCGTCGGCAATGTCGGCGGCGCCTCGCTCGGCGTCGCCTGCCGAGCTTCCAGTTCCAGGCAGTAGCGACCGTGGGCGGCTGCCTCGGGCGACAGCCGAACGGCGGCCTGGATCCCCGGGGGCGCGTTTTGCATCCGCTGCCAGCCCCCGTCGAGCAGTTGCGCCAGGTCCTCGAATTCGCCGCCGGGCATTTGCTGCGAAGGTGCTGGGGCCTGAGCCAGCGCCAATGTCACTGCGGCGCAGTCGGCGAGGGTCGACCACCGTGGCGCGACCGGCCCGACTCCGTGGTCCAGATTTGCGGCCGCCGCTGCTGCTAATTCCTGTCCCGCCCGGTCGAGGATCGCTTCGGCTTGGGCAGCCAGCTTGTAGGCCGCCGCGAAGTCGCGCCGCCGCATCGTGTCAACCACAGCCGTCAACCGGCGATCCACCTCTGCCAGCTCTTCGGCGGCGCCACTGTCCCTGACGATCGCTGGCGAGAGGGCCGCCATCACGCTCGCGGCGCGCTGCCGCCGCAGTGCGGCTAGCTCGATGCGGGCTTGCGCCGCGCGCCAAGCGTGCTTACGGAGGTACCGCTCGACGTGCGAAAAGGCGTAGCCGTCTTCGGTCACTAGAAGAAAGGCGTCGTCCGGGAGTTGATCGACTAAGATTTCCAAGCCGCCGGTCACGCGGCTAGCCCTCAAGTCTTCGGAGCCGGAGACGGACACGAGATATGCATCGGAAGACTCCGGAATTCCAGGCAAGATAAAGGAGATCGGCCGTTCGCGGGCGATTGTCGCCGGGGGCGGGTCATCGCTCCACCTCAGGGGAACAATGAGATATGATCGCTCGACCTTAAGGACGAGGCCTGTCAGCGTCGCTTGTGACGACCGGGCGGGGGTGGCCGCCTTGCCGCTGGCGAGCCAGGGGGCGGCCAGCCCCAGCCGCAGATTGGTGAGTTCCAAGGCCAAACGGCGCATGCGGGCGTCCGCGTCGTCGGTGGCCAAACTGGCCTGCGACGTGAAGCAGTATCCAAGCGGGCGTGCTCCCAAGGAGGCGGTGGTGGCTTGCGCCAGCTCGTTGAAGGTCGCCGGGGAAGCCGCCGGGGTTTGCTGGCCGCGCAGGGCGGCCAATTGGGCCATGGCGCGGCGACTTATGTGGGTATCGACGGCGACCCAGACGGGCGTTCCCGGCCGGGACTCCCGCCGCTGCTGAGTCAGCCACGCGGCATAATCGGTCCAGGATTGCGTGACGCCAATCGTAGGCCGGCCGAGGATAATGACGTCGGCGATGCGGCTTGCTTCGCGGGTCAGGCCGCTGGGTCGAAGCAGTACGGGGCGCGTCGTCGAACGGTCGAACCGTTCAACCGCCTGCGACCACTGACAGGCCGCGTCGATCTCCGCCGGATCGACAAGCGACCCCAAATCCCAGGCCATGACCTGTTGATAGGCTGCACTGAGGTCCTCCGAGGCCAAGGCCTGCGGCGGCGGAGGCGGCGACACGATGAACAAGCCAAGTTGTTGTGCCTCGGTGCGCTCCGCCTCGTTGGGCGGCCGCCCCATCCAGATGGCGTCAAAGCCAATATCGCGCAGGAGTTTCAGCGGTTCTCCCTGCCATTGAATGATGCGCGGCGAGTCAGGGGGCTTGGCAATTGCTGGCCCGGCGGCGAGGCTCGCCGCAGGGCCTCCGGGCTGGCCCGACGCCTGCGGGGAGGGGGTCGCGATCGTGGCCGCCAGCGTCGCCGGCCGATTCAAGATGCCGTGAGCGGTGATCTGATCGACCCAAACTTCCGTATTGCCAGGCCCCCCCGGGGCAAGAATGACGAGCTGCGTTACATAGGCTTCATGCTCGTCAATCTCGATGTCTGGCGCCGCCCGCGCGACGCGGGCCTGATCCGCCAACAGCGCCGGCAAATTCTCCAACGTCAACAGCCGCCAATCGCCTGCATCAGCCAGTTTGCCGGAACGCAGCAGTAGCTGGCGGGCCAGTCCCGTGCGAGGATCGACCGATCGCGGCAACACGACCGCGGCAGCCAGTTGAACGCCCGGTCGGTTGCAGGAAACCCAGGCGGCAAAGCTCAGTTCCTGGATGACCGTGGCCGGAGGAAGTTCGTATGCCAGCGGCGCCGAACTTCCCGGGGGCGCGCTTACAACGATGCGCTCAGCCGCAGCGCCGAAGCGGCTTTGGCCTCGTTGAATTGACTGGGATAACACCTTGACCGACGGTCCGCTGTTGACGAGCCGCAACACCGGTTGCCGATCCATGTTGTCGAGCAACGTGGGGGTATGTTCAGCTCCGCCGCTCGATGGGGCGCATGCCGCGGCGAGGGCGCTGACGACGATGATCTGCATCGCCCGCAAGCCGACCCTGGACAGCGAAAAAGTGGACCGAATGATGGGCGAAAGCATCCTTGCGCGTACAATGGGATCAGGCTGCCAAACCATCTGCCGGCATTGCCAAGCGGGCCAGCCCGAGGGGCGGGCAGGCGATCTGCGTTGTTGCATCGGAGCAACAGGCAAGGCGGACTGGGGCAGTTTTCGTAAGTTGGCCTTGTAACAGCGTTTGCGGTGGCGCGTCCAGAGCGGCTGGGGCGTTTTGGCAACGTCGCGGCAGCGAGCCGGCGTCCGCTGCGGGACCGGTTGCTGCAATGCAAATCGTTGCCATAAAATGCTTTGCGTGGCGCGGCGCGGGCGCCCGCGATTTCGGCGGTACGAAGCGTGCCTAAGAGCGTGGCGTCAGCACCGCCACCCGGAGAAGCACCGATGAACAACTCGCCCGATTCAGTCGCGACCGCCGCCGATCAAATACCCGCCGACCTGCTTCGCCTTTCGGAATCGATCCACCGACTGCCCGAGCCGTATGCCTCGCAACTGGCGCCGCTGGTCGACGCGGTGATGGAAAGCACCAAAAGACGCCGACGCATCCTCACCTTGGTGCAAGACGCCCTGAGCCAGTTGCGGCTGGACATGAAATACCTGATGTTTGATTTAGAGGCCACCCGCCGCGAACGAGACGAATATCGGCTGAAGCTAGAGGAGTAGCCAAGCAGGGGCGCTGCGAGGCGGCCGTCCGCTCGCAGGCATTGGTTAGTCATGCGGAGGCGTCAACGAAGGCTTCGCCGATCGTCGCTGTTGACCACCAGTATCTTTCGCTGAGTTCCAACGACTGCTGGCTCGGCGGCAATTATCGAGATAGCCCCTTGTGCGCGATGGCCACCACACTCACGGCGGAAAAGTTGGCCCAGCGGGCGCTCGACGTCAACGTCCTCTCGGAGCAAGATCTGCAAGGCGTGTGGGGCGAGTTCGGCACGCGCAATGTCGAATACGAGCCGTTCAAACAGGCGCTGGTTCGTCGCGGGTTGCTGACGAACTATCAGATCGATCGATTGGTCGAGGGCTTTCGGACCGGCTTTTTTTACGGCGATTACAAGATTCAGTATTGCGTCGGCGCCGGGACGTTTGCGCGTGTCTTTCGCGCGACGCACGCCAAGACCGGCGAACTGTTCGCCGTGAAAGTGCTGCGAGCCCGCTATAGTCGGGCCGGCGCCGACGACAAGCGGGAGCTGTTCCGGCGCGAAGGCGAGCTTGGCGCCCAGTTGAAGCACCCCAACATCGTGGCGATCCACGAAGTCGTTTCCAACGGCGCGACCAACTACATTGTCATGGACTTCGTGGAAGGGCAAAATCTGCGCGACTTCTACAAAGTGCGCGGCAAGTTCGACCCGCTGGATTCTACGCGCATCGCCGCTGACATGATGGCGGGCTTGAACTACGCCTTCCTTAAGGGCATCACTCATCGAG
>JADLBW010000193.1 GCA_020847515.1 Pirellulales bacterium | reverse complement strand
TCGATACCGATTTCAACTTCGGCGTGCTGGTTCTGCTAGGCGGCGATTCGGTAGTCGATGAATCGATCGAGCTGGATTTCACCCCGACGACCGAAGTCACCATGGAATTCAACATCGTCGGCAACGTCCTGAACGGTTACCTCTGGAAGGTAGGCGAACAAAAGCCCGCGGAGCCGCAGATCACCTACACCGATGAAACCTCGGCCTTGACGTCCGGCAAGGTCGGCCTGGGTTACGACGACGATCAGGAAGACACCGCCGGCGTCTACCGCTACTTCGCCGCCCAGGATACGCCGTTCATCGACGACGTCGGCGTCGACGGCGACTACGACGGCGACAGCGACGTCGACGGAGCCGACTTCCTCGTCTGGCAACAGGACTTCGGCTCGACCACCAAGCTCGACGCCGACGGCAGCGGCAATAACGTGATCGACGACGCCGACCTGACCGTCTGGCAGACGGCCTTCGGAACCGGCGCCGGCGCCGCCGCCTCCGTCAGCGCCGTCCCCGAGCCGGCTACGCTGATTGTCATGCTCTGCGCCGCCCAAGGTCTATGGGCGGCGCGACGCCGCGGCTGCCGCGTATAAGCAGGCGCCGGCCGCTCGCCTGCCCCCCACCACTGGAGGACCGCACATGGCTCGCTCCCGAGAGTCGCTGGCCGCCCTGGTCTCCCTCCTAGTCGCCCTGGCGGCCAGTCAGCCGCTAGGGGCCGCCGACGCCGCTAAGCAAGCAACCCTCACCGGCAGTCTCGGCGGGGCGGCCACCTCCCCCGCCGAGCACAGTCCTGTGGGGGGCGCGGGGTACCGCTTTGAAATCGCTAACGGCGAAGCACGCGTTCCGGTCGCCGTCGTCAGCGGCACCCCTTACCAAATGGGGTGGCAGCTTGGCCGCGTGATGCGCGATGAGATTCGGCGGCTCGTGCCCGCGGCGGTCGCCGGTTTCAAGCGCGAGCTGCATGTCGACGACGAGACGCTCGATCAGGCCTGGGCGACGACCGCCGGCTACACCGACGGCCGCCTGCAACAACAGCTCGCCGGCCTGGCCGAGGGGAGCGGCTTGTCGGTCCGCCTGTTGCAGCACATTCACTGCCTGCCGCTGCTGATGCCCTATTCGTGCAGCAGCATCGCCGCCTGGGGCTCCGCCACCGAAGACGGGCATCTATACCAAACCCGCAATTTGGACTGGTCTCTGGAGGCCGGCGCGCACGAGTTTCCCGTGCTCGTGGTCTATCTTCCCACGGAAGGGCATGCTCATGTCACGCCGTCGTTCGCCGGGTTCGTCGGCGCCCACTGCGGCATGAACGCCGCGGGGGTGGTGCTGTCGGAGATCGGCGACGCTCCCGCGCGTGAAATGCCCTACAACATCCATGCACCTCACTTCACCGCCTGGTTCCGCACGCTGCTGTACGACGCCGATTCGCTCACCGCGGCCCTCGACCGCTTCAACCAGTTGCCGCATACGAAGCGTTACCACTTCGTCTTCGGCGACGGCCGCCGCGAGCAGCGCGCGGTGAAGATCCGCGCCGCCGCCCCGGCAGCCGATGACCCGGCCCAGATCGATACGTGGACCGACGCCGACGCAACCGACGAGCTGGCGCCGGAGACGCTCTCGTGCGTCGTCTACCACGACGAAGGCCGCGGCGCCTTCCCTACGTTGAAATCGCAGTGCGGCCAACTCAACGGCGAACGGCTGATCGCGCTGGCCAATCAAATACCGATCAAGGGCGGCAACGTCATGAACGCCGTCTTCGACGCGACCGCCATGCGGCTCTGGGTCAGTTACGCCCATGCCGACCATGAAGCCTACCAGCGGCCCTACGTCTACCTCGATCTCGCCAAGCTCGACGCCGACCAGGACGGCCGGCCGGATTGGCCTGCTTCGCCCTGAACCGCACGGCTCGCGCGGCTCGCTGCCGCCGGCTGCGCGGGCCTTGCGTAAGCGGTTCGGGCATTTCGTGAGGCATGCAATTCCTGGGCGATCGTCTCGCTCGCCATCGGCTTCGGTTCGCGCCGCTTCGCGCGGGGCGAACCGAGCCGTTCCTTATCGAGCCGGCGGAACCTGCGCTACTGAATGTCAGGCGTCAGTTCCTCGCCCGCCCGCGTCACCAGTCGTGCATACTCGCGGATGTCGATGCTGTCGTTAATCGGGCGGACCGAGCCGTCGCCGAACGCGTGCAGCACGACGCCGCTATGGAACGAGTAGGGCTGGCTGGTGCCGTAGGTGCTCAAATAGGGATGCGGATACCCCGACTCGACGACATCCGATCCGTTGGCGCAGTTGACGGCGCATTGGCCGACCTCTTGCACACCGTCGGCCGACAGTCCGAAAACTAAAATATCGGAGGCCGGGCGGCACCAGCCGCCGCCGTTAACGCGAGCCGCCAGCAGGTCGCTCGTGACCTGCGTGTTCCTGCGGTACAGCGCCGGACGCCCGGCCGACTCGGCGAACAGAATGGTGTTGGAAAGCCCGTCGGTCACCATTTTGAAGCTGCTGCTGGTGTTGTTGTACTCCATGATGCCCGGGCTATCCGCCGGATTGCCGGCCTGGTCGGTCGCCGTGGCGTCGACCAGCTTCGCATCGGCCAGCCGGCGATCGACCCAGACGGTCGGCGAATAGTCGGTCGGCGAGCCGATTTCCGCAGCCCAGGGGCTGTTTTCCGGCAGGCCGTCGAGCCGCGCGGCGTCTTCTGGCGACGAAGGGCATTGGAGCGTCGCGATCCGCGAGTTGACGGCCTGCCGGTTGTCGGGGTGCCCCCAGTTCTTCGACAGGTCGAAGGCGCCGCGTACGTTGCCGCTTTCCATATACTCAAGCAGGTGGGTCACGGCGGCGATGCGCGGCAGACCGGTGAGGCCCACGGGTCGCGCGCTGACGGGCACAGCCTGCTTGGCGTCGTGATAGTTCTGAACCGCGAGGCCGAGCTGTTTCAGGTTGTTGGCGCATTGCCCCCGGCGGGCCGCTTCCCGCGCGGCTTGCACCGCGGGCAAGAGCAGCGCGACCAGCACCCCGATGATGGCAATCACCACCAACAACTCGACGAGCGTAAATCCAGCGGGTTTTCGTAACATGTGCAGCATTCCTGTTTGGCGGCGGCTAGTTGGCGGGCGCTCGACGAGCGCCTACAGTAGGATGATCTTCAAGTCGTTCTCGCCGGCAGCAATGGTGATGATCTTGTCCGACGTATGCGGGTGGGCGTATTTCCGCGGAATTACGTTGGGCCCCGCGACGACGTCCGGGCCGTTCTTGACCGGCTTGTACCACTTGACGGTGAGTACATAGTTGCCGGCGGGCGCGCCGTCGCCGCCGACAAACGTCGTCAGCGTAAAGCTTCCGTCTTTGCCGACGCTCGCCCGCGGCGTGGGAACGTCTTCCCGCGGCCCGGCTTGGGGATGCAGCGCGACCAGGGCGCCAAGCGCCGGTTGACCCTTGAAGGTGATTCGCCCCCGAACTGGATATACGGCCACCCGCGGCGGCTGCGCTTCGTCGCAGCCGATCGTCGCGGCGAACAGGGGGCTGGCCAGCGCGACCAGCATGACGCATCGTCCTTTGCTTCTCGTAGGCATGTTTTGCTAACCTCGATTCAGGGGATATTAAGGGCAGATCACTATGCCAATTGGCCCCGCCTGCCGGGCAGCGGCCGCGTAGACCGCGCACGGGGGCGTCTCAGCGACGGCGGTTCCATGCAATGGGCGGCCACTTGAGTCGCTCGACGACAACCGTCGCGCATGGTCATCGTCGGAGCGACTCCAAATCGGCGGCCGGCGACACGGCGCCGACCGGCGCGTAGTCGCCAGCAGTGGCTGGACCGGCGACGACGCAACGAAGCTCACGAAGCGATCCCGCGCGGGGCACGATCGCGCTCAGCAGCGGCGCGACGTCGCCGCACAACGCGGCGGCCAACAACGCTGGCCCCTGGCAGCGCGCTTCTTGAAAGAGGGGCGTAAGCGAAGGCAATGACATGTCAGCAGGTCGCGGTGCATGCTTGCCTCCGGAAGGCCCGGTCGGTGAGCGGAAGTATGTCGGGAAAAACTGGCTGGTTCGCCAGACGAGGGGCAAACGGTTAGCGCGGATAGCGAATTCTCACGTCCGCATGGGTTCGCTGGTTTCACGGCGATTTCGCAATCTCTTTTTCTCCAGGCGGTCGATCTGGATGATCACGCCGTCCTGCACGACGATGTTCACAGAACCGTAGCGCAGGCCTTGCAGCGAGGCCGAGATTTCTCGAAGCTCGTCCTCGGAAGGCAGGCGGCCGCCGGCGACGACCTTGGCGGGCGCGTTGAGATTCATAGCAGCGGGTCCTCCCTGAATTAAATGGCATACTCGCCGCTGGCTGCGCAGGATGCGAGCTGCGGAACGAAAACGCGGGCGTTCTGCGGGTACAGGTACACTGTCTCTCCCTCGCGGAGCCGCAACCGCCCGAACTCCTCCAGCGACAGGTCCACCAGGACGTCCTCGCCCGCGTTAGTCCGCAGCAGAATCCTCGCTAGCGCGCCGGCTGAATGGATTCGGGCGACCTTGGCCGCAAAATTCGGTTGGCCATTGCGATGCCGCTGAATGCGGAACTCGTGAGGCCGCATGTACACCGTGGCGGGTCGTTCGGCGTCGTCCTTGTAGGGCGGATAGTCGACCGTCAGTTCGCCGAGCGTGGCCTTTCCCAGCCGGACGCGACCGCGAAAGACGTTTACCTGGCCGAGGAATTCCATGACGAATTCGGTCTTCGCCTGGTGAAATACCTCGTCGGGCGGGCCGACCTGCTCGATCTTTGCGTTGTTCATGATGACGACCCGATCGGCCACTTCGAGGGCCTCCTCCTGATCGTGCGTCACGAGCACGCTGGTGACGTGAATCTCATCGTGCAGGCGGCGGAGCCACGCGCGGAGGCCCTGCCGCACCTTGGCGTCGAGCGCCCCGAACGGCTCGTCGAGCAGCAGCACCTGCGGCTCGACCGCCAGCGCACGGGCCAGGGCCACCCGCTGGCGCTGTCCGCCGGAAAGTTGCGAAGGATACCGGCGGCTGAATTGGCTCAGTTGCACCAGCGCCAGCAACCTCTCCACGCGATCGCGGATCTCTTCCTTCGAGGGCCGAGTCGCACGGCGCCGCACCCGCAAGCCGAAGGCGACGTTTTCGAAGACGGTCATGTGCCGAAACAGGGCATAGTGCTGGAACACGAAGCCGACGCCGCGCTCGCCGACGGCGCGGCCAGACACATCCTCGTTCTGAAAGCGGATTGCCGCGTCGGGATGGCGATCGGGAGTCTCCAGGCCGGCGATAATTCGCAGCAGCGTCGTCTTGCCGGAGCCGGACGGCCCCAACAGCGCCACGAGTTCGCCGTCGTTGACCTTGAGGCTGACGTCGTCGAGCGCCTTGAACGCGCCGAAGCTCTTTGAAATGTGTGCGACCTCGATAGCCATCTGTTCGGATTCCTGCGCCCAGCGGCGCTTGGATTGACGGGTCTGAGCTACTACTCGGACATGGTTGGCGGTACGGGAGCCCTTAACATGGTCCGCGGGCGGCTTCGGCCAGCTCCCGCTCTTTTCGCCACTCGACCGCCGTCTTCAAGGCCAGCGTGGCCAGCGCTATCATGGCCAGCAGCGATGCCACGGCGAACGCCGCGACAAAGTTGTATTCGTTGTAAAGCGTTTCGACGTGCAGCGGCACGGTGTTCGTTCGCCCGCGGAGGTGGCCGGAAACTACCGAGACGGCGCCGAACTCGCCCATGGCGCGAGCGCTGGTCAAGATCACGCCGTACAGCAGGGCCCACTTCACATTCGGCAGCGTGACGCGAAAAAACGTCTGCCAGCCGTTGGCGCCTAGCGAAATCGCCGCTTGTTCCTCCTCGGTTCCCTGCTCGGTCATCAGCGGAATCAGTTCGCGGGCGATAAACGGAAAGGTGACGAACATCGTCGCCAGGATGACGCCCGGCACGGCGAAGATGACTTGCACGTCATACCGGGCCAGCCAGGCTCCAAACCAGCCGTTCATGCCGAACACCAGCACATAGATCAGTCCCGACACAACGGGAGCTACGGCGAACGGCAGATCGATAAGCGTGATCAGCAGCGCCTTGCCGCGGAAGTGAAACTTGGCGATCGCCCAGGAGGCCGCCAGGCCGAACGCCAAATTGGCCGGCACGGCGACCGCCGCCGTCAGCAGCGTGAGCCGGATTGCCGACCAGGCGTACGGATCGCGAAAGCTGGCGAAATAGGCGCCAGGTCCCTTCTTAAATGCCTCTACGAAGACCGCCGCCAGCGGCGCAAATAGCATCAGCGTGAGGAAGCCGACGCTCAGACCAATCAGCAGGCGCTGCAGCCAACGCGAATCCTCGGTGGCGCCGCGCACCGTCGGCGCGCTTCCGGTCCACGCCGTCGCCTGCCAAATGGGGCTTCCGTCAACGGCTTCCATGGTTCACGCCCCTCCCTCGGCGCGACGGGCGACGAAGTGCTGCACCGCATTGATGGCCAGCAGCATGCCAAAAGATATCGCCAGCATGGCGGCGGCGATGGCGGTGGCGCCCGCGACGTCGTATTGATCGAGCTTGGAAATGATCAACAGCGACGCGATCTCCGTCTTCATCGGCAAATTGCTGGAAATGAAGATCACCGAGCCGTATTCGCCGATCGCCCGGGCTAACGCCAGCGCGAAACCGGTCAGCAACGCCGGCAAGATCGTCGGGACGATGACTCGCCAGAATGTCTGCAGCCGGCTAGCGCCCAGGCTGGCGGCCGCCTCTTCGATCTCCTGATCGAGATCGGCCAGCGCCGGCTGAAGGGTTCGCACGACGAACGGCAGACCGATGAACACTAGCGCCAGGGTGATGCCCAGCGGCGTATAGGCGACCTTTAGACCCAGGGGCTCCAGGTACTGACCGATCCAGCCGCGGGGGGCGTACACCGCCGTCAAGGCGATGCCCGAAACGGCCGTCGGCATCGCGAACGGCAAGTCGATCATCGCGTCCATCAACCGTTTTCCCGGAAACTTGTACCGGGTCAGCGTCCAGGCGACGATCAGCCCGAATAGAGCGTTGATCGTCGCGGCTATGGTCGCCGCGCCGAAGGTCAGTTTGAACGAAGCCAGCACCCGCGGATGGGAGATGGTCTGCCACAACCGCTCCCAACCCAGCCCTGCGGACTTCAGCAGCAAGGCCGATAGCGGCAGAAGCACGATCACGCTGAGGTAGAGCACCGTATAGCCCATCGTGATGCCGAACCCCGGCAGCACGCGGGCCCGGTTCGGATTGCCAAGGTAATGGAACATGGCGGTCGGCTGATGGCGGTCGGCTGAATGAACAGCGGACTTGGGACTCGGCGGTCTTTGCGATAGTCGCCAGGCAGGTCGCGGAACCGTCGGCCGTTACTGGTGCTGGGCCAGCTCTTCCTGGAGAAAATCGAACAGTCCTCCATCGCTGAAATGCTTGGCCTGGACCTGCGGCCAACCGCCAAACACTTCACTGACCGTGAAGAGCTCGACCTTCGCGAACCGCTGGAGGTCCTCCGGCTCGGCGTACGAGGGTTGGCAGGGTCGATAGAAGTGCTTGGCGACGATTCGCTGCCCCTCAGGCGAATACAGATATTGCAGGTAGGCGCGGGCGGCCTCTTGCGCGCCGTGGGCTGCTGCATTCTTCTCCACCACGGCGACCGGCGGCTCGGCCAGGATGCTCACCGACGGGACGACGATCTGGAGCTTGTCCGGCCCCAATTGCTTGACGGCCAGCAGCGCCTCGTTCTCCCAAGCTATAAGTACGTCGCCCTGCTCGCGTTCAACGAAGGCGATCGTCGCATCGCGAGCGCCGCTGCACAGCACGGGCACGTTGCTGTATAGCTTGGCGACGAACTGGCGGGCCTGTTGCTCGTCCTGGCCGTACTTCCGCAAGGCGAAGCCCCAGGCGGCGAGATAGTTGTACCGGGCTCCGCCCGAAGTCTTGGGGTTGGGCGTAATCACCTCGACGCCAGGCCGCACCAGGTCGTCCCAGTCCCTGACGCCCTTGGGATTTCCCTTGCGAACCAGCAGGACGATCGTGGTGGTATACGGGCAGCTATTGTTGTCTAGCCGTGTTTGCCAATCTGGCGGTATGAGATCGGTAAGTTTTGCGATCTGGTCGATGTCGTAGCCGATGGCCAACGTCACGACGTCGGCTTTGACGCCGTCAATTACCGCGCGGGCCTGTTTGCCGGCGCCGCCGTGCGACTGTTCGATGACTACTGGCTGACCAGTCTCGCGCTGATAATAACTGGCGAAGGCTGCGTTGTACTCGTCATACAGCTCGCGCGTTGGATCGTAGGAGACGTTCAGCAGGGTGACGGCTGACTTCTCTTCGGATGTAGCGTTGCCGGGCGACCGCGGGCCCTCTCCGCCGAGAGGCCCGCATCCTCCGGCTATGGGAAGGAGCGTCAGCAGCGCGGCCGCGGCGATGAAACGATTCGGCGACATTCGTTTTTTCCTATTCGGCCGAGGCGACGTCCCAGTTCCGTCCCGCATGCGGTCCAAGGGCTCTGGATGCGTTTCAGATCGCCAAAAATCGGCGAAGCTACTTATCGCATCTCACATGCCAAGCCGGCATCGATCTTCTCAAATCCTTACTCTGGCTCGCTTTACAATATTTCAGCGGTTTAGATCCGGGTAAACTCCATCAAATTTGCTAGAATAAATCCAGCAAATTCGATGCGCGCCCGTTACATTTAATGGATGGACGCTGCCGATGGAACGTCATTCCCAGATGTTGCTCGCCGTTTGGCGCGAAGCATGCCAGCATATTGAGATCCACCAATCGCTGGCCGGGATTGCGCGGCTGCTGGCCGATTACGTGCCGCTGGAGTCGCTGGCCATATCGCGGATCGTACCGGAGCACCGCCTGGTAGCCGCCGTCGCGTCAGCGCCGGCGCTGCCTGTAGGCGAAGCTGCGGGTCGCGAGTTCACGGCAACGCAGTTAAAGCGGTTGCTCGCCTGGCTGCGTCGCGGCGAGATGATCCAGCCGGGGGTCGATGCGACGGTCGACGCCCTGCTGGGGCCGGCGATCGAGCGGGGCGATGGGCCGCGGATTCGTCTGGCGCCGCTATACGGCAGCGGCGAAGCCTTGGGCGCGCTTGTAATTCGCATGCGCCCGCCGACGACGATCACCGCGGAGCATGAGCGGCTGATTGCCGCCCTGCAAGAGCCGCTTGCGGTGGCCTTGGAGAACGACCGTCGGCTCCATGAGCTGGCCGCCCTGCGCGAAGCCGCCGAGGCCGACCGCCGGTCGCTCCTCCGCCGCTTGGGGCGGCAAGACATCGCCGAGCGGATTGTCGGCGAAGGGCAAGGGCTCCGCCACGTCATGAAGCGGGTTGATCTGGTGAGCGCGTCGGACGCGCCCGTTTTGTTGCTGGGGGAAACAGGCACCGGCAAGGAAGTCGTCGCCCGCGCGATACATTATCGTAGCGATCGCCGCGACGGTCCGTTCATTCGGGTAAATTGCGGCGCTATTCCGCGCGAGCTCATCGACTCCCAGCTCTTCGGGCATGAGAAGGGCAGCTTCACAGGGGCCGCCGACACTCGTCTGGGCTGGTTCGAACGCGCCGACGGCGGAACGTTATTCCTCGATGAAATCGGCGAGCTGCCGCCTGACGCCCAGGTCCGATTCTTGCGAGTCCTGCAGGATTCGTTCATTGAACGCGTCGGCGGCGGCGAGCCGATCCGCGTCGACGTCCGCGTCATCGCCGCCACGCATCGCGACCTGTCGGCGATGGCGGGCGACGGCCGCTTCCGCGAAGACCTGTGGTATCGCATCGCCGTGTTTCCGATTTTGCTGCCGCCGCTGCGGGAGCGGCTCGACGACATACCCGAACTGGCGGCCCATTTCGCCCAGCGGGCGGCGGTACGGTTCGGTCTGGCGCCCGTTGAGCCGACCGCAGCAGACGTCGCGCTGCTGCGTACCTATCGCTGGCCAGGCAACATTCGCGAGCTGGGCGCCGTACTGGACCGCGCGGCGATCCTCGGCGAAGGCCGCACGCTGGAGATCGTCGCCGCCCTGGGAATCACCCGTGAAACGACTACCGGAAGAGCCGAATCGGCGCCAGCGGCCGGCGTAGCGCTGGCCGGCCGTCCCGCAGCGACTACCGGCCTTGCCTCGCTCAACGAGGCGATTGCCGAGCACATCCGCGCGGCGCTGCGGCAGTCGCGGGGTCGCATCGAAGGTCCGCGCGGGGCCGCCGCCGCATTGGGAATCAACCCCCATACGTTGCGAGCGAAGATGCGGAAACTGGGCGTTGATTGGTCGGCGTTTCGCGAGGGCTGACGCGTTTTGCTTACAGTTCTGAAAGGACTCGCCGTCGCTCCCCCGCCCCTGGCTCGCTGTGGGTGCGAGGGCAATAATCGATCCTGGATCCGTGGCAAGCCGTAGCCGTCCAACAGTGCTGGCCGGTCAGCCGGACCGAGCGAGCTGGATGATCGGCGAATGACCGACTGTTTGCGAATTCTGCGGAACGCCTGGCGAGACGAGTCCTCGAATTTTACCGCAACCCTGGGAGACCTTGATGCCGGAACACCACCGAGCGCAATCGTCCACTACAGAATCCCTAACGGTGTCACCGGCTCTGGATCTCGTCGCGGAGAGCGCGCAAACGCCGGCCCAATACGCCCCTATCGACCGGCGGGTGTTGAAGCTGTGCGTCGGCGCCGCGGGTATCGGCGCCTGCGCCGCCATGATTGCCCAGGCCCTGCTGGCGCTCATTACGCTAACGACCAATCTAGCCTTCTACGGACGCCTCTCGCTGGCGGAGGCGGCGCCTGCTGGCGCCGTCGAACGGCTTGGCGCGTGGGTGATCCTCGTACCAGTCGCGGGCGGAATTATCGTGGGGCTGATGGCCCGCTATGGCTCGAAGGCCATTCGCGGGCATGGAATTCCCGAGGCTATGGAGCAGGTGCTCACCAATGAGAGCCGCATCCCAGCCCGAATCACGTTTCTGAAGCCGCTGTCTGCGGCGATCGCGATCGGCACCGGCGGCCCCTTCGGCGCCGAAGGGCCGATCATCGCCACCGGCAGTGCACTGGGGTCGCTGGTGGGCCAAATCATGCCGAGCACGGCGGCGGAACGCAAAACGCTGCTGGCCGCCGGGGCCGCCGCCGGCATGGCAGCCACCTTCGGCAGCCCCGTCGCGGCCGTGCTATTGGCCATCGAACTGCTCTTGTTCGAATACCGACCGCGTTCGATCATTCCCGTCGCATTGGCAGCCGTCACTGCCGACGGCGTACGGATGGCATTCGTCGGCATGGCGCCGATGTTCCCGATGCCGAACCTCGCGCAACCGGCCGGCGCGGCGCTGGCGGTGTACGTCGGCGTGGGGGCCCTGATGGGCGTCGCGGCCGCCGTCGTCACGCGCATACTGTACGTGATTGAAGACGCCTTTGAGCGACTACCCATCCACTGGATGTGGTGGCCCGCGATCGGCGCCGTCGTTGTGGGCGTCGTGGGCTATCTGGCGCCCGATACGCTGGGCGTCGGCTATCACAACATCACGGGCGTATTGTCTAATCAATTGACGACCGGCGCGATGCTCGCCCTGGCTGGCGCCAAGTTTGTTTCCTGGTCGGTTTCCTTAGGCAGCGGCACTTCGGGCGGCACGATGGCGCCGCTGTTCACCATCGGCGGCGCGCTGGGGGGCGCCCTAGGCGCCGGCATCGCCTGGCTGGCGCCAGCCGCCCAGGTCGACGTGCGCATCACGGCTCTGGTCGGCATGGCGGCGATTTTCGCCGGCGCTTCCCGCGCGATGCTCGCCTGCGCGGTCTTTGCTTTCGAAACTACGCTTCAGCCGGTGGGCCTATTGCCGCTGCTGGGCGGCTGCGCATCGGCCTACCTCACCTCCAGCCTGCTGATGCGCAACTCGCTGATGACCGAGAAAATCGAGCGCCGCGGGATTCGTGCACCCGCCGAATACATGGCCGACGTGATGGATCAGGTATTCGTGCGAGACGTGGCCTCGAAAGACCCAGTCTCCCTGCGCGCCGAAGACGCGCTAGGGCAGGTTCGCGCCTGGCTGGCCGCTCATGGCCCCGGGACCTCGCACCAAGGCTTTCCTGTGCTCAACGAGCGGGGAGTGCTGGTCGGGATTCTCACCCGACGGGAGTTGCTCGATCCGCAACGAAGGGACGACCAGGTGTTGTCGGCGATGATCGCGCGACTGCCCCGCTATGTTTACGAAGACACCACGGTGCGGCAGGCAGCCAATCACATGGTGAACCATAACATTGGCCGACTGCCAGTCGTGCGCCGCGGTCCGATGCCGACGGTCGTCGGCATGATCACCCGTAGCGATATTCTGTCGGTATTTCAGCGGCACGTAGCCGATGCGCAGCGCCAGCCGCCAACCATACGGCTGCGGCGGCTGGTTGCTGGCGGCAAGCAGAGCACCGAGACATAGCCGGGGGGCGGCGCCGCGGGCGGCGACAGCGGGTAGGCGCAGCCGTGATTTTGCGGGCAGCCGGAAGCGGATGGGAATTAGTGGCGCCGGCGGTATAGACCTCAAGCGGCGGCGTCTGGTCGGCGATGGGGCCATTGCGGACTAGTATTCTCCGGTTGAACATGTCGCCGCGGCGGCCTAGGCTGGTACCTCCTGGCGACGCCCCTATTTAGCGCCCATTGTTCCGATGCCCTCCGCCAAGCCCTTGCCCGGTCAACCTTCCGCCGCTTCCCCGCGATGGCAAAGCGTCGCCTCGGTCCTGATCATCCTGCATTTGTTCTGCGTGGCGATCGCGATCATCGTGAACGCCGGCGGCGGCAAGTCGCTCGCAGGTCGGCAATTGCGGCTGGTGCCGCTGGCCCGCGGCTATACCCAACTGTTGATGATGGATTTCGGATACGACTTTTCGCTTGGCGGCGCCGGTCCGGACGACGGCATTCACCGGCTTCGATTGCTGGCTGCGGGCGCCGATGCCGACGACCCCGGTGCGGTCATCGGGGTTCTGCCGAGCGATGCGCACCTGCTGCGCCTCCGACGGCAGCGGTATCAGCACCTGGCCTATCACGTTGCGTTTTTCGACGAGATGTTCGATGAAAACAACGACCTGCGCACTCAACTTCCGCTGGCAATCGTCGAGCGGTGGACCCGCGCGCTGGCCCTGGCGCCTGGTTCGTATACGCTGCAATGCCTACGGATACCCGCGCGACGACTTCCCAAGGCGATCGAGGCCGACATCAGCTACGCCTACGTCATGCGCGAAGGAGGCCTGCAGCAACAGGCCGTCGAAGCGCCGCCGCCCGATCCGATCAATATCTTCCTGGTATGGGATCCGGTCGAGGGCCGCTACCAAGGGGCGCGCGAGGCGCCGATTGGCCAGCGATCACTCGTCGTGCGCCCCGCCGGCGCCCCGCCGCTTACTCCATGATACAGTCAATCAGCCCCAAGCTTCGCCTGGGCTAATTGCGCAGCATCCATGTCACGCGTCCTGAGTTATCTTCGTCGGTTCAACGCGGCGCTGGGCGCCGGGTGGAATCGATTCTGGTTCACGCCGATTTCGCCGCGTACGCTTGGCGCCATCCGCATCGCCGCCGGGCTGCTCGCCTTCTACGCCGTCGCCACGTATGGGCCCGACCTGGAGCGGTTCTTCGCCTCCGACGGCATGCTGCCGATGTCGCTAGTCGGTAGCTTGTATCGGCCGGCAGGGCAACTACTCAGTCAATGGTCGGTGCTCGACTACGTGCCCGATAGCTGGCTGTGGCCGACATACTACGTTTCCCTTACGCTCATTGGCCTGTTTGTGCTGGGCGTGGGGGGTCGGCTTATCGCCATCCTGGCGACGATTGTGACGATCAGCTTCTTTGCCCGCGCACCGCTGGTGATTGGCGAGTTCGAAGCCATCCTCTCTTTTCTGCTGGTTTACCTGTGCGTCGGCCGATCGAGCGATGCGTTTTCGATTCGATCGCTGATTGCGCGGGTGTATTCCGCCGCATCGCAACCGACGGCGCCCTCACAGGCCCACGACTCGCTAACGTCATCTGGCGATCGGCGCTCGATATCCGGCTGTCTTTCTCCACTGAATACAATCGCCGTACGGCTGATCCAAGTGCATATCGTGGCGGTGCACTTGATGATGGGCTTTGCCCAGCTTTCAGCGCCGGAAGCCGCCTGGTGGAGCGGCGAAGGCATGTGGCTGGCGGCGGGACGCCCCGGTATGGCGCTCGTCGACGTCAGCGGGCTGGAGGATCACCCGCGCGCTGTCGCCGCCTGGAGCCACGCCGTCACGGTTTACCTGCTCGTCGCGCCGGCGCTGCTGTGGCATCAGCTTGCCCGCCCGCTGATGCTGGCGATCGGGCTGGGAGTCTGGATCTCAGTCGCGCTGGCCACTGGTTGGGTTCCGTTCGCCTGGGCGATGGTAGCGGGGCTAATGGCATTTACGGCGCCAAGCCCTCGCCAATAGCTGCTGGTCGACGAGCTGACTGAGAGGCAGCGCCTCAGTTCGCTAGCCACAAGCCTGCCGCGGCGGGGAGGTTCCGCACGGCGAATGGCGCGGCCTTTGAGGGGCGGCTCAGCACGACGATCAAGATCACCGCCATCACCAGCGCCAGCACGCCCAGCACGACGGAGATCGTCAGCATGCGACGCTTGCGACGGCGGATCTCGGCGCGGCGGGTTTCGGCGGGACTCTTTTCCTGGTGCGGGCTCGCCGATTCCGCCGCCGGTGCAATTGCGGTTGTCAGCGGCAATTGACTCGCCCCGGAAAGG
>JADLBW010000192.1 GCA_020847515.1 Pirellulales bacterium | reverse complement strand
TGAGCATCCGCAGGCCCTCCAGCAGCAGCGGAAGCTTGTTTGGCTGGTCCATCGAGCCCGACACGTCGATGAGAAACACCAGGTTCGACTGCGGCTGCTGCGACCGGTCCATCTCGCGCCCCTTGATGCCCAGCCGCACCAGCCGGTGCTCGGGCGCCCACGGGCAGCCGGCCACCTCGACGTTGGCGGCGAACGGCGTCTCATCAGTCGGGGCCGAATAGTCGTATTCAAAGTAGTTCACCAGTTCTTCAATGCGCACCGCGTCGGGCGGCGGCAAGGCCCCGCCCTGCAGGAGGAACTGCCGGACGTTGGCGTAGCTGGCCGTGTCGACGTCGATCGAAAACGTGCTCAGGCGGTTATCGGTGGTCGCCCCGGAGATGGCTTTGAACGGGTTTTCGACGATACGGGCGTACTGGTCGCCGCCTCGGCCCGGCCCTTGGCCGGCCTCGCTCCCCAACCCGACGGCAGCATCGTCTTCCCAAGCGACGCTTGCGCCCCCGAAGTCTCCCCAGAGGTTGCTCCCGGCGCTATAGGCGTCATGAATCAGGAAACGCCCCGCCCTATGACGCGCCCAATTCTGGTCTGCCTTCGCCCCGCTCAACGGACCGACCGACTCGCTGACAACCTGCCGCGACGGGTTCTGAGCGCTCAAGTTGGCGTCTTCTTCAGTCAGCGGCCTGCCGGCCCCCTGCTGGTCCGTCGGACTGTTAGCAAGGGAAAATCGCTCAATCCGACGCTCGATGGCAACCTGCGCGGGTCCGTCTGCAGGAAGCGCCTTTTCGAGAGCGGGCAGGCCGGCCCCTTCGTCGGCCACGTTTTGCTTCGGAGCCGCCGCAGAGGTTTTCTCCTCGACAACTACGTGGGGCGTGACCATCATCTGCAGCCCCCTGGAATTCGACGCACCAGTCGCCGAGGCCTGTGACGGAGCGATTGCCGCCCCATCGCCCGAGGCCGCGCGGCGGGCCGCCTGGCGTCTTACCGCTACGCTAGGGGTCAAGGCCAGGCCGACGGCGATCAGCAGGCACGCCGCCAGCGCCAAGTAAACCCAACGGCGGCCGCGAGGACGTTTCTGCTCGGCGTTCATCACTGTTTCTCCCGAGGTTGTAACAACCGCGGCGGCCTCCTTCCGAGTTCCTGCAGCCGCGAGAATTCTTTCACTTAAATCGCGCGGCCCGTCGCCGCCGACCAGCTCGCGCAAGGCCGCGTCGACCAGCCTGTCGCGCCACGGCTCGCGGTCGTTCGCGTTGGCATCCGATTCGTTCATCTCAATCTCGATTTCACTCGCACTGGTAGCCGCAGGCTAACAACCCGCCGGAGCGCCAGGCTGGACGCTCATGAGGCAAGGCCGTTCTTGGCCGCACCGGCCGGTCGTTGACCGGCGGCGGTTGTTGGGCGGCTTGCCGTCTCGTTTTCTAAATCACTCGACCGGCGCCTTCATTCGCACCCGCCGCTCCATGCACTCTCGCAGCACAGTCCGCGTGCGCCGCAGAAGCGTCTTGACGCCGTCAACCGATATCTCAAGCCGCGCGGCGAGTTGCTCGCGGCTGTCGCCTTCGCGGTAGAACCGGTCGACCGCTTCGCGCGCCCGCCCAGATAGCGCCTCGTAGCACCGCGACAGCAATTCGAGCAGCTCGCTCACCGGTCCGCCGTCAGTCGCTTCAGCCCAAACCTGCTCCGCGGCAGCCAGCTCGACAGTGCTCACCTGCCGCCCCTGCCGCCGACGCAGCATCAAAAGCTGGTTCCGCGCCGCCGTGCGGAGGTACGCCGCGGTTTCATGGCGACTTCGCTGCTCGAACGGCGTTCGGGCCACCGCCAAGAACGTCTCCTGAGCCAGATCGTCGGCGTCCTCGGCCGTCGCCCCCAAGTACCGCAGATATCGCCATAGGTCGGCTTGGTGCTCGCGCACCACGCTCGCCAGGTCGAACTCAACTCGCTCGCAGGCGCTGACAGCGGTCATAAAGCCCACAGTGCCGTGGGAAGCAGTCGGGGGTGCAAGAAAAACCAAAAGCCGCGGGTCAACGACCCGCCGGAGCGGGGCGCTCGATGCCCCACGGGGTCGGGACGCTTTTGCGACTGGCGAGTCTGACGGCAGCCAATGGCGCCCAGTCGCAACAGCTTCCCGACCCCGTTCGCCCGACTTTCGACGCCGCGCCCCCTGGAAAAGTTTCACTCCTCGACCAGCATTTCCTGCAGCTTCGCCAGCGACCGCGACAGCATGACCCGCACCGCCCCGTCGGTCTTGCCCAGCTTCTGCGCGATCTCCTTCGACGGCAGCCCCACCAGGTACCGCAGCCGCAGCGCCTCCCGCTGCTCGTCGGGCAACGTGTCGAGCGCCGCCAGCATCCGCAGTTGCCGCTGGTCGCGCGAAAAGGCGGCGCTGGGCGTCGTCATGCTCGCCGCCAACAGGTTCCCCAGCCCGCCGGCCGCCTCGCTCCCCTCGGGAATCGACGCCTCGCGGGAGGCGTCCCGCTTCTGGCTGGCAAAGTGCCGCCGATGGGCGTCGATGATCTTCCGCTCGCAAATCTGAAATAGCCAGTGGAGCGGATCCCAGCTCTCCAGCGGCGCCTTGTCCAGCGATCGGCACGCCTCCAGACATGCGTCCTGCAGTATGTCCTCCGCTTCGGTCTTCCGCGCCAAGTGCGCGCCGATACGACTGTGCAAAAACGCCAACAGCGCCGGCCGATTCGCTTCCACGAATTCCGCGAGCGCCGCTTCGTCGCCCGATCGCACCCGCTCTACCAGTCTCGTATCATGGAAGGCATTGGACATGGGCCAACAGCAGCGCGAGTGAGGCGTCACGGGAAGTGACGGCGAGGGATGACTGGCGATCGGCGACTGTCAGCGCCAAATCTCCGCGTTTGCGTCCATTAGCCGCGGGGCGATGGCCCCCGGTTTCTGTCGCTTCAAACGCAGGCTGGCGAAACGGCGGCTAATCCGAGATTCAAGCTGTGACAGAGTATTAGTGTTCGGTGATTGTGAGTGGTGATCAGTCGCCGGCGAGCAGCCGCTGGCGGCGCGCCGGTGATCGTCGTTTACGGGCGGTTGAACTCAACTAGGCAGCGGTGGTCTTTCCCGTTAAACAGGCCGTCCATGGATGACCCACATTCTAGCTCTCTGAAAGCGCCTTCCCAGGGAGCGGAGCCCCCGTGGGACGTTTTGGCCGAACGAATCGACGCCTTCGCCGCTGCCTGGGATCAGGCGGAGGCCGCCGGCCAGTCGCCGCCGCAGCTCGATCGCTATGCCGACGGCCTGGACCCCTCGACCGCCCGGCTCGTGCTGTTGGAGCTCGTCAAGCTCGACATCGAACGCCGCTGGCAGCAGCAGCGAGACCCGCGCCATATCGAGTGGTACGTCCAAGAACTACCGCGCTTGGGCGCCATGGCCCACTTGCCGGTCGATCTGCTGTACGAAGAGCTGCAGGCCCGCATGGGCGCCGGAATGCCCGTGTATCAAGAGGAGGTGCGACAGCGATTTCCCGCGCAGGCCGAGTCGCTCCTGCGGCTCATGGGCGGCCTGGCCGTCAGTGGTTCCCCGACGGCGAAGTATTACGCCGAAACGGCCGACACGGTGATCGACAGATCCCCGGCGCCGGGGCCCACGCCGGCGCGGGCCCCGTTCGCCGAACTCGCGCCCGGCGACAAGCTCGACGATTTCCAGCTTCTCTCGCCGCTGGGCAGCGGCGCCTTCGCGCGGGTCTTTCTCGCTCGGCAGATCTCCATGGAGCGGCTGGTGGCGCTCAAAATCTCCGCGCACACCGGCAGCGAACCGCAAACCCTCGCCCAGCTTGATCATCCCTCGATCGTGCGCGTCTTCGACCAGCGAACCTGCGCCCAGCCGCCCGCCCGCTTGTTGTACATGGAGGTCGTCTCCGGCGGCACTCTGCAGGACGCGATCGCCCGCGCGCGAAACGCCTATGACGGCCAGGCAAGCGGACTGTTGCTGCTGAAGACGATCGACCAGCGCCTCGCCGCCGCCGGCACGCCGATTCCCGAAACCTCGGCGGCGCGGGACTGGATCGCCGACGCCTCCTGGCCGGAAGTGGTCGCCCGCATCGGCGCCGAGCTGGCCGACGGGCTGGCCTACGCGCACGCCCGCGGAGTGCTCCATCGCGACATCAAGCCGGCCAACGTACTGCTCTCGGCCGAAGGCCGTCCGAAGCTGGCCGACTTCAACGTCAGTTACAACGGCGGCCGAGCCGACGAAAACCCCGAAGACGCCTTCGGCGGTTCGCTGGCCTACATGTCGCCCGAGCAGCTCGAGGCCTGCCACCCGCTGCTGGGCGGCTCGCCCCGCAGCGTGCGCGAAACGAGCGACGTTTACGCCGTGGGCGTGCTCTTGTGGGAGCTGCTCGCCGGTCGCCGACCGTTCCGCGACGAACCGCTTCCTCCAGAAGGAAAGGGGTCCCTGGTTCGGCTGCAGCGGATGATCGACAGCCGCCTGCAAGCGAACTTCAAGCGGCTTGCCGAGCAGCTTTCGGAGGATTGCCCCCAATCGCTCCGCGAAGTGCTGATCAAGTGCCTGCAGCCCGCCAAGGCCGACCGATTTCAATCGGCCGCCGAGCTGGCCCGCTCGCTGCGGATGTGCCTCAATCCCCGCGCCTGGCGCCTGCTGCAACAGCCGCAGGGCGCGCTCGGGCGATTCGTGCTGCGCCGCCCCGTGGTTTCAATTGTCATCGCCGGGTTGGTTCCCAACCTCATGACCGCGGCGTTCAACTTCCAATACAACGAAAAGCGAATCAAAGGCGAGTGGCCGCAACTTTGGGAAGTCTTCTGGAAGGTTCAGTGGTGGATCAACGGCATCGCCTTCCCGGTAGGGGTGGCACTAGGCGTTTGGATGGCGCTGCGCGTCTATCGGCTCATACGCAGCAACCTGCCAGCCGAGGCCCTGGAGGGAAGCCGGCAAGTGCTGCTATTTGGCCGGTTCGTGTCGCTGATGCTGCTCGCCCTGTGGATACCGGCCGGGCTGGCGTTTCCGGTCGCGATCGGTTGGGGACAGTTCGACCAACTCACCCCCGGCTTCTTCCTCCACTTCTTCCTGTCGCTGGCGCTCTGCGGCTGCGCGGCCACGGCCTATCCCTATTTCCTGATCACCGCCATGGCGACGCATTATTTCCTGCCGGGTCTGATCCGCAGCGGCGCGATCGCCGGCCCGCGCCGTCGGGGCCTCGCCGATGCACGCTGGCTGAACGGCATCCACTTTGCGGCCGCCTCGGCCGTGCCGCTGTTGGGCGTGCTGCTGATCGCGCTGGTGCTGGTCTTCGCGGACAGCCAGCAAAAGTGGCCGCTGCTGGTCGTCAGCGCCGGGGGCCTGGCCTGGCTGGGCGCCGTGATGTGGCTGCGGCGAACGATCGAGCTCGACATCGACGCCCTCAGTCAGCTAGCCGTCGAAGAGCCGCGCCCCAACCGCGGCCAGCACTCCAGCCGCGGCGGCTCCGGCCTAGGGCTCGGCAGCGGGCGACCGTAGCGGATCGTCCCCGTGCCCCGCGAAAACACGCGAATAAGCGCGAATGATGCTGAACGAAGCGGAACCTGCGCGCCCACGTAGCCCAGCCCTGGGGCGCCCGAGCATGAAACCAACGCCATCCGTGTGAGGCGGCGCTGACGCCGATATTGCCGCGCCAGGCGAAACGACTCGCGCACTGCCGCCGGATCCCTTGACCACGCCTCCTCATTGAACAATCGAGCTGATTCACAGTCGAGCGTCCCCGCCCGCTCGCCGCGGCTGGCACTGCGGGCACCAGCACGTCGTGCGCCCCGCGTCGCCTTGCCGGCGGAGGCGGATCGTCGCGCCGCACTTGGGGCACGGCTGGCCCGACTTGCCGTAGATCCACATCCGTCCCGCATCGCTGCCGAAGCGCGTCGTGCGCCGCGGGCCGCCGGAGTTCCGTCGCAGCAGATAGCGGGCCTTCTGCAGCATGGCCGCAAGCTCCTCGTCGCTGAAGGACCCCACCGGCGCAAACGGGTCGAACCCCATCAAAAACAGCACTTCCGACTTATAGATATTCCCAATTCCCGCCACGAGCGTCTGATTCATCACGGCTTCGCCCAGCGGCAAACGATCCTGTCCGCGGAGTCGCTGCAGGGCCTCAGCGTGGTCGAACTGCGGATCGAGCAGATCAGGCCCCAGCCGCCGCAGGTGCCGGTGCCGCCGCAATTGATCGGCGGTCAGCAGCTCCAACAGCCGTGGCGAAAAGCAGATCACGTCCAGGCCGCTGATCCGCAGCACTAGCGCCGCATAATGCTCGGGCTTCCGCCACGCATCACCCGGATGGTAAACATGCCAAGAGCCGGTCATCCCCATGTGGGAATGAAGAATCAGTTGTGCGGCGCCCGAAAGGGGTCGCGACGCTTTGGCGACTGGCGGCTCGCCATCGTCGCCCAACGCTGCAGTCGCCAAGGCGTCCCGACCCCCTTGAGCCACGCCCTCGTGGGGGCGAGTCACTGCGAGACCCGCATGAGATCGAGGAGGTTCGCCGTTGGCTCCGGCTTCCGTCTCACTGCAAATCCTTCCCCTAGCCGCTCCCTTCGAGGGAGGGGGAGCCAGGTGCATCAGCAGATGCTTGCCGCGGGCTTCGACCGCTCCCACGGTGGAACCAGTTATGCGCTCGCACTCGAATTGCCGGTCGCGAATCCGCGCCGCTTCGATGACGCCGCCGACCAGGGCCGATCGCAGCGTCGTGGCTGAGCGGAAAATCGTATCGCCTTCGGGCATCCGTGCAAAATCCTTTCAAACCATCCGTGTGCCGCCTGCGTCGCGACAGTTCTTTGATCGCATCATGTTCCAGACCGCGGGCGTTCTGCAGTCCGCCACGAGATCGGCTTCAGAGCCATATTCAAGCCGTATCCATCGTAGTCAATAGCGGGTCCCAAGCCTCGTCGACCAACGAACCTTGCCGCCCCTCACGAATCCGATGCAAATACCCGCGGCTGGTAGGCGAGAACCCATGCCGCGCCAGCACCGGCGCCAGCGGCGAGCGCCCCGCCGCCTGGCCGTCGATCTGGGCGATCAGCACCGGCGCGCCGCCCTTGGCCAGCCTCGCAAGCCCGCGCACCAGCTTCTCATGCCACAGCGGCTCGTCGCTGGGGTCCTCGGGCGAGAATGTCAGCAGATGGTTGCCGCTGCGACCGAGGTAGCCGATCAAGCGGCCCTCGAGCAGCAATACGCGGGCGCCGCTGCCCCGCTGAAGCTGCATCCCCGCTGCGGAGGTCGCCGGCCACTTGAGAATGCTGCCGTAAGCGTTCGCCGGATCAGAGGCGGCCAGTACGGTGACGTTGTCCTCGTGCACTTCCGCCGCCTTGGGCGGGCGGCGCAGCGTTTCGTCGGAGCCAGGCGAAGCAAACTGGGCGCCCCCCATGCCGGCGACAAAGTACCCCCGCCGTATGCGCCCCGCTTCCTCCATCGCGCGCAGCACCGGGTAGAGGCCCGCGAAGCCTCCCTCCACCAATTCCCGATTCACTGCCGAGCGGACCAGCACGCCATACCGGCGAATAAGCTGTTCGGCCAGCGCCGTCTGCCTGGCGGTTGCCGATTGCGCGTGCTCCGGGCCGTAGTTGATCAGCGACCATCGGCCTTCCGCCGCCGGATGTCGAGCCGCGCGGCGCGAGCGGAACCCGCGCCGCTCGCGATGCGCCTCGCCCCGTCGACGATGCGCCCGCCCCGGGCCGGCGGAACCCGCCTGCCGCCGTCGCGAGCGTAAGGGGCTCAGGGTGTCGTTGGTGACATGCCCGGCCCACACCAGGCGCCACAGCGAATCGAAGACGTCGTTGCGAAATCCGCCGAGCTCTACGGCCATGTCGTCGAAGAACGACGCCCCTTTCGCCCGCAAGAACTCGCGAATCTGCTCCGCCAGCGGGTCGTCAACCGGCGCGGGCGGCGGCGCCAGCAGCGGCACGTTGTGCGTCAGGTACAGGGCCACCCGCCCGTCGCTCGGGCCGACGCTTTCAATGCCGCGCCACACAATCTCCCCCGCCGCGGCGATCTCGTCGAGAGCGCCTGGCTGATAGTCCCGCAATCTGGCCGGCAGAATCAGTTCATCCAGGTCCGATGCCAACAGCGGAACGCCCTGCAATTGCTCCACGACGTCGAGCAGTCCGTCCAACCCGCGCCGCGGCCGCTCGACCCCCTGCCACGCGGGCAGAAACCGCGCCAGCGCCGTCGGCGCCACAGGTTCAATTTGCTGTCGCAGCCGGGCGAGCGACTTCGACTTGATCCGCCGCAGCACCGCGGCGTCACACCATTCATGGCCGTTGCCGCCCGGCAGAAACTCGCCCGCCACGACGCGGTTGCGCTGCATCAATCGCTGCAACACCGGCGCGACCGCAGCCTCGCCGATGCCCAACCGTGCGGCCGCATCCATCGCGCGGAACGGACCGTGGGTTCGCGCATAGCGTGAAACCAAATCGCCGAGCGGGTCGTCGCACGGTTCCAAAAACGCCTCGGGCAAGCCGGGCGGCAATGCCGCGCCCAACCCGTCGCGAAGCCGCGCTGCGTCCTCGGCAGCCGCCAGGCGCCGTTCGCCCGCAATACGAACCTTCATAATCCGCCGCGTCGCCAGTAGCTCGCCGATCCACCGCTGCAACTCCCCTTGCCGCACGGCTTCCTCGGGACAACGCGCGGCCAATTCCTCTTCGCTCAAATCGCCTACGTGCAGCAGCAGATCGTGCACGCCGTCGGGCCCGCTGGCGGAGCGATGCTCCAACCGCTGCAGTTCCATCGCCACCGCGTCGATGGCGTCGCCGTCCAGCAGCTCGCGATAATCGGCCGTCCCCAGCAACTCGCGGAGCTGGGCATAATCCAACGCCAAGGCCGCCGCCCGCCGCTCCGCCAGCGGGGCGTCCCCCTGGTAGAGGAAATTCGCCGTGTAATTGAACATCAGCGCCCCGGCAAAGGGCGACGGCGCATCCGTTTCAACCGCATGGACCCGGAGCTGCTGCCGCTCGATCTCGCCGAGCAACTGTACTAAGCCCGGTACGTCGAACACGTCCCGCAGGCATTCGCGGTAGGTTTCCAGCATGATCGGAAACCGCTCATATCGCGACGCCACGGCCAGCAGGTCCGCCGAGCGGCGCCGCTGCATCCAGAGCGGCGTGCGGCGACCCGGCTGCTTTCGCGGCAGCAACAACGCGCGGGCGGCGTTCTCGCGGAACCGCGCTGCAAACAGGGCCGTCGAGCCCAATTCCCGTACAACCTGGTCCTCAACCTCCTGCGCCGAGGGGAAAAGCAGTTCAAACGCCGGCGGACGCTCGCTCTCCGGCAGCCGAAACACCATGCCGTCGTCCGACCACGTGAAGTCGACTTCCAGACCCGTCGCGGCCCGCAGCCGACCCGCCGCGGCAATGGCCCACGGCGCGTGGACCCGCGATCCGAACGGCGAAAGGATGACGGTGCGCCAGTCGCCGAGCCCGTCCAGAAACGACTCCACGACAATGCACTGGTCGCTGGGCAACTCGCCCGTGGCCTCGCGCTGGTCGTCGACATAGCCGAGCAAGTTTTCGGTAGCCTGCGCGTCGAGCCGGCTCTCCTGTCGCAGCAGCGCCGCCGCATCGTCGCGCGGCATGCGGGCCAGCCGCCGGCATAGCTCGCCGATGGCCCGCCCAAAATCTAGCGGCCTCCCCGGCCCGTCGCCGTGCCAGAACGGCATCTTCCCCGGCTCGCCCGGCGCCGGGGCCACCAGCACTCGATCCCGCGTTATTTCAAGCACCCGCCAAGACGACGCTCCCAACAGAAATACGTCGCCGGCGTGCGTCTCAAACACCATCTCCTCGTCCAGCTCGCCGACCCGCGTGCCGCCGCTGCCCGCCTCGCCGGCGAGATAGACGCCATACAGCCCCCGGTCGGGAATCGTGCCCCCGTTGAGCACCGCCAACCGTTGCGACGACTTGCGCGGCGCCACCGTGCCCGCCAGGCGATCCCAGGTGATCCGCGGCCGCAACTCGGAAAACTCGTCCGAGGGATATCGCCCCGACAGCATGTCGAGCACCCCTTCAAACGAGCTGCGCGGTAGATCGAAGAACGGCGCCGCCCCACGTACGATCGAATAGACCTCGTCGACCGTCATCCCATCCATGGCCGCCATGGCGACGATCTGTTGAGCCAGCACATCCAGCGGATTTCGCGGGTAACGGGTCGATTCGACCTCGCCGCGCACCATCCGCTGCGCCGCGGCGCTGCACGCCACGAGGTCTCCGCGGTATTTGGGGAAAATGACGCCCGAGGACGGCGCCCCCACGCTATGCCCTGCCCGACCGATGCGCTGCATCCCTGAGGCGACCGACGGCGGCGCTTCGATCTGTATGACCAGGTCGACGGCGCCCATGTCGACCCCCAGCTCCATCGACGATGTGGCCACGATCGCCGGCAACTGCCCGCGCTTCAGCCGGTCCTCGATCTCGATGCGCTTGGCCCGCGCGATCGAACCATGATGCGCTTGCGCCAACTCCGCCTCCGCCAGCTCGTTGCTCGCCGCCGCCAGCCGCTCCGCCAGTCGCCGGCTGTTGACGAACACCATCGTCGAACGATGGGCCTTGATCAGCTCGACCAGCCGCGGATGGATCGACGGCCAGATCGAAGCGTACGACGCCCCCCCGGCCGCCGCCCCGGTCTGGATCTCCAGCGGCCGACTCAGCCGGGCCATATCCTCGACCGGCGTCTCGATGCGCAAGTCGAGCCGCTTCGGTTCGCTGGCGTTCACGATCTCGACGGGCCGCGGCTCCGGCGCATGCTCGCCCTTGCCGTCCGCCTCGCCGCCGCCGAGCAGGCGCGCGATCTCCTCCAGCGGCCGCTGTGTCGCCGACAGGCCGATCCGCTGCATCGGCGGCCGCCCCGCCTCGGTTTGACGGCGCAGGCGCTCCAGGCGTTCGAGCGTCAGTAGCAGGTGCGAACCCCGCTTCGTAGCGGCGACCGCGTGAATCTCGTCGACGATCACCGTCTCAACGTCACGCAGGATGTCGCGTGCTCTCGACGTCAGCAGCAGATACAGCGATTCCGGCGTCGTGATGAGGATATCCGGCGGCTGGCGGACGATCTCCCGCCGCTCCGCCGTCGATGTGTCTCCCGAACGCACGGCGACTCGCGGCAGCCAGTGCGCCACCCCCCCGCGCTGCGCCACCGCCTGGATGCCCACCAGCGGCGCTCGCAGGTTGCGATCAACGTCAACGGCGAGGGCCTTCAGCGGAGAGACGTAAACCACGCGGACGGCTCGCCGAGATGCCCCTTCCTCTTGTTGGGAGGGGGCGGCATCGCGCTTGGCTCGCGAACGCGGTCGGGACGCTTTTGCGACTGGCGAGCGTGCCTCAATGGTTGAGCCCCCAGTGGCAAAAACGTCCCGACCCCTTTGGGCGGCCACCGCGTTCGCCGCTGCGTCGCCCTCCGACGACTTCGCCCCCCCCGCGCCCACCCCCGTGGCGGCAGCAGAAAACATGAGCCGGTCGATCGCCGCCAGAAACGCCGCCAGCGTCTTGCCCGATCCGGTCGGCGCCAGCAGCAGCGCGCTCTTGCCCGCCGCGACGACCGGCCACGCCTCCCGCTGAATTCGCGTCGGCGACTCTAGCGCATCGCTGAACCACGAGCGCGTGCACGCATGGAACGCCTCCATGCCGGGCAAAGCATCGTCGATCGTCGCCTTAGCGCGCCCCATGCCGCTTCCTCGCCTCCCCTGAGCCACCGGGGCATTTTACGCCAGCGGAGGGGGTTTGGCGCGGGGCCATTGTGAACAAAAATCCACCACTGCCTTCGACCGCCGCTACGGCTGGTTACTGGCTCAAAAGTCGATCATCAGCCGTGTGCCAATTGCCGTATAGGCGCCGCCCGTTTCTCCTGCCACGGGCGCGCGTTCGTCGATCTCGCCGGAAGTCACGTTGAAGTCCATCTTGGCCCAGGGATTCCAATACCATAGCAGCGCCGCCGTATGGGCCCTTCCTACGCCTCCGCGAACGTCGTCATCGGAAAGGTCCCCGTAGGACGCGCGGTACGCCGCCTGCCAGGCGCCCCATCCGGTCCGCTGTCCGTCGACGCACCGTTTGAATGGGAAGAAGTTAGCGAACGGCGTCAAGCGATCGAGCTGGCCCGTTTCGCGATCCCAGGGCACGTGCTCGCCCGTCAGGACATACGCGATGTACACATAGCCGCCATGGAAGTTCAAATTCCTCGGTGCGTCGCGATCGAGCCACAGCCTCTGATACTCGCCAACCACCTGCAAAGGCCCGAAGTTCCAGACGTTTTCCAGCGCCAGCAGGCCGTAATCGTTCGTCCCGTCGATCAGTCCCGTATCAAGCCAGCGGGATTCGGTGCGGGCCTCCGGACGCGAACGAAAGCGGGCTTCGCTGGTAGCGCGGCCAGGCAATCCGCTGGCATCGGGATCGGCCACCGAGCCGGCAATCGCCCAATGGCCGTAGTCGCGGCCCTCGTTCCGCCAGAAGAAGGTGTTCGCCAGCCGTGCAGCCGCTTCCGACTGGTAATGATCGCTTATATAGATGCCTTCGTCTTGGATCTGTCGCAGGTTGAAGACGCCGTACCGCCAATTCCAGGCGAGGTCTTCGCTGCAGCCGTAAGACTGGACCCCCAACCTACGATAGTCCTGGTTGAAGGCGTCGACGATAAACGGCCGTTCGAGAAAGATGTTGTAGCGGCTGCTGTTGATGGCATCGAGCCCGTAGGGCCGCTTCTGGTTGCCGATGAGCACCGTCTGCAAGAGCGGCAAGTCGTTGAAGCCTAGATAAACGTCCCGCAATTCAGGGTCGAACCCGCCGGAAAACTCCAGGTCGAGCCGGTACTCCATGTTCTCCCAGATGTCCCCCTGCACCCCCAAGCGGATGCGGCGAAACTCGAGTCGGTCCTGCGGCGTAATCGCCGGATCGCCGTTCTCGAAGGCATTCGCGCCCGGCGAGTCGCCGGGAAAACCCCAGTGATCGATGTGAATGCGGCCGATGACGTTCATCGTGGCGCCGTCATGCCCCGAAGTGACCGCTGTCTTCAAGGCGTCTGCCAGCGAGCCCTGCGCATCGCTGAGCTGCTCGTAGTCGTCTTTCAGGCTGGCGTAGTCTCTTTCGAGCTGCACTAGCCGCTCGGCGATCGACGCCTCGCCGGCGCTGCCGTCGCCCTCCGGGCCCACCGCTCCGCCCCCCTCCGGCTCGCCCTCGGCAATGTCCGCCGTTGCCTCTTGCGTCGCCGGCCATTCAGCGGCTGGCGGCGCCTCCAGCGGCGACGCAGTCGGCCTCGATTGCGCGGCGGCGCTCGACGCCCACATTAGCGCGGTCAGCCCCAGGCCGCACCGCAGCGCCCGTCGACGGCATCCGTTCCGGCGGCGCGCAGCCCCGCCCGTGGGCTGAACATTCAGCCCGCGAGTCGCAAGTTCAAGCTGAAGACGTGCGTTCGGCGGAGGCACCGAGTTTGTTGCGGCGAAAAGAACCCAGAAAAGCGCCGCTGGCGTTTTGGCAGACCAGCGGGACGCGGCGGCAGCCCTATAATCGGACGGCGTCGGCGCCGCGCTCCAACTTTTAGCAGAGTGCTAGCGTCCTGAATTGCTGCGGGCCGTACCCCGCTTAGAATGGTTCCCATGAACCCCCTTGTCGCTGCATTCGGGGCCGCCCGCGCTAACTGGCCTGACGGTATCGACGCCCTGGCACTGCTTGCGTTCACGGGAATGGCCCTCGGCCTGCCCGTTCTGGGCTATTGCGCGATGGCCGTCGACGTCCGCCGCTACCTTCGCTCCCTCACCAAGACGCTGACCGTGATCGCCGCAGCGTATCGGCCAGGTCGACCGTTCTGGTCCCGCCTGGACCGCCCGCCGTGCCTGGAGTCGCTCGAACTGGACGCATCGTGCACGGCCGAGCAAGTATTAGCCGCTTATCGGCAGCGCGTAAAACGCCTTCACCCCGACCATGGCGGCGATCTACAGCAATTTCTCCGGCTGCAGAAGCACTTCGAGCAGGCGATGTACCTGGCGCGCAGCCGCAAGTCGAACGGCAGCGCCCCCGCCGTGAAGTAAGCCAAAGCGCAAGCCGTTTCCTGCCCGTCCGCCGCTAGACAGACGCGCACATTGCTCTTGATGCGCCAGCGGTACGCTCGGTACGATCCCTGCGCTCAGCCGCTAGGCTGAGAGACCCTCGGCACTACGGCGCAGGCAGGGCTGCCCGCGCCATCGATACGCCTGGAAAGGACTCCTCTTATGCCCACGACTCTGGGCGAACTGGCTCGCCTGGTCGGCGGCGACTTGCGCGGCCCCGCGTCGCTCCAATTACGCGGCGCCGCCACGACCGACGTCGCCCGCCAGGGCGAGATCACGCTCGCGGACAATCCCGAGCGGGCCCGGGGCCTCGTGGCGTCGCTCGCCTCGGCGGTAATCGCCGCGCCGGAAGTTGACTGCGGCGGCAAGCCCTCGATCGTCGTCGCCGACGTCCATGCCGCCTTCGCCACCGCGGTGAGACACTTCCGCCCGCAGCGGTTTGTGCCGCGGACGGGCGTCAGTCCCCAGGCGCACCTGAGCTCGACGGCGAAATTGGGCGCCAACGTCGATGTTCATCCCGGCGCTACGATCGGCGACGGCGTCGTCATCGGCGCCCATGCCACGCTCCACGCCGGCGTCCGCATCATGCACGACTGCGTCATCGGCGCCGGAGTTACGATCTATCCCAACGTCGTGCTCTACGAAAACACCCGCGTCGGCGATCGCGCGATCATTCACGCCGGCGCCATCATTGGCGCCTACGGATTCGGCTACCGCCAGGTCGATGGCCGCCATCAACTGTCGGCCCAGCTTGGCCACGTCGAAATCGGAGCCGACGTCGAGATCGGCGCCGGCGCTACCATCGATCGCGGCACCTACGGGCCGACCGTCATCGGCGAGGGCACCAAGATCGACAATCTCGTCATGATTGCTCACAACTGCCGACTGGGCCGCCATAACCTCATCTGCTCGCAGGTCGGCGTCGCCGGCAGCACCACCACCGGCGATTACGTCGTCATGGCCGGTCAGGTCGGCGTTCGCGATCACGTACATATCGGCGATCGCGCCGTACTGTGCTCCAAGGCGGGCGTCTCGAACGACGTGCGGCCGGGCGAGGAGATGCTCGGCAGCCCCGCGGCGCCCCTTCGACAAGCCAAGCTGCAAATGGCTGCTGTCGCCAAACTTCCGGAAATGCGCCGCCAGTT
>JADLBW010000191.1 GCA_020847515.1 Pirellulales bacterium | reverse complement strand
GCGACGGCGACGCCGATGAGGACGGCGACGTCGATGGCGGCGATCTCTTGGCCTGGCAACAGCAGTTCGGTAGCGGCGCCGTGGTCGGCGCCGTGCCCGAGCCCGCCGCCGGTGCGCTGGCCACTCTGGCCGCCGCGGGCCTGCTAGTTTCGCGTCGCCGCTCGAAGGGGTAATTCGGCGCCGCTCAGTCGTCGCCCGCGAATCAGTTCATGCCGGCGACCTTCCGGCGTTGCCTTACCGGCAACTGGACCTTCTACTACGCGAGATACCGTAAAACGATCGCTCGTTACGGCCGGCCGCAGATTACTGTGGTCAAGCGAACCCTGGGGATGCCAAATTGCGTCGACCGTTGAATAATGGTCGAGAATCTTATAAGAGTGTCTTAAACTAGAGCTCGTTCGCGGCCGCAGGGGCGAGATACTTTACGATTTATTGCCGACTTTTGTCGGCCGCTTCAAAGTTATACTCCCTTCCAAGTATGAGGATCGCAATGCGATCGGTTTTGAAACGCCGCTCTTGCCGGAAGAGTGGTTTTACGCTCGTCGAGCTGTTGGTCGTCATCGCGATTATCGGCGTCCTGGTGGCGCTGTTGTTACCGGCGGTGCAGGCCGCTCGCGAGGCGGCCCGGCGGGCGCAGTGCGCCAATCAGCTCAAGCAGCTCGGCCTGGCGTGGCAGAACCATCACGACGCCTTCCAGCACTTTCCCACGAGCGGCTGGGGGTGGAACTGGCAGGGGGACCCCGACCGCGGCTACGGCAAGGAGCAGTTCGGCGGCTGGCCGTACAACATCCTGGCGTTCATGGAGCTAAACAACATTCGCCAGTTAGGCGCCGGTCAGCCGGACGCGCAGAAGCGGGTTACGCTGACGGACGTGTCGAAGATGCAGCCCGAGGGCTTTATCTGTCCCTCGCGACGGCCGCCGATTGCAACGGCGCCGAAGGACCATTGGGCGCCGCGAAACATCAACTTCGCCATTGGCCAGTTGGCCGGCAAGAGCGACTACGCGGCCAGCAGCGGCAATCCGGCCTCGCCTGAGGCCGGCGAGGGTCCCGGCAGCGTTAAGATTGCTGAAAGCTCGCTATATAAGTGGCCCAATCTTGACACCCAGGGCATTCCGCTTGAAAACGGCGTCAGCTACATGCGCAGCATCGTCAACATGAAAGAAATCACCGACGGCACAACTAACACCTACATGGTAGGCGAGAAGTACATGAAGGTGGACAGCTACGGCGGTTCGTTTACCTCCGGCAGCCCCACCTACGATTTCGGCGACAACGAGTCGATGTTCTCGGGCTACAACCGCGATCAGCATCGCACGACCAACATTCTTCCGCGGCAGGATCGGCCTGGCGTCGACGACGACTTCGCCTTCGGCGGTCCGCATCCTTCCAACTGGGGCATGGCGATGTGCGACGGATCGGTGCACTGGATCTCGTTCGAGATCGATCCGGTGGTCCACCGCTGGCTGGGCGTCATCAACGACGGCAACGTGGCCAACGCGGAGTAACGGCGCCGACGACGCACTGTTCGCGCTCGTTCCGTCTGCTCCATTGATCCGGACTTGGCGCGATCGCAGCGGATCGCGAGACTCGGTGCACGGAAAGTCTAATCCCATACCGTCGATAATGGACTACTTGGCTATGCCCGTCCGCCCTGAACTGCTGGCCCTGGCGCTAGGCGCCTCGCTCTGGTGCGTCGGTTGCAGCGGGCGCCCCGGTCGACTGGAGCCGCCGGGGATCCCAGACGATGCGGGCCAGCAGGCCGTCGCCAAGTACGACGCCAACGGCGACGGAGCGATTGCCGGCGACGAGCTGGACAAGGTCCCCGCCCTGAAGGCGACCTTGAAGCGGGTCGACGCCGACGGCAACGGCCAGGTAAGCGCCGAGGAAATCAACGCCCGCATCGAGGCCTGGAGGAAGTCGCGCGTAGCGCTGACGCGGGTGGCCGCCACCGTGCGGCTCGACGGGCGGCCGGTGTCCGGCGCGGTGGTGAAGCTGGTTCCCGAGAGCTTTCTCGGTCCCTCGGTCAAGACGGCCCAGGGGACCACCGAGGCCGATGGCAGCGTTCACCTGGAGATTTCCAGCGATCCCGACGAGCGGGGCGTCCACTTGGGTTATTACCGGGTCGAGGTCGCCAAGACCAGCCCCGACGGCAAGGAGCAGATCCCGGCCCGCTACAACGCCAACACGGAACTGGGTACGGAGATCGCGCGGGACGATCCCAATTCCGATCGATTGACGCTGGATCTCACCAGCAGCGGCAAATAAGCCGCCGCCGTGGCCCGAACGTCCGTCGCGTGCCATGCCCATGTCCGCATGGGCATGTTAGCCGTAATCCCATGGCCGCGCCGGAGGTCGCCCGCGGCCACCGCATGCACGCCTGGCGCTATGGAATACTGGCGTCGACGAGATCCTGGTTCGCGATTACGCTTGACGTATCGCACGCCGCGCATTTTTGTCTGGACGCCCTGTGAGTAGGCTTCGCATGATGGTCGCGCTGTTGCTACGAAGTCGCTGGCGCGGTACGACCTGGCGCCTCGCCATGGCGGCCTGCGCGGCGGCGGCGCTGGGCGGCGGCCGCGCGGCGGCCCTTACGCTCCAGTTCGATTATCGCTACGACGCCGCTGGATTCTTTGGAACGGCGGCGGCGCCCACGCCAGCTCGCACGGCCTTGGAATTCGCCGCGCGGACGTTCACCTCGTTTAGCGACGATCTGGCCGCGATCCAGCCGCTGGCGGGCAACTTCTGGCAGGCACTGCTGCTCGATCCGGCGACGGGCGCCGATGCAACGCTGGCGAACCTCGCGATCCCGGCCGGCACGGTGCAGATCTTTGCGGCCGCGCGCGATCTGCCAGGCAGCCAACTGGCGCAGGGGAGCATCGGCCGCGTCACGGGCGCCATCAGCGGCGGCAGCGCGTTTACCAATGCCGTGCTCAATCGCGGCCAGGGAGACGTATCGCTCGACGTCGGCCCGTGGGGCGGTTCGATCGCCTTCGACGTCGCGCGGGACGATGGCACGACTCGGCAATGGCACTTTGATCCCAACTCGCCCCCCGCTGCCGAGGCGTACGACTTCTACACGGCGGCCGTGCATGAACTGGCGCACGTGCTGGGCTTCGGCACGTCGAGCGCGTTTTTGAAGGACGTGGCTGGCGGCCAGTTCATCGGGCCGGCCGTACAGCAATTGTATCAAAACCCCGCGCCCCTCGCCGGCCAGCATTTCTCCGCGACGGTCAGCAGCCCGCCGTTTCTGGGCGTGCAGCCGCGGCCGTCGCTGGGGCCCTTCATCGGCCGCGGCGAGCGCAAGCTGTTTACGCCGCTGGACTACGCAGCGATGGCCGACCTGGGGTGGAGCGTCCCCAGCCAGTCGCTCGGCCTGCCGGGCGACGTGGACGCGGACTACGACGTCGACGGGGCCGACTTCATGCTGTGGCAGCAGTCGGTCGGGGCCTTCGGGGCCCCGGGGGACGTCAATGGCGATCGGACGGTCGACGCGTACGACGGCTGGGTGCTGCAGCAGTATCTCGGCTCCCGGGCGTACAACCTCGAAGCGCCCCCGAGCGAGGCGGCAGGGGTCCCCGAGCCGGCCGCCCGCATGCTGGGCGTCCTTGCCCTTGCCGCGCTAACCGCCGCGCGGCGCCCGGCCGCCCTGCGCGGCGTAGCAGCCGCAAGCCCGGCCGCCGCGCCTTAGAGCATCATGATCGATGCGGCGACGACGGCCTGCAGCCACCGCAGACCGAAGTACATCAGCGCGCACAGCACCCCCTGCACGATGGTGATCGTCAGTCCGGTGAACGGTCCGGCGGGCAGACTAAGCGTAATGACGGCCCCCGTGGCGAGAAACGGCGCCAGGTACATGGTCCCCATGCTGTAGCCTGCGTCGCCGGATTGCAGGATGAGCCGCAGCACGGCGTTGACCACGGCGATGATCACCACGGTGGTGACGGCGTGCCAGAACTCGGGAGGATCGACCGAGCAGAAGCCGCACGCCATTTGCAGCGCCCAGGCGGCGGCCGCCAACAGCAGCGGAATGAGCGCCGCGAGCGTCCACAGCGCATCGAAATCGGAGAAGAAGTGGCCCACGATCGCTCCGCGGCGGTGAGGAGTAGTATTGCGCGGTCGACGCCTATCGGAACTCTAACACTTATCGCGTGGCGTTTAGGCAGCTTGGCGGCGGATTTTGCGTTGCCTTTTGGCGACGGCGGGCCGTGGCGGGGCGCCTGCGCCGGACGGGGCGGGCGCCGTGCAGGACGGGCGGGCCGCGGTCGCCTAGCGTGGTCAGTCTTTCAAACGGGTCGGGCGCCATGGTCACGGAGGTCCACCGACGTGGCCATGTTTTGCTGGAAATGAGCATGTCCGCGCGGACGTGGACATGGCCCCCTCTTTCGGCTTGAAAGCCTGATTGGTCCTGGCACTAGCGGCCGCCGCGCTGTCAGGCGGCGCCGCAACCGCTAGAATGGTTAAACTCGCCCGGCGGCGCGAGCCGAGAGAACCTAGAGAGACTGGGCGTTGTCTCTGTCTCGAGGGTCCGCCGCCGATCCGCCTGCAGGAATTACCGCTCTGATGACTGCTATCGCTCCGTGCCGCTGTACCTGTCCCGCGTAGGCGGGAACTTCTTGAGCTGTGGCGAACGCCGCGGACCGGCGTCGCCGTTCTCGGGCCGGCTTGCCGAGATCCCCCTACGGGCCCCAGCCGCGTCCCTCGACGCGTGCCGCAACAGAGACGAACCATGGCCACCGATTTTCGGCTCAAAGACCAGCTTCCGGATATTACCCAGCGGGTTGTCGCCACCTACGACCGGGTCGGCCGGATCAACCATCTCGATCATTGCCCGCTGCCGCGCTACGAGGAGATCGTGGCGGCCATCCATGAGCTCAACGAGATCATGTTTCCGGGATTCCGGCGGCGCGAAGGGCTGCACCACGGCAACATCGCATACTATGTCGGCGACATCATCGATCGGCTGCACGACCGCCTGACGACTCAGATCGGACGGGCGTTGCGCCACGAGGCCGGCGCCAGCAGCGAGTGCGACGGCCCGGAGGATTACGAAGCCCTCGGCCAGACCAAGACGCTGCAGTTTCTCGACCAGCTTCCACGCCTTCGCGAGGTCCTGGCCACCGACGTCCAGGCCGCCTACGACGGCGACCCGGCCTGCAAAACCCCGGCCGAGGTGATCTTCTGCTATCCCGGCCTGCGAGCCATCACGGTTTATCGGCTGGCCCACGTGCTGCATCGTCTGGGGATACCCTACATTCCCCGGATGATGACCGAGTGGGCGCACAGCCGCACCGGCATCGACATCCACCCCGGGGCGACGATCGGCGACTACTTCTTCATCGATCACGGCACGGGCGTGGTGATCGGCGAGACGTGCCATATCGGCGAGCGAGTCAAGCTGTACCAGGGCGTAACGCTGGGTGCGCTCAGCTTCGCCACCGACGCCGACGGCCAGCTAGTCCGCGGGCAGAAGCGACATCCGACGATTCAGGACCGCGTGGTCATCTATGCCAATGCGACCGTTCTGGGCGGACGGACGATCGTGGGGCACGACTCGGTGATCGGTTCCAGCGTGTGGCTGACCAGCAGCGTGGCCCCGTATACGACGGTCGTCATGGAAAAGCCTAACTTGCGCATGCGGGCGGAAACGCCTGACGAGCTGCTGCCGGAATTGAACTACCAAATTTGACGGTCGGCGCCTGTCCGTCGGATGCAGGCTACGGCCCGCCATTCATGCCCCAAGAGGCAAAACGAACGGCAGCCGGGCGCACGAGCCGCAAGAGCCGCCAGGTTTTGGTTAATGGGCGGTTGACGGCTGGGGGGCCGCGCCGCGACGCTCAACTGGGGCCAGGTAGTCCGTCAAGCGGGCCTCGCCCAGCGGCGTGACCTCATAGAACACCAGCCCGTCGCGCTGGGCGCGAAAGATTCGCAACGAGGCGTCGCCGCCGGCCGCCGCCCCAGGCTGATCGGCCGCGGCCCGGTCAACGAAAACCATCACCGGCTGGCCGTCGACGCGGCCCAACATGGCCGTGGTATGGCGGCTTAATCCGCCGGGGTAAGAAAGACCGAGCATGCTGGAACCTACGGGTAGCGGCAAGAGCTGCAAGGGGAGGCCCTGGCGGCGGGCGAAGGTGTCGGCGAAGCGATCGGCCTCGCGACATTCGTAGTACGGCTCGAACCCCTGGGCGACTGTCTCCCGATAGATTTCTCGCAGCGGTTGGAAGGCGAACAGCGGCGCGTGCGCAGGACCATTTCGGGGGGCGATCGTCAGCACCGCCCACGCAATCGCGGCGGCCGCCGCCAGGGCCGCCGCGGCGTGCCATCGTCGAAGCTTAACGGCCCGAGGCAGCGCAGGCGCCGGCTCTGCGGCCGGCGCGCCGAGCAGCGACGCGACTGCATCCGGCGGCGGCGGATCGAACTGGAACAGGCGGGCCAATCGACCATCGATCCGCTGCTGCAATCCGGCGGCCGAGCTCAGTGCCGAATCGCCCGCGACGCGCGGATCGAGCGCGGCGCATTGGCCCTGTTGGAGATCGTCCAACGCGGCCTCAATCGCTTCGTCCGGCGGGAGGGGATGGGGCGTACTCACGGCGCGGCCTCGCTGGCAGGGAGATGGGCCGCCGGCTCGCGCGATAGCGCGCGCCGCAGGGCGGTGCGGCTGCGGTGCACGTGACTCATCGCAGTTCCCTCTGGCATGTGCATCAAGGCGGCGATCTCCGCGTAGCTTAAGCGCTCGACCGTGCGCAACAGCAGGCAGCACCGCGCCTCGGGCGACAGTTGCTTGAGAGCCCGAATCAGCTCATCGTCGAACTGCCCCTGATCTTCCAGCATATCGCCGGACAGGGAGGCGATCGAACGCCAGCTTTCGCCGCCCGCCCCCTGGTGCTCGACCTGCGACAGCAGGGCCGGATCGGCGGGATAGGTCTTACGGTGTTTTGCTTTGCGACGGTAGTTGAGGGCGCAGCGGCGCACGATCTCGGCCATCCAGGCGGCGAAGTTCGTCCCCGGGGTGAACTGCGCGGCGCGCTGAAAGGCAATGATCGCCGCGTCCTGTACGACGTCCTCGGCGGCGGTTCGATCGCCAATCATGCCTGCCGCCACCAACGCCAGTCGCGAGTAGGCCGCTCGATAGTGCGCAGCAAAACTGCGCGGGTCGGCCAGGTCGACCGGCCCGGCGATAGCTGTTCGATCGCAGTTTTGCGGCGGGGTCATCGGGTGGCGTTATCTGGCTAATGTGGCGCCAGCGGCGATTTCTTGCAGTCGGGGGGGCGAATTCCTGGTAAGCTAACGCGCGGCCGCGTCGCCATACCGCTTTGGCAGCGAGGGCGGCGTCGCCGTCGCAAAGGTACTATCCCATGGGCCAGCGGAGTCTTCAAACGGCCGCCCGCAGCAAGCCTGGCTTTACGATAGTGGAATTGCTGCTGGTGATCGCCATTATCGGCGTGCTGGTCGCCCTGCTGCTGCCGGCGATCCAGGCGGCCCGCGAAGCGGCCCGGCGATCGGGATGCGCCAACAATCAGCGGCAAGCGGCGCTGGCCCTGGAGCTGTACGACCATGCCCGCGGCCGCCTGCCGCCAGGCCGGATCGGTTGCGACGACGAAGGCGAGGCATCCGCGATTCCCGCCTGCCCCCCGGGCCTGCCGGCGGAAAGAAAGACGGGCGCCAGCGGCTTTGTCGAGCTGTTGCCCTATCTCGAACTGCAGGCCCTCTACGACGAGATGGCGATTGCCGACGGCGGCCTGTGGAACCGCAACGTCAGCGACCTGGGTTGGTACTATTACAACCCGGTAAAAGCAGAGGCGGTCAAGCGGCAGCTCCTGGTGTTTCGTTGTCCCAGCGACTCGTCGGAGGCCATCAGCGACGTGTACGCGCCGGTGAAGGCGGCGACCGGCAGCTACGCCTTCGTCCACGGTTCCGTCGGGCCCGGCGCGCCCGCCTATTCCAAACGCGCCGCGAAATACGAAAACGACGGCATGTTCATCTACGTGACGCCGCGGCAAGTCAAGGAAATCGCCGACGGGCTCGCTCAGACGGCAATGCTGGGCGAAGTAGTTCTGGCCGACGCTTGGGAATCGTCCAACGCCTGGACTTACGCGCGCGTCAACGCCGACGCCCTGCGAACGACGGCTAACCCCCTCAATACGCCCCCGGGCGGCGGCGCCATGGTTGAACGGCAGAACGGCGCCTTCGCCAGCGAGCATCCCGCCGGAGCGCTGTTCGCCTACGCCGACGGGCATGTCGCCTTCGTGGCCGACGCCGTGGACGCGGCCCTCTATAACGCCATGGCGACCATCGCCGGCGAGGACTGAACCGGATCAGCGGTTCGGCTCGTATGCCGGGCGGATCGATCGGCCGACTAGCTGCGCGACGACCGCGATCAGTTCGCCGGCGTCGACCGGCTTGGTCACGTACGCTTGAAAGCCGGCCAACGAAGCCCGACGGCGATCCTCCGGCCGGGCGAACGCCGTGAGCGCGACGGATTGCACGGCCCGCGTCGTCCCGCCGAGCGAGCGGACGGTCCGCATCAAATCGTAGCCGTCTTCGATCGGCATGCCGATGTCGCTGATCAGCACGTTGAACGCTCGCTCTTGCAACAGCTCCAGCGCCGCCCGGGCCGAGGCGACGGTGGCGACGGTCGCCCGGCATTCTTCCAGAACGCGCTTGACCATGCGGCAGGAGTCGGGATCGTCGTCTACCGCCAGTACGGCGACGCCGGCGAGGTCGGCGGGCCACCCGCTGGACGGACCAACGGCCCCCAGCGACGATTGCGGCGACGGCTCGCCGCCGGCCTCAGCCGGAGGCGACGACGGCAGCAGCACGGTAAACGTGGCGCCCCGGCCGACCCCCTCGCTGGCCGCATGAACGACCCCGCCGTGCAGCTCAACCAGGTGCCTGACGATCGACAGCCCCAGGCCCAGCCCGCCATGTTTTCGCGTAGTCGTCGAGTCGGCCTGGCGGAACCGGTCGAACACATGGGGCAGAAAATGCGCGGCGATCCCCTCGCCCGAATCCGCCACCGCGAGCTGAATATGTCCCGCGACGGGCGTCACGGAAACCCGCGCCCAGCCCCCGGGGCGGTTGAACCTGACGGCGTTGGACAGCAGGTTCCACATCACCTGGTGGATTCGTTCGGCGTCGCCGCGAATCTGGCCTGCCGCCGGGTCCAAGTCGACGAGCAGTTCGACTCCTTTGGCTGCCGCCGAGGGGCGCACGGTGTCGATGGCGGCGTGGACGATGTCGGGCAGGGAAATGGTCTGTACGTCGAGGCGAATCTTGCCCGACAGGATGCGATTCATGTCCAGCAGGTCGTCAACCAGCTTGGCCAGCAGGCGGGCGTTGCGCTCGATGGTCGTGATCGCTTCCTCGCGCTCGGCGGCCGATTGATCGGCCATCTGCATGAGCGTTGCATAGCCCAGAACCGCATTGAGCGGCGTGCGAAGTTCATGGGACAGCGTTCCCAGAAATTCGTCTTTGACGCGGCCTAACTGCTCCGCCTCGGCTCGGGCGTTCCGCTCGGCCTGCAAAAGCTGCTCGCGCTCCGCCTCGCTGCGTTTGCGGCTGGTGATGTCGCGGGCCACCGCCAGGTGGGCCCGTTCGCCGCCGGGAAGGACTACGGGCACGGCATGCGCCTCCATCCAGCGGCGATTCCCCAGCCGGGTGAGCAGCTCGAATTCCCAGCGGCGGTTTTCGCCCAGGCATACCGCCTCGTGGTTCTCCAACCAGGTTTGGCGATGCTCCGGCGCGATGAACTCCAGGATCGGGCCGCCGCATACTTCCTCCTTGGAGCCGGCTTCCAGGATGTCCAGGCCGCTGCGATTCATTTGCAGAACGGTTCCGTCGCGTCCGACGATCTTCACGCATTCGGGGGCGGCTTCAAATATTGCTTCCAGCCGCTGCTCGTTAGCCCGCAGGGCTTGCTCCACGAGCTTGAACTCGTGGACGTCGGTGCAGACGCCGAACCAGCGGACGACCTTGCCCGAGGCGTCGCGCACCGGGACGGCCCGCGCCATGAACCAGCGGTACTCGCCGGTGGCGGCGTCCTTGAGCCGGTGTTCGCTTACGAAGGGCTCGCCGGCTTTCACCGCCTTGTACCAGTCGCGGCGAACCTGCTGCAGATCGTCGGGGTGCAGGAACGGCTCCCAACCCGGATCGCCGACGACGCCGCCGGGCATGCCGGTAAGCTGCTGCCAGCGCTGGTTGTAGTAGTCGACGGCGCCGTCGGGGCGGGCCTGCCACACAACGAGCGGGACCAAGTCCGCCAGTTGGCGGAAGCGGGCCTCGCTGTCTTGCAGGTCGCGCTCCATCCGCAGTCGCTGAATCGATTCCCAGATTCGTTGAGCGACCCGCCGCACCAGTTCCACGTCCTCGTCCGCCCACTGCCGCGGCGTCGATTGGAACACCCCTAACACGGCGACGAGCTTGCCGCCCTCGTGCACCGGCGCCCACACGGCCGACTGGATCTGCAGTTGTCGGTAGGCCAGATAGGTTTCCGGCGGCGGCTCGTGCCCGTCGAGGCGATGAATGACCAGCGGCTGGTTCGACCGCAGCACGCGCAGCGCCTCGCGGCCGAATTGGTCGATCCGGTGTTGGCCGGCGATCCGCGGCGGCTCGCGACAGTAGTCGCACGTTACCTGAAAGACGTTTTCGTCCGCTTCGACGAGACCCAACGCGGCGCGATCCGCCTCCAGATAGTCGCCCAGCAGCTTAACGGCGTCGGCGCCCAAATCGGCCGGCTCGGCGCGCAGGCGAAGCGCGCCCTCCAGTTCGCCGTCGAACTGCCGGCGGAGCTCAGTTCGCTTGCGCAAGGTGACGTCGAAGCACGCGCCGGTCACATAGGACGGCCGATTCTGTTCGTCCGTGAAGACCTGGCCCCGGACGTAGAGCCACCGTGCGTCCTCGCCGGTTGCCCCGACGCGGTGCTCCAGCTCCAGCTTGCCGCCGCCGGCGGCGCACTTGCGGTAACGATCGGCCGCCCGCTGCCGATCGGCAGGGTGGATCTTGCTCAGCAGCGATTCGAGCGACCCGATGGTTTGCCCGGGGGGAAGGCCCAGCAGCCGATCGAGGGCTTCGTCCCACTCCAGGGCGCCGGTCCGTATTTCCCAGCGAAAGGCGCCGGCGCCGAACGAGGCCAGCGCCTCCCGCAGTTCTTCTTGCGGCTGGCGTAGCTCGAGCGCGATCTGCCGTCGCGCGTCTTGCATGCGCAGGTGAACGCCCAGTCGGGCCTGCAGATCGACGGCGTCAAACGGAAGCTGCAGGAAGTCGTCGGCGCCCGCGGCCAGGGCGGTCCGCCGCGCCGGTTCGGTTTCCGGCCCGGCCAGCACAATGACGGGCGTCTTGGCCGTTCGCGCGTCGGCGCGAAGGTTGTGCAGCGCCCGGCACCGGTCGTGCGCCAGCAAATCGGCTTCAAACAGAATAAGGTCGGCCGGGCGGGAAGTGGCGGCCGCCAGCGCCTGGCGGGCGTCGGCCGCTTCCTCCAGCGCCAGCTCAGCGCCGGCGAGCTGGCGGATGTGCGTTCGCATCTCGGGGCGGTCGTGTACCACCAGCAGTCGAGGTTTTGCCGGGCTTACTGTGTTCATACAGCAACGATCGCAAGCCGTGCGATTTCGACCCGCCGCGGCGGAATTAGCTCAACAGCAGCGGCAAGCGGCTCTCCCGCCGGACCTGGTCGAGAGTGCATTGTTTTGGATGCTTGTCGGGACGCCATCTTAAGAACTTGGTTCCATGCCGGAAACGACCGCCGGTGAAATGATCGTAGCGGACTTCGACGACTAGCTTGGTCTTCAGCGGTTGCCACTGAGTGTCGCGACCACGGCTCCAGCGGCTGGGGCCGCCCGGAGAAGCGCCGGTAAACCCTGGAGGCCCCGCCAGCTTCTCTAACTTCTGCGTCAACTCCACGACGCCAAGCTGGCGGCCGGCGGCGATGAAACCGACATGATTCAGCAATCCCTGCTCGTCATAAAGACCCAGCAACAACGAACCGACGACTGGCCGACTGGCTGCGTAGCGAAACCCGCCGACGACGCAGTCGGCCGATCTGAGCGTCTTGATCTTCTGCATGCCGTCGCGCAAGCCGGAACGATAGGACATATCGAGTCGCTTCGCCATGACGCCGTCCAGTGCGTTGCCGGCCTGCTTAAGCCACTTTTTGATCGTTTGCTCGTTATCCGTAGCCGGCGAAAGAACGATCCGCGTCCGCCGACCAAAATACCGCTTTGCGAAAGACTCGAGTTTTCGACGACGAACTCTCAACGGCAGCGTCGATAAGTCATTTCCGCTGGCGTCGACCAGCAGATCGAACACGATCAGTTTAGCAGGGAATTCGGACGAAAGGCGTCGTATTCGGCTTTCCGCAGGATGGATGCGCTGCAGTAGCTGGTCGAACGACAACGCCTCGTCCACCGGGACGACTATCTCCCCGTCCAGCACGAAACGGGACGCCTTCAGGCCGGAAATCGCTGCAACAAGCTCCGGAAAATACCGGCCCAGCGGCCTGGACGCTTTTGACTGGAGATAGACCTCGGGTCCGTCGCGAAACGCCAGGCAGCGAAAGCCGTCCCATTTCGGCTCGTATTGCCAGTCCTCGCCGTGAGGGATCTCCCCGACGCTGCGGGCCTCCATCGGCGAGTAGGGCGGACGGATCGGCAAGGACATGGCGCGGCTCCGGCGCGGCCAGGGGGGCGTCGTCGTGCAGCCGTCGGACGGCTCACTGCTCGGCCGGGCGCGCGGCTCGCCGCTTGATCGGCAACAGCTTGGGCGGCCGCGCTCCGGTCCGCGATGCGGCGGCGTGGATCGCTACATATTCAAGTTCCGTACCGGCCGCGGCGGCGCGCAACAGCAATCCGCCGCGGCTCATATCGCCCCGGCCGATGAACTCGCGCGGAAATGCCAATCGGTCGCCGAACTGTTCACGGAGAATTGCGATATATTTGTCCGTTGCAATGCTTCCGAGCAAGACGACCTCCGCCTCCGATGGAAGAAGCGCCGCCAGGTCGCCGGCGGTGCGCTCCAACGGCCGCCGATAGTTCGGTTCGGCCGGGTCGATCATCGTGCGCGAGAACTGCCGCAGCCGAGCGAGGATAATCCTGTGCTCGCAAGCGACCAGCCCCATGTCAGACGTAATCACGTAACCGCCCGCACACTCTGCCGGCGGCACGGCGAATCGCCGTGCATAGGCAAGCTTGCCGCGAAAATAGAGACCGCTCAAAAAGGCAAAGACGTCGCCGATCGCGACGCCGCCCTCCTGCCGCAGGCGGCAGGCCAGGTCGAACGAGGCGCCTTCGTTGTAAAGCAGCGCCGCGCGCTTTCCCGTGGTCCGAGCCGGCGATAGGATAAAAACGCGCTGCATATATTGAGAACTGCGCAACTAGTGAACCGTGCCCGGCTATCGGCTATCGGCTAGCGGCTAGCGGCTAGCGGCTAGCGGCCAGAGGGAGCATGCCTAATTCTGGCCGATAGCCAATAGCCAAATTTACAACGGGTTCATTAGTGGCCCAGGAATCAATAGCTGGACCAAGGATCGATCACAGATCACCGACCACCGATCGCCAACAATGGCAACCCTTAGCGCGGGAATTCTACTCTACCGCGACGCCTCGGCCGGTTTGCGGGTCCTACTAGGCCATCCTGGCGGGCCGTTCTTCCGGAACAAGGATCAGGGCGCCTGGTCGATCCCCAAGGGGCTGGTCGAGCCCGGCGAAGCGGCTGATCGCGCAGCCCGGCGCGAATTCGAAGAGGAATTGGGATGGCCGCCCCGCGGGCCGCTGCAGCCGCTGGGGGAGGTGGTGCTGCGATCAGGAAAGCGGCTTTGCGCGTTTGCCCTGCGCAGCCAAGAGGCGGAAGAGGCCCTGTTGGCGAGATTTCAGCCGGGTGCGTTCACTATGGAGTGGCCGCCGAAGTCGGGACGACGGGCCGCCTTTCCGGAGATCGACCGCATCGCTTTCTTTTCGATCGACGAGGCCCGCTGGAAAATGAATCCGGCACAAGCGGCGCTGCTCGACCGCTTGAACGGCCTCCCTGCCGATTAGCACGCTACTCGGCGAGGGCCTGGCGCAATCGCTTGATCCGCGCATGCAACTCGGCGATCGCCTGGTCGAGGCCGGCGGTGCTTCCGCTACGCGCCTGCATTTCGACGGTGAAGGCCGCATCTCGGGCCGCTTGGCCGTCAAAATTTGCGGCTAAACCTTTCAGGTTATGGGCGGCTCGTTCCACGGTGCGTAGATCGCCCGTTTGCAGCCCCTGGTCTAGCTGTTCGAGCAACTGGGGCGCGTCTTCATGGAAGACGCTAATGAGCATCCGAAGCAGCTCTTCGTCACCGTCAAGGCGAACCAGGGCCGCCCGAAGATCGCATACGGCGACAACGCCTGGCGCTGCAGGATGGCGCATGGCAAGCTTCCTTATGCAGAACACAAGGCCCGACGACGAGCTCTCTCTGCGCAACAAGTTATCAGTAGCCGGCCGGGAAGGAAAGAATGGATCGATCGCGCGGGACGCTGCTGCATTACGCTATCAGTTGGCGGGACGAAACCCGCGCGGCGTCCGCTGGGCGATTACGAAATTAATCCGAACAGCCGCAGTCGGGTCGACCTGGCAGCGTGGATTGATCGAACAGCCGCCGGGCGCCCCGAGGCCGACCGGCCACGACGCGCGGGACGCTTTCATCAGGCTGGATCCTGAGTGCATAACGGCTCGCCGTGCAGATTTCGCGGCGTCTTTCTTGAGCCTGCCGCCCCCGGGGGCAGGCGCCCCCGCCCTGCCTTGGGCATCCCGCATAAATCGCCCCCGGCGCCACACACGGGCCAGCGTTTTACGTGTAATTGATTTGGCGCCAAAACTGCTTATGTGGCGACGACACCGATGCCAGAAACAGAAAATTTGCGGGATTGAGCTGCGCGCCTCTTGGTCGGCATCAGACCAGGGTGGGCGTTTTGAATTCACTTAGGCCGTAGCCGTCCCCGGTATCAGCGCAGGGCTGTGTTTTTACTCCACCAGGAGCGGTGGCGGATACCTCTTCTCCTGTCCGGCGCCTGACTCCCCTTAGGGCAATTCGAGGACGCAACCATGTCCATGCTGCAGGACCCGCCCGTAGACGCCCAGGTTGACGGTCAAGAGGACGGTCAAGAGGTTGATCTGCAGGCGCTGCTGGCTGCCCTGACCTCCTTGCGTCATGGCGACTTTACGGTCCGCCTGCCGGCCACCTGGACCGGCATGGCCGGCAAGGTGGGGGATGCCTTTAACGAAGTGATGGACCGGTTGGAGGGGACCAGCGACGAGCTGGAGCGCATCAGCCGCGTAGTCGGCAAAGAAGGCAAGATCAAGCAGCGGGCCCGGCTCGGCAGCCTGAGCGGCTCGTGGGCCGGCACTATCGACTCGGTCAACAACCTCATCAGCGACCTGGTCCACCCCACCAGCGAAATGGCCCGCGTAATCGGCGCCGTCGCCAAAGGCGATCTCTCCAAATCGATGGCCCTGGACATCGACGGCCGGCCGCTGGAGGGCGAGTTTCTTCGCACTGCCAAGACCGTCAATCGCATGGTCGATCAGCTTGGCTCGTTCGCCTCGGAAGTGACCCGCGTGGCCCGCGAGGTCGGCACCGACGGCAAGCTCGGCGGCCAGGCTGCCGTGAAAGGCGTCGCGGGCACCTGGAAGGACCTCACCGACAGCGTCAACTCGATGGCCGGCAACCTCACCGGCCAGGTCCGCAATATCGCCGAGGTGACCACGGCGGTCGCCAACGGCGACCTGTCGAAGAAGATCACGGTCGACGTACGCGGCGAATTTC
>JADLBW010000190.1 GCA_020847515.1 Pirellulales bacterium | reverse complement strand
CTGCGGCGGAATCGGCGGACGTAGTCTTTTCGATCGTGGGCTACCCCAGCGACGTCCGCGAAGTGACCCAGGGCCCGCAGGGATCGCGGGCCGGGTGCCACGAGGGCGCGGTGCTGGTCGACATGACGACCAGCCAGCCGGCGCTGGCTCAAGAGATTGCGGTCGTGGCGGCCCAGCGGGGCGTGACGGCGATCGACGCTCCGGTTTCCGGCGGCGATATCGGGGCGCGTAACGGCACGCTGTCGATCATGATCGGCGGCGACGCGCAGGCGGTCGCGGCGCTGGAACCCTGCTGGAAGGCGATGGGCTCGAAGTGGGTCCGCCAAGGGGGGCCTGGGGCGGGGCAGCACGCGAAAATGGTGAATCAGACGCTGATCTGCGGCGGCATGGTCGGAGTGTGCGAGGCGCTCGTCTACGCCTACCGCGCCGGACTCGATCTAGACAGGGTGCTGGAGTCGGTCGCTTCGGGCGCGGCGGGGAGCTGGTCGCTGTCGAACCTCGGCCCGCGGATGATTTGCGGGGACTTCGCTCCGGGATTCTTTGTGGAGCACTTTCTGAAAGATATGGCGATCATCCTGGAAGAATCGCGGCGGATGAACCTGGCACTGCCGGGCGTGGCGCTAGCCGAGCAGCTTTATCGGGCGGTTGCCGCGCAGGGCCATGGGCGCGCGGGCACGCAGGCGCTGATTCTGGCTTTGGCGGGCTTCAGCGGCGTGGAATGGCCGCCGACGCAGTAAGCCGCAAAGTACGCGCATGACGAAGGCGCGTAAGACGAGATCAACAGAAAAACAGAGAACGCTGATAAACGCCGATTTCAATTCATGTTGGTCGGCGAAGACCCGTATTTATCCCGCGCTTCGAGCTCCGTCTGTTTTCTCTGGGAAAAGCTGTGGTCGACCTTCCTCCTCAGGCTGCGGCGCGGGCGAGGTTGGGCGCTTGCTGCTGTTGGCCAGTCGCGGCGGCGAGAAGGCGGTCGGCAAAGTCCTCGGCCGGCTGCAGGCTGTGCCGCTGGCGGATGGTCGCGGCGGCGAGTTGGCCCATCGCTTGCCACTCATGCCGGCGTTGCCAAGCTCGCTCCAGGGCATCGTCCAGCAGCTCGACGGTCGCGGCGGGAGCGACGAAACCGGCGACGTTGTCGTCGATCAGCTCGCTGGCGCGGCCAACGTCGGTGACGATCGGCACGCGGCCGCAAATCATAGCTTCGATCATCGCCAGGGGGTTGCCCTCGTAGCGGGAGGGGAGCACGAGGGCATGATGCTCGCGCCACACGTCCTCGACGTTCTTGGCGAAGCCGCGAATTACGACCTGCTTATGCTGGCTATGGAGGGTGATCAGTTCCTGGACTTGGCGCAGGCTGCCGCCGTCGGCGCCGAACAGGCTCGCTTGGATCGGTCGGGCGCGCCACTTGGGCAGCCGCAGCACGCGAAGAAGCAAATCCTGGCCCTTGGATGGAAAGTGGATCCGCGCGATGCAGGCCAGTTTCCAGGTTTTGCCGTCGGTCGGCCAGGCGGGCTGGGCGGCCGGACTCACCTGGAACGGGTTGTCGATGATCTGGCCGTCCGACAGGTCGAGCGCCAAATCGGTCTCGACGACCTGCCGATTCTGGTCCGACACGAAGAAGCACTTCGCGGCGCCGGCCCAGGCGGCGCGATACGGATCGAAGTTTCGCGGATCCACGAACGCGTAGGGGCTGGCCGCCTGCAACAAAAGCGCGTAGGGAATGCCGAGCGACCGGCAGGTTTGGGTGATGGAAAGGTCGTCCAAGTGGAGGCCGATCGAAACGAGGGCGAAGTCGGGACGACAGCGCTTGAGCCACTTGAGCGAGGGCTGACGCGCGAGGCCGACCGCTTTAAGCGCTCGCCGTAGCGTGCGTCCCAGCGGGAGTCCGCGGCGTCGATGCACGTCGGCGCCCGCCTTTCGCAGATTCACTAGCGCCGGGGCGAGCTGGCGGCAATGCTTGACGTTTACGCTCACATAATGTCGGCGGGCAAGCAGCGCGTGCGCCGTACGGCTCCATAGCTCTTCGCTGCCGCCCCACGGCTGGCCGGACATCGTGGAGTAGATGGCGATTCGCATCAATCGGCGCCTTTCAAGCGTCGGGCCGGTTCTGATCTGCGTCGATCACGCCCAAGAGCGGCCATGGCCTCGCTACCGCTAAGATTGCCTGGCGGGGATTAGTTTCGCGATTACGCAGCCGATTTACCAAACAGGCGTCGCGTCTGATTGCGAAGAAACCGGACCATACCGCGCGAGGAACGCGCGGGTCGGGCGCGTACGTTCTCGGAAGGGAGGGGCGTCTGCGGCGATTGAATCGAGGCGGCCCAGCGCGAGCCGCGGACAAACTGCAAAAACTCCTCGGCGAACGGGTGGGCACACTGGGCCTGCCACGGCTTTAGCCAATTGAAGTGGACGATCCACGGGTCGGACGCGTAGGTTGGGCACTGTTTCAAACAGAAGTTCGACGCCAGCCACTTGGTTTCGCGGAAGATGTAGGAATTTTGATTCCAGCGGGGATCCAGCGCTTTCCAGCGCCCGCTTAGGACGACATTCAAGGCGTACTGATCCCAATACAGGACGTGCTGGCGATGGTCGTGAAGCGCCTGGAGCATTCGGCGCGCCAGCCCCTCGCGCCGCCAGAGGTCGAGATTCACCACCATGACGCCGCCATTGAAATACGGATTCGTCGCAGCCAGGTTCAGGGCGGCGTATTTGGGAATCGGGCGCTCGTTGACCAGGATGCGGCGTAACCCCGT